>JAYSYH010000193.1:0-5081 GCA_043716645.1 Betaproteobacteria bacterium | reverse complement strand
GTACAGCGAGAGGCCGTCCGGCGACTCGATCGGACAGCCCTCGGCGGCAGGGCTGTTGACCGCTGTGACCGGCTCGGGGGCGCCCCACGGCCCGTACGTGGGAACCACTGCACATGCGGAACAAAACGCGGTCATCGCCGCTATTGAAAAACCTACGAAGCGGGTCATCAGGCCTCCACGATGAAGCGGGCCGGAGCCTCGCACTGGTTGTTGTTGGCGCCGCGCCTACATTCAGGCGGGCGGTTCGCTGTTTCTTACCCGACGTATTCAGTCTAGCGAACTGCGGCGCAGCGATCTACCCCTAAATGACCCCATCGTCGGAGCATCGGACCTCGAGTTGGGACAGACCGCTGCGATTGATGCAAGGCCCGATGCGCCGCTCGAGCCCTGCAGTGCAAAAAACTCCCGGTGGTATGGAGCGACGAGCTACGGCCTTCCGCCTGGCACTGTGCGCTTGGCGCCCTAGTCGACCGTGTGCCTAGCGCAGCGATCGCGGGCCCACGACTCACTATGGGGCCGGACTGACACTCTTCGCCCGCCTGGAGACGCCTTTCAGCAGCAGTCAGTCGAGTCGAGTGTCTGAAGAAAGGCTTCGGGTCGGGTCCTGCCGACCGTGTTCACAACTGAGTTGCCCGGAAGCAGCCGTACAGAATCTCGCTACAGCAATCGCACCACCGCCCAAATCACAGCCAAGTGCGCCGGGTAGTAGACGTAGAAACCGAGCCGGCCGCGTGGCACATTCATCTTGACCTGTCCGGCCCCAAAGATGAGTGGCAACGCCGCGAGAGCCCACAGGTTTCGGTTGATGACGTACAGCGAGGCGAGGGCGCCATCTGCAGCGGGCTGTTGATGCCGTAGGCGGTCATGCCTTGAACCAGCGGGTCGTAGAAAATGGCGATGCGCTTATCCAGCGCCAGCGGCAGCACCACGGCCAGTTTCTCTTCAGACGGCCCGGGCGGCAGGCCGCGCAACAGCGCCTTGATGGTGGCGTCGCCCGGCGCCACGATGCCGTCGGTGGACAGCTTGGCCGGCATGGGGTCGGGGAACTGCGGGATGTTCAGCTTGAACAGGGTCTGCAAGACGGCCACGTCGGCCACGTCGGCCAGATCGTTGCGCGCGCCGCACCCCACGCTGAAGGCTATGCACTGTTGGCTCCTGGGTTGATTCCGACGGCGGCGTGCGGCGCACGCCAGCCAGGCCGTGGTGCGCGGTCAATCCCGCAGGCTGAACCGCCCGAGCTGCCTGAACTGCCTGAATGGCGGGCTAGACCGCCAGTTGCTGGCCCAGCGCGGTCACGTCGGCCGCGTTGTCGCCACAGCCCTGCATCACCACCGTGCCGCGTTCCAGAACGTAAAAGCGCTGCGTCAGGCTCACCGCGCGGTGCATGTTCTGTTCGACCAGCAGGATCGGGATACCGTCGCGGCGCAGGCCGTCCATCAGCGCGAAGATTTCGTCAACGATCTTCGGCGCCAAGCCTTCGGTGGGCTCGTCGATCAGCAGCAGGCGCGGCGTACCCACCAGCACGCGGGCCATGGCCAGCATCTGCTGTTCGCCGCCCGACAGCGTGGTGCCCAGCTGCTTGCGGCGTTCGCCCAGCCGCGTGAAGCGGGTGTAGGTTTCGTCGAGCTTGCGGCGGTCGTCGGCGCGGCTGCGGCCGCTGCTCTGCATGAAGCCCAGCACCAGGTTTTCTTCGACGGTCAGGCCCGGGAAGATGCGCCGGTCTTCGGGCACCAGGCCGATACCGCGCCGGCAGATGATTTCCGAGGCCACGCCGCCGATCTCACCGCCGTCGAAATGGATGCGGCCCTGGCTGGGCGCGACCCAGCCGGCGATGGTTTTCATCACCGTGGTCTTGCCCACGCCGTTGCGGCCGAACAGGCCCACCACCTCGTTGGCGCCGACGCGGATGTTCACGCCCTGCAGCACGTGGCTCAGGCCGTAGTGCGTGTGCACGTCTTGCAGTTCAAGCATGGGCGCCATCCTCGGTGCTCTCGGTGCTCTCGGTGCTCTCGGCACTCTCGGCACTCTCGGTGCTCTCGGGGCTCTCGGTGGGTGGGGCGCTGCCAAAGTAGGCGGCCTGCACCGCGGGGTCGGCTCGCACCTGGCGCGGCGGGCCCTCGGCGAGGCGGGCGCCCTGGTGCATCACCAGCACATGGTCCGACAAGTCCATCACCAGATCCACGTCGTGCTCCACCAGCAGGATGCTCAGGCCGTCTTGCGCCAGGCTGCGGATCAGCGCGGACGTCTCCTGCGTGTCGGCGTGGCTCATGCCTTGTGTGGGTTCGTCGAGCAGCAGCATGCGCGGGCGCGCGGCCAGGGCCACGGCAATCTCCAGCCGGCGCTGTTCACCGTGCGACAGAAAGCCCGCCAGTTCGTCGGCCTGGCGGCGCAGGTTGAAGCGTTCGATGAGTTCGTCCACCCGCGCCAGCGCGGCCTTGCTGGCACTGGCGCGGCGCAGCAGGCCTCGGCCTCCTTCGACGAACTGCGCGGCCAGGCGCAGGTTCTCGCGCACCGGCAGCTCGAAGAACAGGTTGGTGATCTGGAAAGAGCGCGCCAGGCCGGCCGCCAGCATGCGGTCGGGGCGCGCGCCCGTCAGGTCAACGCCGTCGAAGAGCACCTGGCCCGAACTCGGCCGGATGGCGCCGCTGATCAGGTTGAACAGGCTGCTCTTGCCCGCGCCGTTGGGGCCGATCACGCTGGTGATGTGGCCGCGCTGGGCGTCGAAGCTGACATCGTTGACGGCCACCAGCGTGCCGAAGCGCACGGTCAGGCCGCGCACTTGAAGAATCGAGCCGCTCATGGCTTGTTCCACCGGCGTTGCAGGGCCGGCACCAGGTAGCCGATCAAGCCCTTGGGGAAGAAGATCACGCTGACCATGAAGAGCACGCCGATGGCGATCTGGTGGTGGGCGGTGTAGGAGCCGATCACCGACTTCAGCACCGTGAGGATGGCGCTGCCGTAGAGCGCGCCCACCAGCGTGCCGGTGCCGCCGACGATGACGTTGATGATGGCGTTGCCCGAGACCTGGAAGAACATCAGTTCGGGGCTGACGAAGCCGCGCAGCATGGGGTAGAGCGCACCCGACAGGGCCGCGATGTCGGCGGCCAGCACGAAGGCCGCCAGCTTGTAGCGCCAGGGGTCGAATCCGAGAAAGGGCACCCGGCTCTCGTTGGCCTTGATGGCCGCCAGCATGCGGCCGAAAGGCGTTTCCATCAGCCACGACAAGCCGGCGTAAATGGCCGCGATCAAGGCCAGCACCAGCAGGAAGAAGGCCGGCGCGCTGGCCGCGTCCACCGTGAAGAAGAGCAGCGAGACCTGGGGCACCGGCACACCGATGATGCCGTCGCTGGCACCCAGTTCGCGCGTGTTGAACACCACCTTGGAGACCACCTGCGCCAGGCCGAAACTGATCAGCGCGAAGTACACGCCTTTGGCGCGGATGGCGATCATGCCGCCGATCAGCCCCGCCACGCTGGCCGTCACCAGCACCACCAGCAAGGCCAGCCAGAACGAGGGCGCGCCGTGCTTGAGCACCAGCGCCGAGACATAGGCGCCGAAGCCGAAGAACAGCGCCTGGCCCAGCGGCAGCAGGCCGGTGCGGCCCAGCAGCAGGTCCACGCTGAGCGCCAGCCCGCCGAAGATCAAGGCCTCGGTGGCCAGGCGGTAGAAGAAGACATCGCCCAGCATCGCGGCCACCGCCGCGAAGGCCAGTGCGAAGCCGAAGAAAGCGAAGGCCAGCCAGCGGATGGCGCTGCGCGGGCGCGGCGGCACGGCGGCCGCTGCGTGCAAAGTGGCTTCAGCCATGACCGAGTCTCCCGAACAGCCCTTGCGGCCGCCACATCAGCACCGCCACCATGATCCCGAACAGCAGCGGATCGCTCCACACCGGTGAGATGAACAGGCTGCTGATCGACTGGATCTGCGTCAACACCAGGCCGGCAATCACCGCGCCCTTGATCGAGCCCATGCCGCCGATGATGACCACGCTGAAGGCGATCAGCACGAAGTCGCGGCCCATGGTGGGGAACACCGAATAGATGGGCGCCAGCAGCACGCCCGACAAACCGGCCAGCGCCACGCCGAAGGCAAAGGTGGCGGCGTAGACCACGCCCACCGGCACGCCCAGTGAGGCCGCCATGTGGCGGTCGTAGGCGGCGGCGCGGACCATGGCGCCGAGCCGCGTGCGGAAGACCACCACCCACACGCCGGCGATGACGGCACTGCCCAGCGCCATCAAGAACAGCCGGTAGTTTGGGAAGAACAAACCCATCATCTCGGTGGCCCCGGTGATGGGCGCTTCCACGCGCAACGGGTTGGCGCCGAAGACGATCTTCAGCGCGTCTTCCAACACGATGCCCAGGCCGAAGGTCAGCAGCAGGGTCAGCGTGTGGCGGTCCTTGGAGTGGAAGACGCGCTGGATCAGCGCGCGCTCGGTGGCGTAGCCCACCACGGCCATCAACAGCGGCGTCAAGGCCAGCGCCCACCAGAAGGGCAGGCCCAGTCCGATCAGCGCCACGGCGGCGTAGGCGCCCAGCGCATAGAACTCGCCATGGGCCATGTTGATGACGTCCAGCAGACCGAAGATGATGGTCAGGCCCAGGGCCATCAACACCACCGCCACGCCGATGGACGCGCCGTTGATCACTTGTGGCGCCAGCACGAACTGGATCCACTCCAAGGCTTCGGTCATGGTGCTGCGCTCAGAACTTGGTGCAGGTGTCGGGGCCGATGGCGGCGGCGGCGCTGACCTTGCCGACGATCTCGAAAGCCCCGTTGTTGACCCTCACCGCATACATGTCCTGCATCGCCTGGTGGTCGCCGGCGCGCAGCGTCTTCACGCCTTGCGGGGTGGCCCATTGCAAGCCGCGCATGGCCGTGCGCACGGCGTCGGTCTCGGTGCTCTTGGCCTTCTCGACCGCGGCCTTGTAGAAGAACAGCACGCCGTAGCTGTCGGCGCCGTAGAGGTCGGGCTTGGCCCTGGTGGCGGCCTCGAACTCGGCGACGAACTTCCTGTTCTCGGCGCTGTCGATGCTGGTGGAATAGCCCACGCCGGTGACGAAGCCGTCGGCCGCCTTGCCGAT
>JAYSYH010000192.1:0-1582 GCA_043716645.1 Betaproteobacteria bacterium | reverse complement strand
CACCGACCGTCACTTCGCTTTCACCCTTGCTGCGCGAAACCTCGAAGCCCACTACCGACTGGCCATTCAGCAGTGCAGCCGAGCGCGCCTCCGCCGTGGTGTCGCTGACGGTGGCCACCTGGTCCAGCCGGATGCGCCGGCCATCGGACAGCGCCAGTTGCAGGCCCGCCAGTTCCTGCGCCGAGCGCACGGTTGCCAGCGTGCGCACCGGTTGTTCGCCGCCGCCGATGTCGGCCCGCCCGCCTGCGCTGTCGATCTGGACCTGACGCAACTGGCGCGAAATGTCGGCTGCCGTGGCGCCCAGCGCCTGCAGGCGCAAGGCGTCCAGTGCCACCCGCACTTCCCGCGTGACACCACCGACCCGGTTGACGGCCCCCACGCCCCGCACGGCCAGCAGTTTGCGTGTGATGTCGTTGTCGACGAACCAGGACAAGGCCTCGTTGTCCATGCCCGCCACGTCGCCGCGTGGTACCGAACGGATGGTGAACGCCAGCACCGGCTGCGCCGCCATATCGATCTTGTTGACGATGGGGTCGCGCACGTCGGCCGGAAGGTCGCTGCGCACCCGTGCCACCGCCGAGCGCACGTCGTCGACCGCTTCCTGCACCGGCTTCTCGAGCCGGAACTCAGCCGTGATCGTGACGCCGCCGTCCTGCACCTTGGTGTAGATGTGTTTGAGGCCCTGTACCGTCGCGATCGAATTTTCGAGCTTGCGCGCCACTTCGGTCTCGAGCTGCGCCGGTGCGGCGCCCGGCAGGGACGCCGACACCACCACGGTGGGGAGTTCGATATCCGGAAAGTTCTGCACCTTCATCGCGTTGAAGGACAACAGCCCGGCGAACGTGAGCAACACGAACAGCATCACGGCCGGAATCGGATTCTGGATCGACCAGGACGAGACGTTCATGGGGATCGGCCGTTACTTTGCAGCCGACGCGCTGGACGCAGCGGATAACGCCGCGGCCGGGACCGCCTTGCCGTTTTCCATCACGCGCACCAGGTCACCCTCGTTGAGGAAACCGGCGCCGCTGGCGACCAGTCGGGCATCGGCGCTGAGGCTGCTGACGATCTCGACTTGGTCCCCCGAGAGCCGCCCGGTCTGCACCTTGACCTGTGCAACGCGGTTATCGGCACCAACACGGTAAACGTAGCTGAAGCCATCCCGCACCACCACCGCTGTTTGCGGCACCATCAAGGCGCTGCTGTCGCCCAGCGCGAACTCGCCCTTGGCGAACATACCGGGTTTGAAGGCCCCCACGCTGGTCACTGCGGGTACAGCGCTGCCCCCCGGGGGGGCCGAGCCTTTCCTGGGGCGGCCCGGCGCTACCACGGCTCCTGCGCCGGACATCGGTGTTGTGGGCAGATCCACATACACCAGCGCGGAGCGGGTCTGTGGGTCTACGGTGGGCGCAATCATGCGTAGCTTGCCTTTGATCTGGATTCCGCTGGGTGCGGTGACCAGAGCCGTGGTGCCGGGGCTGAGCCGCCCGAGTTCGGCCGAGGTCACCTCGGCGCGCCACTCCAGCCGGCCCTGGCGGATCATGCGGAACAGTTCGGTGCCGCTGGCGAGCACCGCGCCCAC
>JAYSYH010000191.1:0-15361 GCA_043716645.1 Betaproteobacteria bacterium | reverse complement strand
AAGGCGCAGACCGCCTCAAGCATGTTTTTTTGCCTGGCGCTGATGCGTTTGAACTCCAGCGTGCGGCTCTCATGCGCGGCCAGTAGGGCGGTGATGCGGTCGGCGGATTGGGTGGGAGATAGGTCAATCATCGTTTTCATCCATGCCTTGGCCCATGCGGTATTTGATGTCGTAGTTGATGATGTAGTCCAACTCTTCAGCGGTAAACCCATAGTGCTTGGCCAGTGCCACATCAATTTCGTCAATCAAGGACTTGGACTTCTGAATCTTGAAGCTTTGCGTTTGGGTTGTTCCTGTTTTTTTCTGCTCGCGTATGCGTGCCATTGTTTAATTTGAAAGCGGTTTCCCTGACTGACACATTGTGCCTTCATCAAAACCGGCTTTTTGGACCGCACCGGCGACGAGATGCACACCGCCATGCGCGCCGGCGCGATGCTGCGCAAAGGCGACATGAAGAAGACGCCGTGGATCGCGGCCTACGAACGCAACAACGTGCTGGTGGGCCTGGAATGCGGCCTGCGCGGCAAGGCGCAGATCGGCAAGGGCATGTGGGCCATGCCCGACCTGATGGGGGCGATGCTGCAGCAAAAGATCGTGCACCCGCAGGCCGGCGCCAACACCGCCTGGGTGCCCAGCCCGACGGCCGCCACGCTGCACGCGCTGCACTACCACCAGGTGGATGTGTTCAAGGTGCAGCGGGAGCTTGCGAAGACCGATTTCGCGGCCGAGCGCGACGGGTTGCTGAACGACCTGCTGACCATTCCGGTGGCCAGAAAACCGAAGTGGACCGACGAGGAAAAGCAGCAGGAAATCGACAACAACGCGCAAGGCATCCTGGGCTACGTGGTGCGCTGGGTCGACCAGGGCGTGGGTTGCAGCAAGGTGCCCGACATCCACAACGTGGGCCTGATGGAAGACCGCGCCACGCTGCGCATTTCCAGCCAGCACATCGCCAACTGGCTGCTCCACGGCGTGGTGGACAAGGCACAGGTCAAGGCCACGTTCAAGCGCATGGCCAAGGTCGTCGACCAGCAGAACGCGAGCGACCCTGACTACACCAGGATGGCCGGCCGCTTCAAGGAAGGCGCGGCCTTCCAGGCGGCCACCGACCTGGTGTTCAAGGGCCTGGTGCAGCCCAGTGGCTACACCGAGCCGCTGCTGCACGCCTGGCGCTTGAAGGTCAAGGCCGGCGCGGCCGGCTGAAGGCCATGGCAGCTGCGCGCTGGAGCCCCAGCACTACCGTCGCGGCCATCATCGAGCAGGATGGCCGCTACCTGCTGATCGAAGAGCACACGCCCGAAGGCCTGCGGCTGAACAACCCGGCCGGGCATCTCGACCCGGGGGAATCACCGCAGCAAGGCGTGGTGCGCGAGGCGCTGGAAGAGACGATGCGCGCCTTCACGCCTGCTGTGTTGGTGGGCATCTACCTGTCGCGCTTCCAGCGGCCCGCGAAGCCGGGAAGGCCCGGAGAAGATGTGACCTATGTGCGCTATGCCTACGCTGGCACGGTGGGCGAAGAGTTGCCCGGCCGCACGCTGGACACCGGCATCGTGCGCACGCTGTGGATGACGCCCGATGAGGTGCGCGACTGTGCCGAGCGCCATCGCAGCGCGCTGGTGTTGCGGTGTATCGAAGACCACCTGGCCGGCCGGCAATTTCCGCTGGGCCTGGTCACCACCGACGCCAGCGTCTACGCGCCGGAAATCAAAGGCTGAATCTGCGCGCGTGCATGGACGCGCACCTTTGGTTTTCGCGACGTCCGGGTATCCTGCAAGCATCAAAGTGGACTTCTGCCTGCCATGAACAACATTGCCCCTTTCCACCTCGCCTTCCCCGTCGACGACCTGGCCAGCACGCGCGCTTTCTACGGCGGTTTGCTGGGCTGCACCGAAGGTCGCAGCAGCAGCGAATGGATCGACTTCGACCTGTTCGGCCACCAGATCGTGGCGCACCTGACGCCGCCAAAAGCTCCGAAGGCCGATGTTTCAGGTGCGAGCGCCCACCACAACGAAGTCGACGGCCACGACGTGCCGGTGCCGCATTTCGGCGTGGTGCTGGACTGGGACCAGTTCGATCACTTCGCAGCCAAACTGCGCGCCGGCGGCGTGAAGTTCGTGATCGAGCCGTATATCCGCTTCGCCGGGCTGGTGGGTGAACAGGCCACGATGTTCTTCCACGACCCGTCGGGCAACGCGCTGGAATTCAAGGCCTTCAAGGACCGCGGGCAGCTGTTCGCGAAGTGAGGCGCGAACGCCCGCGTGGCACCGCCAAGGCTCAAGACGTCCGCGTGACCTTGTTCAGGTGGCGCGGATGGTCGGGGTCCAGGCCGCGCGCGCTGGCCAGCGCTTCGACCAAGCGGTAGAAGCTCTGCGCCATCGCGATCGGGTCCAGATCGACGTGGCCGGTGGCGGCCAGCGGCAGATCGCAGGCCGGCGTGCCCGGCGGGGCGGCCAGCAGCACGCGGGCGCCACGTTCGCGCATCTGCGCGGCCAGCAGCAACAGGCCGGCGTGCGCGGGGCCGTGGGGCGCGAAGACCAGCATCGGGAAGCCGGGCTCGACCAGCGCCATCGGGCCGTGCTGCACCTCGGCGCCCGAGTAGGCCTCGGCCTGGATGCCGCAGACCTCCTTGAACTTTAAAGCGGCTTCCATCGCCATCGGCAAACCGGTGCCGCGGGCGATCACGTACAAGCGTTCAGCGCCTTGCAACACCGGCAACGCGGCGGTCCAGTCCTGGGCCCAGGCGCATTGCAGCGCAGCCGGCAGATCGGCCAGCGCCGCGCTGAAGGCGGCGTCCTGTTCCCAGGCCGAGGCCAGCGCCGCACCGGCCACCATTTGTGCGATGAAGCTCTTGGTGGCGGCCACGCTCAGCTCGGGGCCGGCGTGCAGCGCCAGGCTTTGCTGCGCGGCTTGCGCCAGCGGCGAAGCCAGGTCGTTGACGAAGGCCACGGTGCGCGCGCCTTGCTCGCTGAAATAGCGCAGCGGCGCCACCAGGTCGGGGCTTTGCCCGGACTGCGAAAAAGCCAGTGCGACCAGACCGTCGCAGATTAAGCGACTTTGGTACAGCGTGACCAGCGACATCGGCAAAGACGTGACCAGGCGCCCCAGCCGCGCCATCACCAGATAGGCCATGTAGTGCGCTGCGTGGTCGCTGCTGCCGCGTGCCACGGTCAGCAGGCCGAGCGGCGGGCGGTGGCGCAACTCAGCGCCCAGCGCAGCCAGTGCGGGGCCTTCGGCAGCCAGCAGGCGCGCGGCCACGGCCGGGCCTTCGGCGGCTTCGCTGAACATCGATGACGTCATGCGATTTCCCTCACGGCAAGGCCCTCGGCCAGCACCTGCTGCACCTGCAGCGTGCCGGCATCCAGCACCACGATGTCGGCCACCGCGCCAGCCTGCAGGCGGCCACGATCCGGCAGGCGCAAATAGTTCGCGGCGTGTGTGCTAACGCGCGCTGCCGCTTCGGCCAGCGTCAAACCGATACCGACGAGATTGCGCAACGCTTGGTCCATCGTCAGCGTGCTGCCGGCCAGCGTGCCGTCGGCCAGGCGCACGCCGCCCAGGCATTTGCTGACCGTTTGGCGGCCCAGGCGGTAGTTGCCATCCGGCATGCCGGTGGCCGAGGTGGCGTCGGTGACGCAGAACAGCCCGGGTATCGCGCGCAGCGCCGCGCGGATGGCGCCCGGGTGCACATGCAGCAGGTCGGGGATGATTTCCGCGTGCTGTGCGTGGGCCAGCGCCGCGCCGGCGGCGCCCGGCGCGCGGTGGTGCAACGTGCTCATCGCGTTGAACAGGTGCGTGTAGCCGGTGGCGCCCTGCTGCATCGCTGCGACAGCCTGCTCGTAAGTGGCGTTGGTGTGGCCGATCTGCACGCGCATGCCGGCTTCGACGAGTGCCGGAATCAAGGTCAGCATGCCACTCACTTCGGGCGCCAGCGTGACCAGCTTGATGGGCGCGATGGCGTGCAGCGCCAGCACTTCGGCCAGGCTGGGCGCACGGGCGAAGGCCGGCTGCGCACCCAGTTTGTCGGGGCTGATGTAGGGGCCTTCCAGGTGCACGCCTAGCACGCGGGCAGCACCGCTGCTGCGCTGCGCAACCAGCGGCGCCAACGCATGCAGCGCGGCTTTGATGTCGCCCAGCGGCGCCGTCATCGTGGTGGCCAGCAAAGCCGTGGTGCCGTGGCGGGCGTGCAGGCGCGCCAAGGTCTGCCCGGCGTCGCCGGCATCCATGGTGTCGGCGCCACCCCCGCCGTGCACGTGCAGGTCGATGAAACCCGGCAACAGCACGGGCGTCATCCTGTCGGCACGCACGGCGGCTTCATCGACGGGCAGGCCATCGAGCTGCCGGACGCGGCCGTCGGCAATGTCCAGGCTGCCGCGCACAAAGCCCGCAGGCGTGAGGATGTGGCCGCTCAGACGCAGCGTCACGGCGCTTCCAGGACCAGACGCAACAACAGCAGCGCGCCGTCAGCGCTGTCGCCGGCAGGTTGCACCAGCCGGGCTTGCAATGCCGGCGGCCAGCGCAGGGCCAGGCGGGTGCCCACGCTGCCGTTCAGGACGATCGGCAGGTGTGATGCTGCGCTGTCTGGCGCGCCCAGCGCTTCGGTCAGCGCTTCGGCCAGACGCGCCAATTCGGCAGCCGCGCTTTGCAGCAAGGCCCCGGCATGCACGTCGCCCCGTTCAGCGGCAGCAAACACCAATGGCGCCAACTGCGCGCAGGCGTTCTGCCCGGCCTGCACCGACCAGGCCTGCAACGCATGCGCGATGGCGACTGCGTCCGCGTCCGCGTCCGCAGCCTCAGCCGCAACCGCAACCGCAACCGGCCCGATGGCAGCGGCTACTGCCGCCGCCAGCGGCCCGGCCGGCGCGCGGCCGTCCAGCGCATGCTGCAAGGTCCGCACGGCCTGCAGGCCCAGCCACGCTCCGCCGCCTTCGTCCCCGGCCGGCCAGCCCCACCCACCGCAGCGGCGCACGCTGCCGTCAGCAAACCTTGCAGCGGCCACGGCGCCGGTGCCGGCCGACACCACGATGCCGGGCCCTCCAGCGTGGGCGCCAGCCAGTTGCGTGATGCCGTCGTTCTCCAGCAGGCCGATGGCATAGCCCGGGTTGCGCGCCAGGAAATCGGTGCGCAGCGTGGTGACTTCAGCGCCCGCCAGGCCCAGGCCCAGCGCCACCGCAGGGGCTGCCTGATGCGGCAGGCCGGCGGCGTCGAAGGCCGCCATGACAGCCTGCTGCACATGCTGCCAGGCCTGCGCGGTGCCCTGCGAAAGGCCCGATGGCCCCGCAGACCCTTGCCCCAGCGTGCGGCCGCTTGCGTCTTGCAGGCGGACCCGGGTGGCGGTGCCGCCGCCGTCCACGCCCACCCGGAACGGCAGCGCGCATGCGCGCTCGCGCTGCGCGGCATTCAACAGCGGTGGGTTCACGTTGCGCGTCAGAACGGGATGTCGTCGTCCATGTCATCGAAGCCGGTGGACGACTTGGCCGGTGGCCGCGGTGCCGGGGCGCTGCGGGCCGGCGGAGCGGGGCGCCCGGCGGGGGCCGAACGCGGCTGCGCTTCGCCCATGTCGTCGCCCCCACCCATGCCTGCGCCGGTGTCACGGCCGCCCAGCAGCTGCATTTCAGTGGCCACGATATCGGTGCTGTACTTTTCGACGCCGTCCTTGTCGGTGTACTTGCGCGTCTTCAGCCGGCCTTCAACGTAGACCGCGCTGCCCTTCTTCAAGTACTCGCCGGCAATCTCGGCCATGCGGTCGAAGAAGGTCACGCGGTGCCATTCGGTTTCCTGCTGCTTTTCGCCGCTGGTCTTGTCCTTCCACTGGCGCGTGGTGGCAACCGACACGTTGCACAGCGCCGAACCGCTGGGCATGTAACGCACCTCGGGGTCTTTGCCGAGGTTGCCGACGATGATGACTTTGTTGACTGAGGCCATGGGCTGCTCCGGCAAGACGGGGTGGTTGGGTGTTCCATTATCGCGCCGGGCCCCTGCGCCGCCGACACCCCGAAGCTGTCGCTCTTGCGACTGCACCCGGTGGAGTGGGTGGGCGCGCGAAGCCCTCAAGTACGATCAGGTATCCCATGTCCGCTGTGCTCACACCCTCTCCTGCCACTGTGCCTGCCAAGGCGGAGAACGCCCCGCAACGGGTGCTGCACGAGGTCTTCGGCTACCCCGCTTTCCGCGGCGCGCAACGCGAGATCGTCGACCACGTGGTGGCCGGCGGCGACGCGCTGGTGTTGATGCCCACCGGCGGCGGCAAAAGCCTGTGCTACCAGGTGCCGGCCATCGTGCGCCACCGCGCCGGGCAGGGCGTGGCGGTGGTGGTCAGCCCGCTGATCGCGCTGATGCACGACCAGGTCGGCGCTTTGGACGAACTCGGCGTACCGGCGGCCTTCCTCAATTCGTCGCTCGACGGCGACGAGGCTCGGCGCGTCGAACGCGAGCTGATGAGCGGCAAGCTGGTGATGCTGTACGCCGCACCGGAACGCATCCTGACACCGCGTTTCCTGGCCATGCTCACGAGCCTGCATGAACGCGGCTTGCTCAGCCTGTTCGCCATCGACGAAGCGCACTGCGTCAGCCAGTGGGGCCACGACTTCCGCGAGGAATACCTCGGCTTGTCGGCCCTGCACGAGCAGTTCCCCGGCGTGCCGCGTTTGGCGCTGACGGCCACCGCCGACAACCACACGCGCGCCGACATCATCGAACGCCTGGCGCTGGAAGACGCCCGCGTCTTCGTTGCCAGCTTCGATCGGCCGAACATCCGCTACACCATCGTCGAGAAGGATGAGCCGAAGAAGCAGTTGCTGCGCTTCATCCGCGACGAGCACGAAGGCCCAAATGGAACGGACAGCGGCATCGTCTACTGCCAAAGCCGCAAGAAGGTCGACGAAACCGCCGCCTGGCTGGCCGAGGAAGGCCTGAACGCGCTGCCATACCACGCGGGTCTTGACGCCGCCGTGCGCCGCAAGCACCAGGACCGCTTCCTGCGCGAAGACGCCGTGGTGATGGTGGCCACCATCGCTTTCGGCATGGGCATCGACAAGCCCGACGTACGCTTCGTGGCTCACCTGGACCTGCCCAAGAACATCGAGGGCTACTACCAGGAAACAGGTCGGGGTGGACGTGACGGGCAACCGGCCGATGCCTGGATGACCTACGGCCTGGCCGATGTGGTGAACCAGCGGCGGATGATCGACGAGAGCGAAGCCGAAGAAAACTTCAAAAGGCTCCAGCGCGCCAAGCTCGACGCCCTGCTGGCGCTGGCCGAAGCCCACGACTGCCGCCGCGTGCGCCTGTTGGCCTACTTCGGCGAACCCAGCGCAGCCGGATACCGATGTGGCAACTGCGACAACTGCATCAACCCGCCTTCGACATGGGACGCCACCGAAGCGGCGCGCAAGGCCCTGTCCTGCATCTACCGCTTCAGGCAGAACGGCGGGCAGCGTTTTGGCGCCGTGCACCTGATCGACGTGCTGCGCGGCAAGGCCACCGACAAGGTGGCGCAGTACGGCCACAGCAGCCTGTCGACTTTCGGCATCGGCGCCGATGTCAGCGACGCGCAGTGGCGCCTGGTGTTGCGCCAGTTGATTGCCGCCGGCCATCTGCACACCGAAGGCGAATTCAGCACGCTGGCGCTGGCCGACAGTGCGCGCGAGGTGCTGCGCGGCGAAGTCACGGTGCAATTGCGCGTGGCCACCGAGACGAAGTTGCGCGGCAGGACGGTGCGTCGGCGCGACGGCAGCACAGGCAGCACAGGCAGCACCAGCAACACCAGCAACACCAGCAACGGCCGCGACAAGCCGCCGCCGCTGCCGCTGGACGACACCGCCACCGCGCTGTTCCAGTCGCTGAAAGCCTGGCGCGGCGAGGTGGCACGCGAACACAACCTGCCGGCCTACGTCGTTTTCCACGACGCCACGTTGGCCGAGATGGCGCGCGAACAACCGGCCACGCTCGACGCGCTGGCCGGCATCAGCGGCGTCGGCGCGAAGAAGCTTCAAGCCTACGGCGCCGAAATCCTGCGCGTGCTGGACGGCGCGGCCTGAAGGGAAGGGCCTGAGCGGTTCGGCCGGGCCGGCGGGCGGGGTCCGCAAGAGCCCGGCCCTTATCATCGCGGGTTGCTCTCGTGAAACGCCACCATGCCGCGCCCTGACCCCGAAGTTCCCGCCAGTCCGCGCACGCCTTACCAGGAAGCGCGCAGTTTCAAGATCCGTGGCGCCCGCACGCACAACCTGAAGAACATCGACCTCGACATCCCCAAGCACGCGCTGGTGGTGATCACGGGGCTGTCAGGTTCCGGCAAAAGCAGCCTGGCTTTCGACACGCTGTACGCCGAGGGCCAGCGCCGTTATGTCGAAAGCCTGAGCGCCTACGCGCGACAGTTTCTGCAACTGATGGACAAGCCCGATGTCGATGTCATCGAGGGCCTGAGCCCGGCCATTTCCATCGAGCAAAAGGCGACCAGCCACAACCCGCGCAGCACGGTGGGCACCATCACCGAGATCCACGATTACCTGCGCCTGCTGTACGCCCGCGCCGGCACGCCCTACTGCCCCGTCCACGAGGTGCCGCTGCAGGCACAAAGCGTCAGCCAGATGGTCGACGCCGTGCTGGCCCTGCCCGAGGACACCAAGCTGATGGTGCTGGCGCCGGTGGTACGCGACCGCAAGGGCGAATTCACCGAACTGTTCGAAGACATGCAGGCGCGCGGCTATGTGCGCTTTCGCGTCGGCAGCGACGGCCTCAGCGGTGCGGTGGTGGAAGCCGATGCGGTGCCCAAGCTGCAGAAAAACCAGAAGCACGACATCGATGTCGTCATCGACCGCCTGAAGACCAAGCCTGACGTGAAACAGCGCCTGGCCGAGAGCTTCGAAGCCAGCCTGCGGATCGCCGACGGCCGCGCGATTGCGCTGGAAATGGACACCGGCAAAGAGCATCTGTTCAGCAGCCGCTTCGGCTGCCCGGCGTGCAGCTATTCGCTGAGCGAACTGGAACCGCGGCTGTTCAGCTTCAACAGCCCGGTGGGCGCCTGCCCGTCCTGCGACGGCCTGGGGCAGGTCACCGTCTTCGACCCTGAACGCCTGGTCGCCTTCCCCAGCCTGAGCCTGGGAGCCGGTGCCATCAAGGGCTGGGACCGCCGCAACAGCTACACCTACACGCTGCTGGAAACCGTGGCCACGCACTACGGCTTCAACATCGAAGCGCCCTGGGAAGACCTGCCAGCCAGCGCGCAGCACGTGCTGCTGTACGGCTCGGGCGCTGACGACATCGAATTCACCTACCAGGCCGACGGCCCCAGCAAGAGCGGCAAGGGAAAAGCCCGCGCGGTGAAGCGCAAGCACCCTTTCGAAGGAATCATTCCCAGCTTCGAACGCCGTTTGCGCGAGACCGATTCGGCCGCCGTGCGCGACGAGTTGACGCGTTACCAGGCCGCCAAGCCCTGCCCCGACTGTCACGGCACGCGCTTGCGCCGCGAAGCCCGCCACGTCTTTTTGCAGCATGCCGACACGAACCCACAAGGACGGCGCGGCAAGCCCATCTTCGAGGTTGAACACGACACGCTGGCCCACGCTCTGGGCTACTTCGAAGGCTTGAAGCTGATCGGCGCCAAGGGCGAGATCGCCGACAAGATCGTGCGCGAAATCCGCAGCCGCTTGCGCTTCCTGAACGACGTCGGTCTGAACTACCTCAGCCTGGACCGAGGCGCCGATACGCTGAGCGGCGGCGAGGCCCAGCGCATCCGCCTGGCCAGCCAGATCGGCAGCGGTTTGAGCGGCGTGATGTACGTGCTGGACGAGCCCAGCATCGGCCTGCACCAGCGCGACAACGAAAGGCTGATCGGCACGCTGCAGCACCTGCGCGACTTGGGCAACAGCGTGCTGGTGGTGGAACACGACGAAGACATGATCCGTGCCGCCGACCACGTGGTGGACATGGGCCCCGGCGCCGGTGTGCACGGCGGTCAGGTCATGGCCCAGGGCACGCCGCAGGAGGTGTCCGACAACCCCGACTCACTGACCGGGAAATACCTGGCCAACGTGCTGCGCATCGAGGTGCCCACGCGCCGCCGCCCGGCCAGCGGCTTCGGCGCGGCGCCCTTCCGCCTGGGCATCGTCAACGCGCGCGGTCACAACCTGCGCGGGGCCGATGGCAACGGCGTCAGTGTCGAGATCCCGGTCGGCCTGTTGACCTGCGTGACCGGTGTCAGTGGCAGCGGCAAGAGCACGCTGATCAACGACACGCTGTACACCGCTGTCGCCAGAAAGCTCTATCAGTCACACGCCGAACCGGCGCCGCATGACCGCATCGAAGGCCTGGAAAACTTCGACAAGGTCATCAACGTCGACCAGAGCCCGATCGGCCGCACGCCGCGCAGCAACCCGGCCACCTACACCGGCCTGTTCACGCCGATACGCGAACTGTTCGCCGAAGTGCCGGCCGCGCGCGAACGCGGCTACGGCGCCGGGCGCTTCAGCTTCAACGTCAGCGCGGCCAGCGGCGGCGGGCGCTGCGAGGCCTGCGAGGGCGACGGCGTGATCAAGGTCGAGATGCATTTTCTGCCCGACATGTACGTGCCCTGCGACGTCTGCCACGGCGCGCGCTACAACCGCGAAACGCTGGAGATCTTCTATCGGGGTCGCAACATCCAGCAGGTGCTGGACATGACGGTGGAAGACGCCTACACCTACTTCAACGCCGTGCCCAACCTGGCGCGCAAGCTGCAAACGCTGCTAGACGTGGGCCTGGGCTACATCCGCCTGGGCCAGGCCGCCACCACGCTGAGCGGCGGTGAAGCGCAGCGCGTGAAGCTGGCGCTGGAACTGAGCAAGCGCGACACCGGCAGAACTTTGTATATCTTGGATGAACCCACCACCGGCCTGCACTTCCACGACGTGGGCATGCTGCTGAAGGTGCTGCACCAGTTGCGCGACGCGGGCAACACCATCGTCGTCATCGAACACAACCTGGACGTCATCAAGACCGCCGACTGGGTCATCGACATGGGCCCCGAAGGCGGCGCCGGTGGCGGGCTGGTGGTGGTAACGGGCACACCCGAAGACGTGGCCGCGCACGAGAGCAGCCACACGGGGCGGTTCTTGAAGGCGCTGTTGCCGGCGGTGGCGGGGTAGCACCAGCGTTCTCCCCGGCGCCCCGCTGGCCCATGAAAAAGGGGCCCCGAGGGCCCCTTTGAGATTCCAGCTTCGGCGCCTTACTTGAGGTGCTTGCTGATTTCCTTGGTCATGCCGAACATGCTGATCGACGCAACGCCGACCACCGCCTTCAGCTTGGCGTCTGCATTGATCATGGTCCGCTTGACCTTGTCCTGCAGATCGTTCTTCTTGATGTATTCCCAAACCTTCTTGGTCACCTCGGTACGCGGCAGCGGCTTGTCGCCGATGACCGCGGCCAGGGCCGCGCTGGGCGTCATGGCCTTCATGAAGGCTGCACTGGGGGTGCGCTTCTTGGCCGGGGCCGCCTTCTTCGCCGGCGCGGCCTTCTTCGCGGGTGCCGCAGCAGGCGCCGCCTTCTTCGCGGGAGCCGCAGCCTTCTGCGCTGGTGCAGCCTTCTTGGCTGGTGCAGCCGGGGCGGCCTTTTTCGCAGGAGCTTTTTTCGCAGTTGCCATTTGGATTTTCTCCGTCAGTTTTTGAGGGATGCCAGTCGCCACGCGGACCTCACCGGACTGGGGGTCCTGTGGGCCTGTCTATCCTGGCAAACAAGCAGGCGCGATGCTAAACCCTGCACGGGGCACTGAGAAGCTGTTTTCATAGGTAAAAGCGTCATTTCGGGTATCCCCACCACGTTATGCTGCCCACATGAAGATCATCGTGCGTTGGATGCTGCTGGCCGCAGCCTTGTTGTTGGTGGCGCACCTGTACCCCGGGGTCAGCGTCACCAACTTCGGATCGGCCCTGATCGCGGCTTTCGTGCTCGGGCTTTTGAATACCTTGGTCAGGCCGTTGCTGGTGCTGTTGACGTTGCCAGTCACGGTGCTCACGCTGGGCTTGTTTCTCTTCGTCATCAACGCGTTGATGTTCTGGTCGGCCGCCAGTGTGCTGGACGGGTTTACCGTCACCGGCTTCAGCGCAGCCCTGATCGGCTCGGTGCTGTACAGCCTTTGCGGCATGGTCATCGACGTGGCCACCGAGCGGCTGTTCAGCGGCAACGCCACCGTCTGACAGCGGCGGCCTGCTGCGGCCTGGTCAGTGCTACTGCGGCATCGGCTCGTCGCCCGGCCCGGGCCGACTGCTGCTGCGGCCTTCGCCCCGCGCTTCCAGGGCTAGCTGACGGCGCTGCGCCGTGACCTGTCGCAGCCGCGCGTCGATCACCGATGCCTCGATAAAGTCCTGACCCACCGCGGTGCGCGAGGCGCCCTGCGCGGCGCGCAGGCGATCGACGGCGCCGGTCAGGTCGCCCAGCACCACGCGCGCTTCGGCAGCGGCACGCATGGCCCGCAGCTTCAGGCCCAGCGCTTCGCTGGTACTGGCAAGCAGTTCCCAGGCCGCGGCGTCGTGCGGCGCATCGGCCAGCCAGGTTTGCAGCGCTTCGGTGCTGGCGCGCAGCGCGTCTGTTGCGCTGCCAGGGTCGGCACGCCGCAGCGCAAGCGCGATCTGTGCGCGCAGCAGCAAGGGCGGGCGCTCGGCCGCGCCGCCGCTGGGCAAGGCGTCCAGCGCTTGCAGCGCTGCTGCCGGCTTGCCGGCCGCCAGGTCCACTTCGGCCTGCAGCAGGCGCAGCACGCGTTCGGCCTGCGGCTCGCGTGGGACGAGGGTGGCTTCCAGCTGCAAGGCCTGCGTGACCTGCGCTTGCGCCGCCCCGTGTTCGTTCAACAGCGACGAGGCCAGCGCGCCGCCGTACAGCGTGGCCAGTCGTTCGGCGCGCAGCGGCGATGTGCCGCCACCGGCCAAACGCTGCAGCGGCTGCACGCCTTCGGCCATCAGCGCGCGCGAACGCATCTGCATCATCGCGTGCAGCAGCGTGGGCACGGCCGGCGCGCCAGGCGCAATCAAAGTCCGGTTGCGTGCTTCGCTGATGCGGTCGGTGGTCAGCGGGTGGCTGCGCAGGTACGGGAAGCCGCCGCTGTCGTTGATGCGCGAGGCGGCGTCGAGCTTTTCGAACATCGACGCCATGCCCGCAGGCGCGTAGCCCGCGTTCGCCAGCAAGCCGTAGCCGATGCGGTCGGCCTCGCGTTCCATGTCGCGCGAGAAGTTCAACTGGCTTTGAATGGCCGCGCCCTGCCCGCCCATCACGGCCGCATTGAAGACATCGGCGTTGTTGCTCTTGCTGGCCGCGATGATGCCCAGCAGCAGCGTGGCAATGGCAATCATCGAAGCCCGCGACTGCGGCGCGATGCTGCGCGCGATGTGCCGCTGCGTGACATGCGACAGCTCGTGGGCCAGCACCGAAGCCAGTTGGTCGCGCGTGGTGGTGATGGCAATCAGACCCAGGTGCACGCCGACGAACCCGCCCGGCAGTGCAAACGCGTTCACGCTGCGGTCCTTCACCAGAAACGGCTCCCAGGCGAAGGCCAGGTCGGTGTCGGCGTCGATGTTGCCCAACTGCCGCGCGGCCGCCACCAGCGGGCTGAACAGCGACTGCAGATATTCCTGCAACACCGGGTCGTCGAGGAATTCAGGGTCGCGCCGCGCCTCGCGCATGATCTGCTCTCCCAGGCGGCGCTCGGCGCCGACGCTGAGGTCTTCGGAAGCGTTCTCGCCCAGTGAAGGCAGACGCACCTGTGCGTAGGCAGGCAACTGCCAGCTGCCCAGCGTCATCAGCACGGCCAGGCCACCGGCCAGCAGACGGCGCCAGCGGGCTGAAGCTGACGAGACGGGCGGAAGCGACGGAAACGACGGAAACGGCGGAAACGGCGGAAGCGGCGGAAGCGGCGGAAGCGGCGTGCCAACAGCGTCTTGCGGGTACATCAACCTATGATGACATCACCATGTTGCTGAACGTGTAGCCAATGATGACAAGCCCGACGCCAGACCCGATGAACGCATCGCAAGAGCCATCCCCGCTGACCCACTTCAACAACCAGGGGCAGGCCCACATGGTGGACGTGACGGCCAAGGCCGAGACGCACCGCGTGGCGCGGGCCCGTGGCTGCATCCGCATGCAACCGGCCACTTTCGCGTTGATTGCCAGCGGCCAGGCGAAGAAGGGCGACGTCATCGGCATCGCACGCATCGCCGCCATCCAGGGCGCCAAGCGCACGTCGGAGCTGATCCCGCTGTGCCATCCGCTGCCCATCACGCGCGTGACGGTGGACTTTGAACTGGACGCCGCCGCCAGCAGCGTGCATTGCAGCGCGCAAGTCGAAACCGTGGGCCGCACTGGCGTTGAAATGGAAGCGCTGACCGCCGTGCAAGTCGGCCTGCTGACCATTTACGACATGTGCAAGGCCGCAGACCGCGGCATGGTCATGACCGACATCCGGGTGCTGGAAAAGCGCGGCGGCAAGTCGGGCGAGTGGAAGGCTGCGCGCTGAAGGTCTGGCGGGCCCTCAGCGTCCGGCCAGTTCGCGCCAGCCGGGCGCGCGCACCGGGCTCTCGCAGGGGAAGGTTTCGGCGGCGGATGGCGCTGATGCCGCTGGTGCCGCTGGTGCCGCTGGTGCCGCGGATGCGACCCCCACCGCCGCCACCGAACTTGCATGCACAGACGCAGGCCCGAGTGGGCAGGCATCGAAAAAAGTCTCAGCGTCGGCCTTGCGAAATTCACGCAGACGGGCAGCGACGAAGCGTGCGGCGTCCAGCTGCCCGCGTTCGGCCAGCGAACGCGACCACGCGATCATCAAGCGCGTGTCCAGCAGGTAGTGCGGGGCACGGTCGAAGGCATGCGCCGGGTCGGCCGACGGCACACCCGAGGTGGCCGCTGCGTAGTCGGCATGGTGGGCGAAGAGCACGCTGCGCTGACCGGCAGCGATGCGCCTGTCCAGCGGTGCGGCGCCTGCGTCTGCCGTGAAAATGGCCACCACGCGGCTGTAGTCCAGCACCGCCAGCGCGGCGGCTAGCACCACCACCCCATTGGCCACCTCCAGGGGCAGCGAAGGGCGCTGCCGGGCTGATGCAGTGGCGGCGCTGGCGGCGCTGGCGGCGCTGGCGCTGGCGGTGGCGGTGGCCGGCTGCCACAGCGCGAAACCCCAGGCCCAGGCGGCGGGCAGCAGGAAGTAGCTGTACCAAAGCGGATATTCCAGCAGGCTGTGCAGGCCGATCATCAGCACCATCACCATCGCACTGCGTTGCGCGGTGCCGATGTCGCCGCTTGCCAGCCAGGCTCGCCGGGCGCCCTGCCACAACGCCCAGATCAACAAGCCGGTGATCAGCAAGGCCAGCGGAAGGCCCAGTTCCACCGCCAGCTGCAGCGGCAGGTTGTG
>JAYSYH010000020.1:0-2549 GCA_043716645.1 Betaproteobacteria bacterium | reverse complement strand
AGCAGGTCGCCGTATTTTTTGTAATTGAAACGCCCGGTAATCTGGATCGGCCCGCGCCCCTTGAACCGTTTGCCGTCGCCCGGCTGGGTATTGCCCAGGCGTTTGGCGAGCTCACTGGGTGGCTCGTAACGGGTTTGCGCCGGGATCGGTCCCCAGATCTCTTCCATGAAACGGAACTCGGCCGATTCGTGCGCAAGCTGCGCGACGAATGCTGCGGTTCGCAACATCGTGTTCACGCCATACGTCTGCATGGCGGTGTTCAGATGCGGAAGATAAAGCTGCAGCTTGAGAGCTGCAAGGTTCGGCATGATGCTTTTGAGTTGCGCGTCGGTGATCATGGGGAGGCCCTTCAGATAGTGCTTGCGCCGTAACACTACCGGCACTTGCCCATCTTGGCAAGTGCGCTGGCCCCGTATCAGCCCGTCAGGCGCGGTTTGTCAACCACACTCAGTGCGCCCCTTCGACCGGTACTGTGCGCTCGGTCGGGAGGTGCGTAAGACTGCCCAGCATCTGGGCCGCAATCTGTTGCAGCGCGTGGTGGTCGAGCGTGCAAGCCCGGCGCAATTGCTCTCTTGCATAGTCGGCGTCACCCAGCATCATGGAAGCACACACCGGCCTGCCATGCCCAGACATCAGAAACGTGAAAGACGACAGCAGTTCCGGGTTCCAGTAGCAGCGGCGCAAGGCCATATTGTGTAAGGCGCTGGTTTGGCTGCTGGGGGCTGTTACGTTGTTTACGATTGATGCCTGTCGATGGTCCGACGGCACCTCAATGGAAGTGTCTGCGTCCGCACTTCACGTTAAGTAGCCCTATCCGTAAGACGCATCGGAAGGTAGACACTCAGCCTGTAGGACACGTGCGCGTTGGCGATGGGGCCGATCCTCGTGAGCCGCAGACGCCGGGTGCCGCACCGGCCGCATCCCGTAAGGCGTTACCCGATCTGCTTGCGTTGCTGTTCATAGGCACCCCGGGCCTGCCAGAAAGCGGTGGGCCCACAGCGTGCCTGCAAGCCGCGCAGCAGGGGCTCGAAAGCCGCGCGCGCCAGGTCCGCACCCAGCAGGTCACCGATGGTGGCCCAGCCGGTGGCGAGCGCCGCGTAGGCGTTGACCAGATCGCCAGCCTGTTCGTCGATACGCGACAAGGCGACCGCCGCGCCGATATACGGCGTTGCGGCGCGGGACGCCAGCGCATGCTGGCGCGCTGTGATCGCCAACGCGCGCGCGACCGGCAGGTTCCGCTGTTCCAGCGCATGGGTAGCGGACAACAAGGCCAGCCCAGCCAGCGACTCCTCGTCGCCGGCCGCCAACGCGCGGGGCCTTGCTGCATCGACTAGTTGTTGCGCGCGGTCGAAGTGCCGGGCCTGTTGCCAAGCGCTTGCGGCTTGCACCGTCGTACGCAGGGCGTTGACCGTATCCGCCAAGGACGCCAGCTTGCGCGCCGCAAGCTCAAGGTCTTTTGCGGCTTGTGCGAAATCGCCCGCCAGCGCATGGGCTTTTGCGCGACCGCGTAACCAGGCCGCTGGCGCGTCGGCGTGCTCCGCCACAGCAAGCGTGAAGGCCTGCAGCGCGGCCACCGGTTCGGACCGCGCAAGTGCGATCTCGCCGAGTTCCGCATGTGCCGCGCGAACGTCCATGTCCATCGCAGCTGCAGGGTCGGCGGCGCAGCTCCGGGCCAGCTGGAGCGCCGCCTGTGCATGGTTGCGTGCAAGATCCAGCCGTCCTTGCAAGCGCTGCAGCGTGGCGCCCAGCCGCAGGCAACGAGCTTCTTCCAGCGTGGCGCCGCGGGCGTGCTGCAGGCCGGTGGCCTGGTCCACGGCAGACGACGCTTCAACCCAGCGCCCGGCATGCAGCAGGCTATCGGCGTGGCGCAGCAGCTGGTCGGCCAGAACTTGCGCATCACCCGCTGCGCGTGCCGCGGCAACGGCCGACAGGGAATTTTCGACGGAGCTGGGCATGGTTGATTTTTACTCGGGCGGAACCTGCGTTACGAGATGGCCTTCGGCCTCGAGCCGGCGCACCGTCGTGTCCACCGCAGCGCTGCGCTGGCCCCGGTGCAACACGGCCCAGGCCTGCAATTGTGCTGCCATCGAAGACGCCTGTTGCTCGCGTTGATTCGCCGCATCGGCCAGCGACTGGCTGTGCGCGGACGCTGCT
Organism: Betaproteobacteria bacterium; assembly: GCA_043716645.1. GTDB lineage: Bacteria > Pseudomonadota > Gammaproteobacteria > Burkholderiales > Burkholderiaceae_C > Rubrivivax. Next base: position 395 of record JAYSYH010000020.1, on the reverse strand, counting down.
GCGCTGCGCCCTTGTGCCTGCGCCAAAGTGGCCTCATTGGCCTCGTGCAAACCTGCAGCGCCCTCGTCGGCTGACTGCAAGCGCTGGTCGGATGTCTGTGCCTGCGCACCCGTGGCATCGAGGCGTGCGGCATCACCCGCCAGAGCGCCGGCGCGTGTCGGCTGGTCGCTGTCCACCCCCAGCATGCGCGCGCCCATGTGGTCGAAAGCGGACTGCATCGCGCGCGCCTGCTGGTTCATCTCGGCCATGCGGTCACCGGCGTCGCCGGGCAGATGCGAGGCCAGGCTGGTGAAACCTTCCCACGCCGACAGCGGCACCGCCAGCGCCGTAAGCCCGGTGGCGCGGTTCGGATAACCAGCGGTGAGTCCGGCGGCTTCCTGCTGGCGCCGCTGCTG
>JAYSYH010000190.1:0-15364 GCA_043716645.1 Betaproteobacteria bacterium | reverse complement strand
CACCTGCGCGGCGACGTCAACTTTGCCTGGCCGAATGCCGAGATCGCCGTCATGGGCGCAAAGGGCGCGGTCGAGATCATCTTTCGCGAAGACAAGGGTGATCCGGTCAAACTCGCCGCCAGGGAAGCCGAGTACAAAGCCCGCTTTGCCAACCCCTTTGTGGCTGGCGCACGCGGCTTTATCGACGACGTGATTCTGCCGCACGAAACGCGCAAGCGCATCTGCCGCTCGCTGGTCATGCTCAAAGACAAGAAACTGGAAAACCCGTGGCGCAAGCACGGGAACATTCCGCTGTAAACGCTCAAGAAAGATAACCATGTTTACAAAAATTCTGATTGCCAACCGGGGTGAGATTGCTTGCCGCGTCATTCTCACGGCCCGCAAGATGGGCATCAAAACTGTCGCCGTTTATTCCGACGCAGACAAGGATGCACGCCATGTCGAGCTGGCCGATGAAGCGGTCAACATCGGCCCCGCGCCCAGCCGCGACAGTTATTTGCAGGCCGAAAAAATTATCGCCGCCTGCAAGCAGACCGGCGCGCAGGCGGTGCACCCGGGCTATGGCTTTCTGAGCGAGAACGCTGGCTTTGCCAAACGCGTTGAGGAGGAGGGCATCATCTTCATAGGCCCCAAGCATTATTCGATTGCTGCCATGGGTGACAAGATTGAATCGAAAAAGCTGGCGGGTGCTGCGGGTGTGAATTGCATTCCCGGCGTGAATGACGCAATTGAAACGGCTGAACGCGCGGTGGAGATTGCGCAGGGCATCGGCTACCCGGTGATGATCAAGGCCAGTGCGGGCGGCGGCGGCAAAGGCTTGCGAGTGGCGTTCAACGACAAGGAGGCGTTTGAAGGCTTTACCTCGTGTCGCAACGAGGCGCGCAACAGTTTTGGCGATGACCGGGTGTTCATCGAAAAGTTTGTCGAGGAACCGCGTCACATTGAGATTCAGCTGATTGGCGACAGCCAGGGCAACGTGATTTACCTGAATGAGCGCGAGTGCTCGATTCAGCGTCGGCACCAGAAGGTGATCGAAGAAGCGCCGTCGCCCTTCATCAGCGACGCCACGCGTAAGGCTATGGGCGAGCAGGCTGTTTTGCTGGCCAAAGCTGTGAAGTACCAGAGTGCCGGCACGGTCGAGTTTGTGGTCGGCAAGGACCAGAGCTTTTACTTTCTCGAAATGAACACGCGGCTGCAGGTCGAACATCCGGTGACCGAATGCATCACCGGGCTGGACCTGGTGGAGCTGATGATTCGTGTCGCGGCGGGTGAGCCGCTGCCGCTGGCGCAGAAGGATGTGCAGCGCAACGGCTGGGCCATGGAGTGCCGCATCAATGCCGAAGACCCGTTCCGCAGTTTTCTGCCGAGCACCGGGCGCCTGGTGCGCTTTCAGCCGCCGAAGCAGACGATGTTTGCCTCAGACACCACGAACCTGATGGGCGTGCGCGTGGACACCGGCGTAGAAGATGGCGGCGAGATTCCGATGTTTTATGACTCGATGATTGCCAAGCTCATCGTGCACGGGCGCGATCGCAATGACGCGATTGCCCGCATGCGCGAGGCGCTGAATGCATTCGTCATCCGTGGCATCGGCAGCAACATCCCTTTCCAGGCCGCGCTACTGGCTCACCCGAAGTTTGTCGCGGGCGACTTCAACACCGGTTTCATTGCCGAACACTACGCGCAAGGCTTCAGCGCCGCCGACGTGCCGCACGACGACCCGCTGTTGCTGGTGGCTGCAGCCGCCTTCGTGCGCCGCAGGGCGCGTGAGCGTTCGGCCGGCATCAGCGGCCAACTGCCCGGCCATGGTGTGAAAACGCTGGCTGACCTGGTGGTGGTGGTGCTGGACGCATCGGGCCAGCATGTGCACCACGCGGTTCGCGTGGAAGACTTCGACGCCGCTTGTGGCCGTGCCGACGTGGTCGTTGCCGAACGACACTACGCCTTTCACAGCGCCAGCAAGCTGGGCGAATTGCTGATGGTGGGCAGTTGCAACGGCCGGCCTTTCACGGCACAGATTGAGCGCAGCAGCCTGCGCAACCCGCTGGGCATACGGGTGGCGCACAACGGCACGCACATCGAAACCCTGGTGCTGTTGCCGCGCGCGGCCGAGTTGTTCAAGCTGATGTCACATAAGGCGCCACCCGACACCAGCAAGTTCTTGCTGTCGCCGATGCCGGGTCTGCTGGCCGACATCGTGGTGCAGCCCGGCCAGAAAGTGGTGGCGGGCGAAAGGCTGGCAGTCATCGAAGCGATGAAAATGGAAAATATCCTCATCGCCGCGCAAGACGGCACCGTGGGCACACTGCTGGCGAAAAAGGGCGATAGCCTGGCCGTAGACCAGCCCATCCTCAGCTTCACATGAACCCGAAAAGGAACGCCCGCCGATGAACACCGTGACTGTCGAAGCGTCTATCTTGTTGCGCTGTCCGAACCCGCGGCAGCCGGCCCGACCTGTGGTCGGCCTATGGACGCGCGAGGCCATTGAGGCCCTGCTTGCACTGCCTTTCCTAAGCCTGATCCAGCGCGCGCGCGCCGTGCATGTTGAACACCACCCGCACGGCGACATCGAACTGGCGTCGCTGCTTTCGGTGAAGACCGGCGGCTGCCCGGAAGACTGCGGCTACTGCCCGCAGTCCATCCACCATGACACCGGCGTCGAGGCCAGCAAGATGATGGCGCCCGACGCGGTGCTGCAAGCCGCGAGCGCTGCCAAGGAAGCGGGTGCCACGCGCTTCTGCATGGGCGCAGCCTGGCGCAGCCCCACCGACCGCGATGTCGACAAGGTGGCCGAACTGGTGCGCGGCGTGCGCGCCCTGGGCCTGCAGACCTGCGCCACTCTGGGCATGTTGAAGCCCGGGCAGGCAAAAACCCTGGCCGACGCCGGGCTGGACTACTACAACCACAACCTGGACAGCGCGCCCGATTTCTACCCCAGCATCGTCGGCACGCGCGATTACCAGGACCGCCTGGACACGCTGCAAAACGTGCGCAGCGCCGGCATGGCGGTGTGCTGCGGCGGCATCGTGGGCATGGGCGAAACGCGCGAGCAACGCGCCGGCCTGATCGCCGAACTGGCCAACCTGAACCCGCCGCCCGAATCGGTGCCGGTCAACAATCTGGTGCGTGTGGCGGGCACGCCGCTGGCCGACGAGCCGGCGCTGGATGCTTTCGAAGTCGTGCGCGTGATTGCCGTGGCCCGCATCACGATGCCCAAGTCGCGCGTGCGCCTGTCGGCCGGCCGCCGCGAATTGGGTGAAGGCATCCAGGCGTTGTGCTTCATGGCCGGTGCCAACTCCATTTTTTACGGCGACAAGCTGCTCATCACCGGCAACCCTGACGTGGTGGACGACCGCGCGTTGCTGAGGCGCCTGGACCTCCCGGTGACCGGCGAACTCGCCATCAAGGCGGGCTGAGGATGGACAAACCTTTTCGCATCCTCGGCATCCAGCAAATTGCCATCGGCGGCACCGACAAGCAGCGCCTGAAGCGCCTGTGGGTGGACATGCTGGGCCTGACCGTGAAGAGCAGCTTCATCAGCGAACGCGAGAACGTCGATGAAGACATCTGCGCGCTGGGTTCGGGGCCGACGGCCATCGAAGTTGACCTGATGCAGCCGCTGGACGTGAACAGGAAGCCAGCCGTGCACACCACGCCGCTGAACCATGTCGGCCTGTGGGTGGACGACTTGCCCAAGGCGGTGGAATGGATGACCGCCAACGGCGTGCGCTTCGCTCCGGGTGGTATCCGCGCGGGGGCCGGTGGCCACGACATCTGCTTCATCCACCCCAAGGCCAGCGACGACTTTCCGCTCAGCGGCGAAGGCGTGTTGATCGAACTGGTGCAGGCGCCGGCTGAAGTCATCGCCGCGTTGGTAATCACCCCTGCGAAATCGGCCACGAATCCGATCGTCAAACCGCACCCAGGAGGCCGCCAGCCATGAGCGCCAGAACGCTGTACGACAAGCTGTGGGACGAGCACGTCGTCCACACCGAAGAAGACGGTACCGCCACCCTGTACATCGACCGCCACCTGGTGCATGAAGTGACCAGCCCGCAGGCTTTCGAAGGCCTGCGCCTGGCCGGGCGCAAGGTCTGGCGGGTCAGCTCCATCGTGGCCACCGCCGACCACAACACACCCACCACGGGTTGGGCCGACGGCTACGACGGCATCACCGACCCGATCAGCAGGCTGCAGATCGCCACGCTGGACGCCAACATCAAAGCCAGCGGCGCGGCGTCTTACTTTCCATTTTTGGACCGGCGTCAGGGCATCGTGCATGTCATCGGGCCCGAGAACGGCGCGGTGCTGCCGGGCATGACAGTGGTCTGCGGCGACAGCCATACCAGCACCCACGGCGCTTTCGGCGCGCTGGCCCACGGCATCGGCACCAGCGAGGTCGAGCACGTGATGGCCACGCAAACGCTGCTGGCCAAGAAGGCCAGGAACCTGCTGGTCAAGGTTGAAGGCAAGCTGGGTCTGGGCGTCACCGGCAAGGACGTGGTGCTGGCCATCATCGGCAAGATCGGCACCGCCGGCGGCACCGGCTGCACCATCGAATTCGCTGGCAGCGCCATCCGCAGCCTGAGCATGGAGGGCCGCATGACGGTTTGCAACATGGCCATCGAAGCCGGTGCCCGAGCTGGCTTGGTGGCAGTGGACGAGAAGACCATCGCCTATGTTCACAACGGCGGCGAGGGCCGCTTGTTTTCGCCGACGGGCGTGGAGTGGGAGCAGGCCGTCGCGCACTGGCGCACGCTGCAGTCCGACCCCGGCGCGCACTTCGACAGTGTGGTCGAACTGGACGCCACCTTGATCCAGCCGCAAGTGACCTGGGGTACCAGCCCCGAGATGGTCTTGCCGGTGGACGGCCGCGTGCCCGACCCCGACAAGGAAAAGGACGCCGTCAAGCGTGACGCCATCCAGCGCGCGCTGGTCTACATGGGCCTGGAACCGAACAAGGCCATCACCGACATCCGCATCGACAAGGTTTTCATCGGCTCTTGCACCAACAGCCGCATCGAAGATCTGCGCGAGGCCGCGGCGGTGGTCAAGCGCGCCGGCTGTCGCGTGGCTGCCAACGTGAAGCTGGCGATGGTGGTGCCGGGTTCGGGGCGGGTGAAGGCGCAGGCCGAAGCCGAGGGTTTGCACACGATCTTCCTTGCCGCCGGTTTCGAATGGCGCGAACCAGGCTGCAGCATGTGCCTGGCGATGAATGCCGACCGGCTGGAACCCGGCGAGCGGTGCGCCAGCACCAGCAACCGCAACTTCGAAGGCCGACAGGGCGCGGGTGGCCGCACCCACCTGGTCAGCCCGGCGATGGCCGCAGCCGCTGCGCTGAACGGCCATTTCGTCGACGTCCGCCGCGTTCGCTGATCAGGAGACACACCGATGGAAGCCTTCACCCTGCACAAGGGATTGGTTGCGCCGATGGACCGCGACAACGTCGACACCGACGCGCTGATCCCCAAGCAATTCCTGAAGTCGATCGCGCGTTCGGGCTTCGGCCCCAACCTGTTCGACGCCTGGCGCTATCTGGACCCGGGCGAGCCAGGGCAAGACCCGTCCACGCGCAAGCCCAACCCGGACTTCGTGCTGAACCAGCCGCGCTATCAAGCAGGGCCCTCTGGTAGCCCAGGCGCTTCGGTGCTGCTGGCACGCAGCAACTTCGGTTGCGGTTCCAGCCGTGAACACGCACCGTGGGCCCTGCAGCAGTACGGCTTCAAGGTCCTGATCGCGCCCAGCTATGCCGACATCTTCTTCAACAACTGCTACAAGAACGGCATCCTGCCGATCGTGCTGTCGTCGTCTCGGGTGGCGACGTTGTTCGATGAGGTGTTTGCCTTTCCGGGCTACCAGCTGGCCATCGACCTGCCCCGACAAGTCGTCATCAAGCCCGACGGCAGCGAGCTGGCTTTCGACGTCGAGCCCTTTCGCAAGTACTGCCTGGTCAACGGCTTCGACGACATCGGCCTGACGCTGCGGCATGCCGACAAGATCCGCGCCTTCGAAGCCGAGCGACTGGCGCGCATGCCTTGGCTCGCGCAACGCCACCTGTGAAGCTGAAGGAATCCAACATGAAGATCGCCATCCTGCCGGGCGACGGCATCGGCACCGAAATCGTCGAGCAGGCCGTGCGGGTGATGAGCGTCCTCGACCTGCCGTTCGAAACCGAAACCGCCCTCGTCGGCGGTGCCGCCTACGAGGCGTGCGGCCACCCGCTGCCCGACAGCACGTTGCAACTGGCCAAGGACGCCGACGCCATCCTGTTCGGCGCCGTGGGCGACTGGAAGTTCGACAAGCTGGAGCGATCGTTGCGGCCCGAGCAGGCCATCCTGGGCTTGCGCAAGCAGCTGGGCTTGTTCGCGAACTTACGGCCGGCACTGTGCTACGAGCAACTGACCCACGCGTCCAGCCTCAAGCCGGAACTGGTCGCGGGCCTGGACATCCTGATCATTCGCGAGCTGACTGGCGACATCTACTTCGGCCAACCGCGCGGCCGGCGCACCGCCACCGACGGCCACTTCCCCGGCGCCGAGGAAGCCTTCGACACCATGCGCTACAGCCGGCCGGAGATCGAACGCATCGCGCACGTCGCCTTTCAGGCCGCGCGCCAGCGCAGCAAGAAGGTGACCAGCGTGGACAAGGCCAATGTGCTGGAAACCTTTCAGTTCTGGAAGGACGTGGTGACCGAGGTGCACGTCGCGCATTACCCCGACATCGAACTGCAGCACATGTACGTCGACAACGCTGCCATGCAACTGATTAAAGCGCCCAAGTCCTTCGACGTGATCTTTACCGGCAACATGTTCGGCGACATCCTCAGCGACGAAGCCGCCATGCTCACCGGCAGCATCGGCATGCTGCCCAGCGCGTCGCTGGACCAGAACAACAAGGGCCTGTACGAGCCCAGCCACGGCAGCGCGCCCGACATCGCCGGCCAGGGCGTGGCCAACCCGCTGGCGACGATCTTGTCGCTGGCGATGATGCTGCGCTACAGCCTGAAGCAGCCCGTTGCCGCCGAGCGCATCGAAGCGGCGGTGAAGGCGGTTTTGTCGGCGGGCTTGCGCACCGGCGACATCTGGCATGCGTCGCAGGCCGGGACGACCAAAGTCGGCACGCGCGAAATGGGCGACGCCGTGGTGGCGGCCGTCACCGGCCAATAAGGACAGATGGCAATGGCACTCGTGAACAATCCGCTCGTCGGCCTGGTCGGCTGGCGCGGCATGGTCGGCTCTGTGCTGATGGACCGCATGGAGTTCGAAGGCGACTTCGCGCACATCGAACCGTTGTTCTTCAGCACCAGCAATGCCGGCGGCAGCGCACCGGCGCAGGCCCGGAACGAGACCACCCTGCAGGACGGCCACGACATCGCGCAGCTCAAGCGCTGTGAGGTGGTCATCAGCTGCCAGGGCGGCGACTACACGACCGAGGTCTACCCCAAGCTGCGCGCGGCGGGCTGGAAAGGCCACTGGATTGACGCCGCGTCGACGCTGCGCATGGCCGACGACGCCGTGATCGTCCTGGACCCGGTCAACCGGCCCGTCATCGACGCCGCGTTGGCGGCCGGCGGCCGCAACTGGATCGGCGGCAACTGCACCGTCAGTTGCATGCTGATGGGCGTGGGCGCGCTGTACAAGGCCGGCCTCGTCGAGTGGATGTCCACGCAGACCTACCAGGCCGCGTCCGGCGGTGGCGCCCAGCACATGCGCGAATTGCTGACGCAGTACGGCACGCTGCATGCCGAGGTGCGCGCGCTGTTGGACGACCCGAAAAGCGCCATCCTGGAAATCGACCGCAAGGTCATTGCCAGGCAACGCAGCCTGAGCGCCGCCGAAACCGTCAACTTCGGCGTGCCGCTGGGCGGCTCGCTGATTCCGTGGATCGACAAGGATCTGGGCATCGGCAAGGGCCGCGACGAGCCAGGCTGGGGCGTTTCCAAGGAAGAGTGGAAAGGCATGGCCGAGACGAACAAGATCCTCGGCCAGGGCGACGGCTTCGGCACTGCGGCCATCCCCGTGGACGGCTTTTGTGTGCGTGTGGGCGCGATGCGCTGCCACAGCCAGGCACTGACCTTCAAGCTCAGGCGTGATCTGCCGGTGGCCGACATCGAAGCGATGATCGCCGCCGACAACCCCTGGGTGCGGGTGGTGCCGAACACCCGCGAGGCCACCCTCCGCGACCTGACACCGGTGGCGGTGACCGGCACCATGACCATCCCGGTCGGCCGCATCCGCAAGCTGGCGATGGGACCAGACCACCTTGGCGCCTTCACCATCGGTGACCAACTGCTGTGGGGTGCGGCCGAGCCGCTGCGTCGCATGCTGCGCATCCTGATCGAGCAGTGACGCGGACTATGACGCGGGCAGGCCGCGTTGCCGACGGGCAACAGCCGCTGTGACGCCCGGAAACAATCCGGCCGGCTGGGTTCCCGAGCCCAAACCTGAGCTTGCGCTCCTATATGCTTGATGTGGTTGTGATTTATGCCGCCTCGACGCACTGTGCTTCCGTCAGACGGCTTTCGGTTTGAGGCAGCGGCGGCAGACCCGGGCACCGGGGTTGGTCCGACCGTTTGGGGGAACAGCTTTGGAACACCGTTCGACGAACGCCGCGCGTTTTGCGCTGACAGGGGTGGCCGTGGCCACTGCCTGCCTGTGGGGCACCCACGCTGCAGCCCTGGGCCTGGGCCGTTTGAACGTGCAGTCGGCATTGGGTGAATCGCTCAAGGCCGAGATCGAAGTCACCAGCATCACGGCCGACGAAGCGGCATCGCTGCGTATCCGCGTGGCACCGCCTGAGGCTTTCCGCACCGCCGGCGTCGACTACAACGCCGTGCTGCCTTCAGCGCAGGTGCAGATGCTGAGGCGGCCCGACGGCCGTTCGGTCCTGCGCCTGACCAGCGACCGCGCGGTGCTGGAGCCTTTCGTTGACGTGATCATCGAGGCCACTTGGTCCAGCGGGCGCCTGGTGCGCGAGTACACGCTGTTGTTTGACCCGCCGAATCTGCGCACCGCGCAGGCGCCCGGCCCTGTTGCCGGGCCTGTTACCGGCCCTGTTGTGAGCCCGGCGCCCGCCATGCCAGCGCCCGGCGCCCCCGCGGCCCCAACCGGCGCCGTGACTTCACCGGTCACAGCCCCTGCGCCCGTTGCGCCTTCCACGCCGATGACGCGTCCCGCGCCGCCGTCGCGTGCCAAGGCGCTGGGCATGGCGCCCACGCCCACGCCGAACCCGGTCCCCGCGTCTGCGCCCGCGCCATCAGCAGCCCAGGCCCCGATGGCCGCACCGCCAGCCGTCGACGGCGACACCTATCGCGTGAAGCCGGGTGAATCGCTGAGCCGCATTGCCGCACGTACTGTCGCGCGCACGCAGCCCGGCGGCGTGTCGCTGGACCAGATGCTGGTCTCGTTGTTCCGCGGTAACCCGCAGGCTTTCATCAACGAGAACATCAACAAGCTGAAGTCCGGATCGGTATTGACGGTGCCCAGCGCCGAGCAGGCTGCCAAGGTCACCCCGCAGAGCGCGCGTGAAATCATCGTTGCTCAAAGCAGCGACTTCGGTGCCTACAAGCAGCGCCTGGCCGCAGGCGCCACCACAGCGCCCGACGCCGCCCCCGCGCGCCAGGCCAAGGGGTCGGTGCAGGCCCAGGTCGATGACCGCAAGGCCGCTGCCGCTGCCACGCCCGACCGGTTGACGCTGACCCAGGGCGGCTTGAAGCCAGCCGCGCCGGCGCCCGCCGCACCGGCGCCCGCCGGACTGGCGAATGATAAAAAGGACGACAAGACGCGTCTGGCCGAGCTCAACCGCAATGTGGAAGAGCTGAAGCGGCTGCAAGGGGCAACGGCTCCGGCAGCGCCTGCCGCACCGGTTCCGGCACCCGCCGCAGCACCCACGCCGGTCCCGTCGGCTGCTCCTGTTGTGGCTACTGCGCCGCCAGTGATGTCGCCAGTGGTGCCGATGGGCAGTGCGCCGGCCCAGTCGGCAGCGTCCAAGCCGGCCGCTGCGGCGGCTGTTGCCTCTGCACCGAAAGCAGAAGGTCCGGGTTTCCTCGACTCGCTGTTCGACAACGACCTGCTGCTGCCCGGTGCCGGTGTGTTGGTGGCATTGCTAGCCGGCCTGGGGCTGTACAAGCTGCGTGGACGGATGCGCAAGCCGGCGGGCGAAACCTCGTTCCTTGAAAGTCGCCTGCAACCCGATTCCTTCTTCGGCGCCAGCGGTGGTCAGCGCATCGACACCCGCGAAACCGGTGCAGCGGCGAACGCCGGCAAATCGTCGTCGATGAGCTATTCCATGTCGCAGCTGGACGCCATCGGCGATGTCGATCCGGTGGCCGAGGCCGATGTCTACCTGGCCTACGGCCGCGACCTGCAGGCCGAAGAAATTCTCAAGGAAGCGATGCGCGCCACGCCCGAGCGCATGGCCATCCGCACCAAGCTGCTGGAGGTTTACGCCAAACGCCGCGACACCAAGGCTTTCGAGTTGCTGGCCACCCAGCTCTACAACCTGACTGGCGGCACCGGTGAGGACTGGGCCAAGGCGCAGACCATGGGCCAGGCCATCGACAGCGACAATGCCATGTACTTGCCGGGCGGTGCGCCTGAAGGCGTGCGCAGCCGCACCGGTGAACCGCGCCCAGACGCCTTGGGTGTGCCCACCCAGCCCTACACCGCACCCGCGGCGCAGCCCTTCTTTCAGCCCGCAGCTGACGCCACGCTGGGCAGCGGACTTGACCTTGACCTTGAATTCGACGTGCCGGTGCCGAAGCCGGCACCGCATGTGCCCTCCGCCCTGATCCCTGCGGCCGGCAAGCCGGGTCCCGGGCCTGATGGGACCCCGTCGGTCAAGCCGCCGGACCTGATGCGCCTGGACGAAGACCTGGACTTGTCCTTCGACGCGCCGGCTGAACCGCGCGCGCCTGCCGCTGCCTCCCGGGCGCCCGACAACCTGCTCGACTTCGACCTGGGCTCTTTCGGTGCCGACGAACGCACCGTGGCCCTGAAGCCGGCAGCCGGCGACAACACGCTGGACTTCGGCGACTTCGATTTGGGTGCATCCGCCGGCGCGCCCTCAGCGGCTGGCGCACCCTCAGCGGCCGAGACGGCCGACACGGCCGACCTGGCCCGCAAACTGGAGCTGGCCGAGGCATTCCGCCAGATCGGCGACGCCGAGGGCGCTCGCGACCTGCTGGAAGAAGTCGTGGCCAAGGGCCATGGCGCTTTGAAGACCAAAGCGCAGGGCATGCTGGACCAGCTTGCCCGCGGATGAGGCCAGCCAGCCCGCCGGACGCCTGGCGCTCGGTGTGGCCTACCGGGGCCAGCGCTACCACGGTTGGCAATCGCAGGCTGACGGCCTGACCGTTCAAGACGCGCTGGAAAAGGCGCTCTCGGCCTTCGCCGCCGAGCCCGTCATCACCGTCTGCGCCGGGCGAACCGACTCGGGTGTGCACGGTCTGAACCAGGTGGTGCACCTGGACACCCTGCTGCAGCGCGAAAGCTTCTCGTGGATTCGCGGCAGCAACCGCTACCTGCCCGACGACGTTGCCGTGCAGTGGTGTCGGCCCGTGCCCGCTGGCTTCCATGCCCGCAACAGCGCGCGCGGTCGTCGATACCGCTTCGTGGTACTGGAATCGGTGGTGCGACCTTCCATCGAACGGGGGCTGGTCGGCTGGGTGTTCCGCCCGCTGGACGGCGACGCGATGCGCGCGGCTGCAGCCTGCCTCATTGGCGAACATGACTTCACGTCTTTCCGCGCGGCCGACTGCCAGTCGCCCACGCCCATCAAGACGCTGCGCGAACTGGTCATCAGCCGCCAAGGCGCCTACTGGCGCTTCGACTTCGACGGCAACGCCTTCCTGCAACACATGGTGCGCAACATCCTGGGCTGCCTGGTGGCGGTGGGCAACGGCAGCCACTGCCCGGCTTGGATGGCTGAGGTACTGGCTGCACGCAACCGCCACGTTGCCGCGCCCACATTTCCTGCGGCGGGGCTGTATTTCGTCGGCCCGTACTACGATGACGCATGGCAGATCCCAATCCACACCGCCGCGATGGACTGGCTGCCTTGAAGCCGTTTCGCGCCCGATGAGCCGCACCCGTATCAAGATCTGCGGCCTCACACGCGAAGCCGATGTCGACGATGCTGTCGACGCCGGAGCCGATGCGCTGGGCTTCGTGCTGTACGAGCAGAGCGCACGTCACGTCAGCCTGCGGCGGGCGACCGAACTGATCGGCCGCCTGCCGCCTTTCGTCACGCCCGTGCTGTTGTTCGTCAACGCGCCGACCGATGCGGTGCAGCGTGCCGTGCAGTCCGTGCCACAGGCCCTGTTGCAGTTCCACGGCGACGAAACGCCCAGTGACTGCAACGCGGCGGGCCGCCCGTACTTGCGGGCCGTGCGGATGGGCGATGCCGATACCGCAGGAGCCGCCGTCGCTGGATTCGATTTGTTAAACTTTGCCGCTCTTTTTCACAACTCTCAGGCCCTGTTGCTCGACGCCCATGTCGAGGGTTACGGCGGTGGCGGGAAGGTCTTCGATTGGTCACAGATTCCAGCAAGCGTGCCCCTTCCGGTCGTTTTGTCTGGTGGGTTGAATCCTGCCAATGTGATCGATGGAGTGCTCAGCGTCCGGCCCTGGGCCGTTGACGTGAGCTCCGGCGTAGAGGTCGGCAAAGGCATCAAGGATGCCGTGCTGATGCGCCGGTTTTGCCAGGCGGTGCGCGTTGCGGATGACACGCTCGCGGACGCCCACTGAATTCGAAGGAATTTCATGTTTGCATACGACCAACCCGATGCCCGCGGGCATTTTGGGCCTGTCAACGGCACCTATTTCGGCGGCACCTTCGTCGCCGAAACGCTGATCCACGCACTGCACGAACTGGAAGAGGCCTACGCCTACTACAGCAAAGACCCGGCTTTCATGGCCGAGTACCGGCATGAGTTGAAGCACTTCGTCGGCCGGCCCAGCCCGATTTACCACGCCGACCGGCTGAGCCGCGAGATCGGTGGCGCGCAGATTCACCTGAAGCGCGAAGACCTGAACCACACCGGCGCGCACAAGGTCAACAACACCATCGGGCAGGCGCTGCTGGCCAAGCGCATGGGCAAGCCGCGTGTCATTGCCGAAACCGGTGCCGGTCAGCACGGCGTGGCCACGGCCACCATCTGCGCCCGCTACGGCATGGAATGCGTCGTCTACATGGGCAGTGAAGACATCAAACGGCAAAGCCCCAACGTCTACCGCATGCACCTGTTGGGCGCGCGCGTGGTGCCGGTCGAAAGCGGCAGCAAGACGCTGAAGGACGCTTTAAACGAGGCGCTACGCGACTGGGTGACCAACGTCGAAAATACCTTCTACATCATCGGCACCGTGGCCGGCCCGCACCCCTACCCGATGATGGTGCGCGACTTTCAGCGCGTCATCGGCGACGAATGCCTGGTGCAGATGCCCCAGCAGATCGCTTACCTGGGTGGCCCTGCCGGCCAGCAACCCGACGCCGTCATCGCCTGTGTGGGCGGCGGCAGCAACGCGATGGGGATGTTCTACCCCTACATCCCGTTCGAGACCACGCGTCTGATCGGCGTTGAAGCGGCCGGGCAGGGCCTGGCCAGCGGCAAGCACTCGGCATCGCTCAGCGCCGGCAGCCCTGGCGTGCTGCACGGCAACCGCACCTATTTGCTGCAGGACGCCAACGGGCAGATCACCGAAACCCACAGCATCAGCGCCGGCCTGGATTACCCCGGCGTGGGCCCCGAACATGCTTACCTGAAGGACATCGGTCGCGCCGAGTACGTGGCCATCGAAGACGGCGAAGCGCTGGCTGCCTTTCACCGGCTGTGCCGTACCGAAGGCATCATCCCGGCGCTGGAAAGCAGCCATGCCGTGGCCTACGCGATGAAGCTGGCCGCGACCCTGCGGCCCGATCAGCACCTGTTGGTGAACCTGAGCGGGCGCGGCGACAAGGACATCGGCACGGTGGCCGATCTGTCCGGCGCCGACTTCTACTGTCGGCCGTCCTGCCGCGGCCAAAGCGTCAAAGGCGGTCTGTCATGAGCCGCATCCAGACCACGCTGGCCGCGCTGAAGGTGCGCGGCCGCAAGGCGCTGATTCCCTACGTCACGGCCGGTGACCCCTATGTCGACACCACGCCGCAGATCATGCAGGCGCTGGCCGATGGCGGGGCCGACATCATCGAGTTGGGCGTTCCCTTTTCCGACCCGATGGCCGACGGCCCCGTCATCCAGAAGGCCAGTGAACGTGCGCTGGCGCGCGGCATTGGCGCCACGCAGGTGCTGGCCATGGTCCGCGCCTTCCGCCTGACCAATGCCACTACGCCGGTGGTGCTGATGGGCTATGCCAACCCGGTGGAACGCTACGACCAGGTCCACGGTGAAGGCGCCTTCATCACCGACGCCAAGGCTGCGGGCGTGGACGGACTGCTGGTGGTGGACTACCCGCCCGAAGAGTGCGAGGCCTTCGCCTCGCGCCTGAAGGCGGTCGACATGGACCTGATCTTCCTGCTGGCACCGACGAGCACGGTGCAGCGCATGAAGGAAGTGGGCCGCATTGCCAGCGGCTACGTCTACTACGTGTCGTTGAAGGGTGTGACGGGCTCGGGCGCGCTGGACACCGACGCGGTGGCCGCCATGCTGCCCCGGATCCGGCAGTACGTCAGCGTGCCGGTCGGCGTGGGCTTCGGCATCCGCGATGCGACCACCGCCAAGGCGGTCAGCAGGGTGGCCGACGCAGTGGTCATCGGCTCGCGCTTGATCCAGATTCTGGAAACCGAGACGCGCGAGAATGCGCCCGCTGCAGCCCGGACTTTCATGGCAGAGATCCGCGCCGCACTGGACGCTTGAACGCCACCGCTGGAACGGCACGAATGAGGAGCACCGCATGAGTTGGTTGGAAAAACTGCTGCCGCCGAAGATTCAGCAAACCGACCCGGCCGAACGCCGGGCCGTGCCCGAAGGCCTGTGGATCAAATGCCCGTCCTGCGAGACGGTGCTGTACAAGACCGACCTCGAACACAACCAGAACGTGTGCCCGAGCTGCACGCACCATTTCCGCATCGGCGCACGGGCCCGGCTCGACGGCTTTCTCGATGCCGAAGGCCGTTATGAAGTCGGGCAGGAAGTGCTGCCGGTCGACCCGCTCAAGTTCAAGGACAGCCGCAAGTACACCGAGCGCCTGAAGGACGCCATGGAGAGCACTGGCGAGACCGATGCTCTGGTGGTGCTCGGCGGCTCGGTGCACAGCATCAACGTGGTGGTCGCCTGCTTCGAGTTCGAGTTCATGGGCGGCAGCATGGGCAGCGTGGTCGGCGAGCGTTTCGTGCGCGGCGTCGAGGCCGCTGTCGAGCAGAAAGTGCC
>JAYSYH010000189.1:0-15372 GCA_043716645.1 Betaproteobacteria bacterium | reverse complement strand
CTGAACCCCGTCAGCGGAACATTCGGCGCGACGACCGAGATCAACCTGCATTCGCCGGCGCTGCTGCCCGACGCCTACTGCGGCGACGTGCACACGCGCTTGAACCTGTACAAGCGCCTGGCCTCGGCGGAAAAGCCCGAGCAGATCGACACGCTGCTGGACGAGATCACCGACCGCTTCGGCCGCCTGCCCACGCAGGGCCAGGTGCTGTTTGACACCCACCGCCTGCGCGTGCTGGCCAAGCCCTACGGCGTGCTGAAGATCGACGCCGGCCCCAAGCTGATGAATATCACCTTCCGTGCCAAGTCGCCGATCGACCCGCGCCGCATCATCGAGCTGGTGCAAAAGAACCGCGCGGTGAAACTGGTGGGCAACGACAAGCTGCGGGTAGACCGCGAAATTGCCGCGCCGGCCGATCGCGTGCACTTCTTGCGCGACCTGCTGCGCGCCCTCGGTCAACCGCTGGTCGCGGGTGCATGACGGCGGCAGTCGAGGTCGAACCCGGCCTGTTCGTGCGCGGTCGGGCGGCCGCGCAACCGCCGCTGAAACTGACCGACTTCAAGCTGGTCGCCTTCGACATGGATTCCACGCTGATCAACATCGAATGCGTGGACGAAATCGCCGCAGCCGCCGGCCGCAAGGCCGAGGTGGCCGCCATCACGGAAGCGGCGATGCGCGGCGAGATCACCGACTTCGCCGACAGCCTGCGCCGCCGCCTGGCCCTGCTGCGCGGCGTGCCGCTGGCCGCGCTGGAAACCGTCTACGCGCAGCACTTGCAGCTGAATCCGGGCGTCGAAATATTCGTGCAGGCGTGCCAGGCCGCGGGGCTGAAGACGCTGCTGGTGTCTGGCGGTTTCACCTACTTCAGCGAACGCGTCCGCGCCCGGCTGAAATTGGATTACGCCCGCGCCAGCATGTTGGCTATCGTTGACGGCTGTCTGACGGGCGATCTGGTGCCGCGCCCGTGGGGCACGGTGGTCGACGGAGCGGAAAAGCGCCGCGTGCTGCTCGAGGTGGCCGAACTGATGGGAATCGCGCCCGAGCAAACCATCGCCGTGGGCGATGGCGCCAACGACCTGCCGATGATGGCTGCAGCTGGCCTGTCCATCGCCTTCCACGCCAAGCCGGCAGTGCGCGAGAAGGCCTTGGTGTCGATCACCGAAGGCGGCATGGACCGCGTGCTGGCGCTGCTGCGGTGAGGCGCTGCTGCTGAACGGCACCCAACGGATCAGCGCTGCTCGTTGAACACCAGTTGCACACGGTGCACTTGGTCGGCCGGCAGCGGTGCGTAGCGCCAACGCTCAAGCGCAGTGGTCACGTAGCGCGCCAGCTGGCGCGGCACCGGCTGCACCAGGGTCACGCTGGCCACACTGCCGTCGGCCCTGAGGTTCAGGTCGGCCCGCACTTCGACCAGGCCGCCGATATCGTCCAGCACGCGGGCCGGTATCGCCGGCTCGACCATATCGGTCAACCTGGGCTGCGCCCAACCCGGCGCGAGGGCGGCGGTGGGCGTTGCGGCACTGGGCAACGCAGCGCTCGGGGCGATCGGTTCGGCAATGGTCAGCGTGGGCAAGGCCTCGGCGGCCACGGCGCCCTGGGTGACCAGGCTGCTGTTGCGCGCAGTGGCCGAACTCAGTGCTGCAGTGGCGGTGGCGGTGCCGCTGGCGCGCGGCACGGCGAGCAGGGCTGTCGTTGCAGTCGTTGCTGACGTTGCCGTGGTCGCCGCCGCGGCGTTGGCCACAGCCGATGGTGGATCGGGCTCACCCGCCACTTTGCGCTTCACCTTGCTGGCCTCCAGGATGGCCTTCATCGGGTTGGCAGCCTGGCGCTTGGCGCGCTCCATCGCGGCCGCAGCTTCAGCGGGTTCCGCCTTGGCATCGGCTGCCTGCACCGGCAGTCCCAGCACAGCCAGCAGCCCTCCCAAGAACAGCCAGCGATGCAGCAAGACAACCACAAGACACCCCTTGAATCTGAAGACAGCGTTTTGCACCCCCCTAATTCTAGGGATGAAATTCAGCCAAAGGTCGACAAGAGCATCCAGCAGATGTGCGAAAAGGCTTCAGCTTTCCATCTGCGCCCACGCTTTGTCCAGGCGCTTGGGGCTGACCGGCTGCGGCGTGCGCAGCTCTTGTGCGAACAGGCTGACACGCAGCTCTTCCAGCAGCCAGCGGTATTCGTCCATGCGGGCGTGCGGCGCACCTTTCAGGTCGGCGGTGCGGCGCACCCAACGCTGTTCCAACGGGCGCAGTTCAGCCAGCCGTTGCGCGTCGCGCGCGGGGTCGCTGCGCACCTTGTCCAGGCGCATCACCACGGCCTTCAGGTAGCGAGGCAGGTGCAACAGCGCGGCCCAGTCGGTGGTGACGAGGAAGCGCTTGCCGACCAGGCGCTGCAACTGCGCGCTGATGTCATCCGTCACGTCTTTCGGCGGCTTGCTGTCCTTCAATTTGCGCGTTGCGGCGGCGAAGTCGGCCAGCACCACGGCGGCTTGGCGTGCCACTTCCTGGGCGATCAGGTTCAGCCGCGCGCGGCCTTCGTCCAGGCGCCGCTTGAAAGCGTGCTCGTCGGTGGGCAACGGGTCGGCAAGGAAGGCGCGGTCCAGCGCCACGTCGATGATCTGCGTGCGCAGTTCTTCCAGCGTGCCCAGCGGCAAATAAGCGCCGCCCATCGCGGTCAAGCCGGGGATGTTCTTCTCCAGGAACTTCAGCGGCTCTTTCAGCTGCAAAGCGACCAGACGGCGCAGGCCGGCGCGGTGTTTGGCGGCGGCCAGTTCGGGTTCGTCGAAGACCTCGACCTCGACGTGCGTAGCGCAGTCGATCAGCGCCGGAAAGCCCACCAGCACCTGGGCGCCGCGCCGTACTTCCATCAGTTCGGGCAGTTCGCCGAAGGTCCAGGCGGTGTGCTGGGCCGGGCGTGCTGCAACCGCTGGCTTGAGGGCCTCGATGACGGCCCGCACACCCCGGCTGCCCGCGCCGCGGGCTGCGGCGCTGGCGGCCGCAGACACATCGGCCGGCGCCGGCTGCATCACGGCTTTCAACACCGCCAGCGCCTGAAACGCACTGCGTGCCTGCGCGCCGAATTCGGCCTTCAAGCCGGCCAGATCGCGGCCCATGCCGAACTGCCGGCCGTGGTCGTCGCAGACGCGGAAGTTCATGAGCAGGTGCGGGCTCAGCTGCTCCAGCTTGAAGTCGTTGCGCTGCACGGCCAGCTGCGTGCGTTCGCGGACGGCCTTCAGCAGCGCGTCCATCAGGTTGTTGTCGGCCTGCGCGGCCTGCGCGGCCTGCGCGCAGAACTCGGCCGCGAATTCCGGCAGCGGCACCAGGCGCGAGCGCGGGCGCTGGTGCAGGGTCTTGACCAGCGCCAGCACCTTGGCCTGCAGCATGCCGGGCACCAGCCATTCGCAGCGGTCTTCGTTGACCTGATTCAGCGCGTAGATCGGCACCGTCACCGTGACGCCGTCTTTCGCGTCGCCCGGTTCGTGCAGATAGACCGCCGGGCAGTCGATGCCGCCCAGTCGTACCGTCTTCGGGAAGGATTCGGTGGTGATGCCCGCTGCCTCATGGCGCATCAGTTCGTCGCGGGTCAGTTGCAGCAACTTGGGCTGCTTCTTCACTTCTTCGCGGAACCAGCGTTCCAGGCTGGCACCGCTGCACACGTCGCGCGGCAACTGCTGGTCGTAGAAGGCGTGGATCAGTTCGTCATCGACCAACACGTCTTGCCGGCGCGCCTTGTGTTCCAGGTCTTGCACCTGCGCGATGAGTTTGCGGTTATGCGCCAGGAAAGGCAGGCGCATTTCCCTCGACGGTTCCCACTCTTCGCCCACCAGCGCTTCGCGGATGAAGATCTCGCGCGCCGCGGGCATGTCGACGTTGCCGAAGTTCACCTTGCGGTTGTTGTAGATGACGATGCCATAGAGCGTTGCGCGCTCCATCGCCACCACTTCGGCGGCCTTCTTTTCCCAGTGCGGCTCCAGCAGCTGCGTCTTCAGCAAGTGGCCGGCCAGCGGCGGTATCCACTGCGGTTCGATCGCCGCCAGACCGCGCCCGTACAAGCGCGTGGTCTCGATCAATTCGGCCGCCACCAGCCAGCGCCCCGGCTTCTTGCTGAGGTTGGCGCCCGGGTGGCGCCAAAACTTGATGCCGCGCGCACCGAGGTACCAGTCTTCGTCGTCGCTCTTGGAACCAATGTTGCCCAGCAGGCCGGCCAGCAGCGACAAATGCACCTGTTCGTAAGTCGCCGGTTTCGTGTTCAGCCGCCAGCCGTGTTCGGCGACCACGGTGTGCAACTGGGTGTGGATGTCGCGCCATTCGCGCACCCGGCGCACGCTGATGAAGCTGTCGCGCAGCCGCGTTTCCTGCTGCCGGTTGGTCAGCTTGTGCGGGTGCTGCTCGGGCGCCACGCCTGGGCCCGCGTGGCCACGTCCGGCTTCGATCCAGTTCCACAGCTTCAACGTGCCCATGAATTCCGACTTCTCGTCGTCGAAGGGCTGGTGGCGCTGGTCGGCGGTTTGCGCTTGCTCTTGCGGCCGGTCCCGCACGTCTTGCCCGCTCAAGGCCGAGGCGATGATCAGCACCTCGCTCAGCGCGTCGTGGCGGCGCGCTTCCAGGATCATCCGGCCGACGCGCGGGTCCAGCGGCAGGCGCGAAAGCTCGGTGCCGATGGGCGTCAGCTCGTTGGCATCGTCCACAGCGCCCAACTCGGCCAGCAGCTCGTAGCCATCGACGATGGCCTTCTTCGGCGGCGGTTCGATGAAGGGGAAATCGTCGACCAAACCGAGGTGCAGCGCCTTCATCCGCAAGATCACGCCAGCCAGTGAACTGCGCATGATTTCGGGGTCGGTGAAGCGCGGGCGGCCGTTGAATTCGATCTCGCTGTACAGGCGAATACAGATGCCGTTGGCCACCCGCCCGCACCGCCCGGCGCGCTGCTGCGAAGCGGCCTGGCTGATGGCCTCGATCTGCAGTTGCTCGACCTTCGTGCGCCACGAGTAGCGCTTCATGCGCGCCAGGCCGGTGTCGATGACGTAGCGGATGCCGGGCACCGTCAGCGAAGTTTCGGCGACGTTGGTGGCCAGCACGATGCGTCGGCCCCCATGTTTCGAATCCGCGGCCAGGAAAACGCGCTCCTGCTCCTGCGGGCTGAGTCGCGCGAACAGCGGCAACACCTCGGGCTGCGGGCCGCCCTTGTGGGTCTGCGCCAGGTGGCGCCGCAGGTGGTCGGCGGCATCGCGGATTTCACGTTCGCCTGGCAGAAAAACCAGGATGTCGCCCGGACCTTCGCGCCACAGTTCGTCGACGGATTCGGCGATGGCGTCGTTCTGGTCGAAATCACGCCTTTCCTCGAAGGGCCGCCAGCGTTGTTCGACCGGGAACAGGCGACCCGAGACCATGATCACTGGGGCCGGGCCGCGTATCGACGCGAAGTGCTGCGCGAAGCGGTCGGCGTCGATCGTGGCCGAGGTGACGATGACTTTCAGGTCAGGCCGCTGATTTTTCGGGCCCAGCAGCAGCTGGCGCAGGTAGCCGAGCAGGAAATCGATGTTCAGGCTGCGCTCATGCGCCTCGTCGATGATGATGGTGTCGTAGGCGCGCAGCAGCGGGTCGCGCTCGGTTTCGGCCAGCAGGATGCCGTCGGTCATCAGCTTCACGCTGGCGCCGGGCTGCAGGCGGTCCTGGAAGCGCACCTTGTAGCCGACCACCTCGCCCAGCGGGCTTTGCAGTTCGTCGGCAATGCGCTTGGCCACGCTGCTGGCGGCAATGCGGCGCGGTTGCGTGTGGCCGATCAAGCCCGTGCCCCCGGCGCCCAAGCCGCGCCCGAGCTCCAGCAGGATCTTCGGCAGCTGCGTGGTTTTGCCCGAACCCGTTTCACCGCAGACGATGACGACCGGGTTGTCGCGGATGGCACGCGCGATCTCGTCCCGCCGCGCCGACACAGGCAGCGTTTCGGGGTAGTGGATGGGGGGAATGGGGGCGGCCTGGACGGACGGCCCGGTGCGGGGTGGCTTCACGGGGCGCGAATTATGTCCGGGTGGCTGCAGTGCTGCACGCTGCCGCGCCTGGCAACGGGGTCGCTGCGGCACAATCTGCGGACTGACCCACCCGCTGAATGAGCCTCGTCTTCCCGCACACTTTCGTCCCCTGGTTTCGCGCCGTGGCACCCTACATCCACGCCTATCGCGGCAAGACTTTCGTGGTCGCGCTGGCCGGTGAAGCGATCGCTGCGGGCAAGCTCAACACTTTCGTGCAGGACCTGTCCATCCTGCACGCCATGGGTATCAAGCTGGTTTTAGTCCACGGCTTTCGGCCTCAAGTGACCGAACAACTGGCGGCCAAGGGTCATGTTTCGCGCTATGCACGCGGCATCCGTATTACCGACTCGGTGGCGCTGGATGCCGCGCAGGAAGCCGCCGGGCAGTTGCGCTTCGAGATCGAAGCAGCGTTTTCGCAAGGTCTGCCGAATACGCCGATGGCCAATGCCACGGTGCGGGTGGTGTCGGGTAATTTCCTGACGGCACGGCCTGTGGGCATCGTCGACGGGGTGGATTTCATCCACAGCGGCCTGGTGCGCAAGGTCGATCAGTCGGCTATCCAGCGCGCCATCGAAATCGGCGCGCTGGTGTTGCTCAGTCCTTTTGGCTTTTCGCCGACCGGCGAGGCTTTCAACCTGACGATGGAAGACGTGGCCGTGGCTTCTGCCATTGCCCTGCAGGCCGATAAACTGGTATTCATGAGCGAAATCGCGGGTATCCGAGAGGATCAGAATGATCCAGAAAGCGCCATTGACACCGAACTGGCGCTGGCCGATGCCAAGCGGCTGCTGGCTACCCTGCCCGCCCCCGTACAACCCAGCGATGCGGCCTTTTATCTGCAGCATTGCGTGAAAGCCTGCGAGGGCGGCGTGGAACGCTCGCACATCCTGCCTTTTGCGGCCGACGGCGCCTTGCTGTTGGAAGTCTTTACGCACGACGGTGTAGGCACGATGGTGGTTGACGAGAAACTGGAAAGCTTGCGCGAAGCGAGTTCCGACGACGTCGGCGGCATCCTGCAACTGATCGAGCCCTTCGAGCGTGACGGCACGCTGGTGCGTCGCGAACGCACGGAAATTGAACGCGATATCGGCTACTACAGCGTGGTTGAACACGACGGCATCATCTTCGGCTGCGCGGCGCTTTACCCATACCCGGAATCGCGCACAGCCGAAATGGCGGCCCTGACGGTGTCGCCGCTGACCCAGGGCCAGGGTGACGGCGAATTGCTGCTCAAACGCATCGAGCAACGCGCCAAGGCCCTGGGGTTGGACAGCCTGTTCGTGCTGACCACCCGAACCATGCACTGGTTCATCAAACGCGGCTTCAGCCCGGTCGATCCTGAATGGCTGCCCGAAGCGCGCAAGCGCAAGTACAACTGGGACCGGCGCTCTCAAGTGCTGGTCAAGAAACTGAACTGACTGGAGATGTCGATATGGCCCGCATGGTGCAATGTGTTTATCTGAAGAAAGAAGCCGAAGGGCTGGGTTTTTCGCCGTATCCGGGCGATTTGGGCAAGCGCATCTACGACAGCGTCAGCAAGGAGGCATTTGAGCTTTGGAAAAAGCACCAGACCATGCTGGTCAACGAAAACCGCTTGAATTTGGCCGATGCTCGCGCTCGACAGTATCTGGCCCGCCAGATGGAGCAGTTCTTTTTCGGCGGTGCCGTCGATCAGGCCGCTGGGTACGTGCCGCCGGCGCCTTGATATGTTCCTGGCATCGGTGGGGCTTCCCCGGACCCGCCTGAATATCGGTTTGACGTATATTCGCCATTCCCATTCATTTTTTGAGATGATTTCATGACGAAAAACCAACTGACCGACCTGCTGGCCCAGAAGGCTGCCTTGGAGCAGCAGATTGCCGAAGTCCAGCGTGAGCAACGCAGCGACGCCGTTGCCAAAGTCAAGACGATGATGGCCGAATATGGTTTGACGCTGGCCGACATCGGCAGCAGCGGCAAAGGCGCCACCCCGAAGAAGTTGACCAACAAGGTCGCGGCCAAGTTTCACAATGCGGCCACCGGCGATACCTGGTCGGGCCGCGGGCTGAAGCCCAAGTGGCTCACCGCGGCGCTGGCTTCGGGCCGCGCTTTGTCTGAATTCGCGGTTTAGGCCGCCCCCGCGGCCGCCGCAGGCTCTCGGTTTCCACTGCAGTTCCCGCGGCGGTTTGTTTGATCACTGATTCCGGTTTACGTACCGACGATGCCGCGGTCGACACCAGCGCCGCTGCCGAGGCGCACTGGAGCTTGTCGGCCACCACTGCGTTGCGCGCAGCGGCGGCAGCAATGGCCGCGCTGGTGCTGGCTTACGTCGGTGGGCTGTGCCTGCCGCTGGCACCCTGGAACGCATTGAGTTTGCCCGCCGGACTGGCATTGGCCGGACTCTGGCGATTTGGCAGGGCCACACTGCTTGGCGTGATGGTGGGCTGCGTCACTGCCTTGCCGGGCATGGGCTGGGCTTGGGGCACGACGGCCGCAGCCACGTTCGGCTTGGCGGGTGCCGCGCTGGGTGCACAAGCCATGTTGCGCCGCTTGCGTTTTGACGCCCGGCTGGAACGGTCCGCCGACATTGCCGCTCTGGCCGCCACGGTTGTCATCGGTGCCGCGCTGCCCCTGGCAGTGGTCGGTTCTGCATGGACTGCCATCTTGCGCGGGGCCGGCTGGGGTGCCTTCGGCGGCATCGCTGCCGGTTGGTGCGTGATGGCGCTGGGGATGTTGACCACTGCCGTGGCCGTGCTGGCTTTCGACCGCAGCATGCTGCGCGCACTGCACCGCGGTACGGCCTGGCAACAAAGCGTCAGTGGACTGGTTGCGGTGATGCTGGTGCTGTGGCTGCTGTGGATGGCCACCACCGAACGCTCACCGCTAGCGGTCATGGCCTTGTTTGCGCCGCACGTGGTGGTGGCCGTGCTGGCCCTGCGCGGACAACTGGCGCTCGCGGCCGTCGGCTTGTTGGCCGCCGGCCTTTTGGGCGCGGCAACGGCCAGTTCGGGTTTGTCCATGTGGGGTTTGGGCGGCAACCCTGGACCGGCGCTCGCGGCATGGATGGCCTCGGCGCTGACCATCATGCTGCTGGCTTACGCATCGATGGTCGAATGGCGTGGCCGTTCACAGCGCTGGGAATGGGCCCTGGACGGCTCGCGGCTGGGTGTGGCCGACTGGCACCTGCAACGCGAAGTCGCCTTTGCGTCGGCAGCCTGGCGGTCGCTCACCGCTCACGTGGGCAAAGCCTGGACCCCGGCCGCCTGGCTGGCCCAGGTACACCCGGAAGATCGCCGCGCCGTCACCGATGCCACCGCCGCCCTGACGGCCGGCGACGCAGGCCGCCGCACCTTCGAGCTGCGCATGCCGCAGGGCAGCAGCTGGCGCTGGGTGGAGGTGACGATGATGGTCATCGAGCGCGATGGCGATGGCCTGCCGGTGCGCCTGCTGGCCACGCTGTCCGATGTCCAGGAACGGCACAACGCGCAAGAACGCCAGCTGATGTCGGTCAGCCTGTTCCAGCACCTTTCGGAAGGCCTGTTGATCACCGACGCCGACCTGCGCGCGCTGGACGTCAACGCGGCCTACACGCAGATCCTGGGCATGCCGCGCGAAGAGGTGCTGGGTACGGTGCCGTCACTGCTGCGCCCGACCCCGGCCGACCCGGTGGCGCGACAACAGCGCGCCGCGATGTGGGGCAGCCTGCGCGATACCGGCAGTTGGCGCGGTGAACTGCTGGAACGCCGCCGCAACGGTGAACTGTGCACACTGCAGACCACCATTTCGACGGTGCGCGGCCCCGGCCAGGACCTGCGTTATCACGTGCTGGTGATCAGTGACATCACCCAGCAGCAAGCCCAGCGCGAACAGCTGCAACGTCAAGCCCATTTCGACGAACTGACGCGCTTGCCGAATCGGGCCCGGCTGTCGCAACTGCTGGACGATGCGATGCGCGCCGCCGACCGAGACGGCTACCTGCTGGTGGTCTGCTACCTCGACCTGGACCGCTTCAAGCCGGTCAACGACCGCTACGGCCACGCCGCCGGCGATCGCCTGCTGGCCGAGCTGGCCGGCCGGCTGCGCAGCGCCTTGCGCAGCCGCGAACACTGGACCGATTCAGCCGCCCGCCTGGGCGGCGATGAATTCGTGCTGCTGCTGCGCGCCGGCACGCTGGAAGAGGCACGGCTGGCCGTCGAACGCGTGTTGCGCGTGGTCTCGCTGCCCTATGTCATCGACCCCGCCCAGGGCAGCGTGCAGGTCACCGCCAGCATGGGCGCCACCGTCTACCCGGTTGACCGCAGCGACGCCGACACCCTGTTGCGCCACGCCGACCACGCGATGTACGGAGCCAAACAGGCGGGCCGCAACGGCTACCTTTTCTTCGACCCCGAAGACCGCCGCCGCGCCGAGCAACGCGTGATGGCCATCGGCCGCATCCAGGGGGCTTTGGACCAGCAGGAATTCGTTCTGTACTACCAACCCAAGGTCGATATGCGCAGCGGCCGCGTGCTGGGTTTCGAGGCGTTGTTGCGCTGGGAACATCCGCAGCAGGGTCTGATCGCGCCGCTGCAGTTCCTGCCACTGATCGAGAACACCGGCCTGTCGTCGCGCGTCGGCGACTGGGTGTTGGCGCAAGCGCTGGAGCACCTGTCGCAATGGCGTCGCAAGGGTTTCGATTTCTCGGTCAGCGTGAACGTCTCGGCGCGCCACCTGCAGGAACCGGATTTCGCGCTGCGTCTGTCGGAACTACTGGCCCGCCACAGCGAGATGCTGGCGACCAGGCTGGAACTGGAAATGCTGGAAACGGCAGCCCATGCCGACATCGAGGCCACATCGATCCTGGTAGCGCGCTGTCAGGGCATCGGCGTGAAGTTCGCGTTGGACGATTTCGGCACCGGCTACTCCACGCTGGCATACCTGAAGCGCCTGCCGGTGGATGTGCTGAAGATCGACCGCAGCTTCGTGCACCACATGCTCGACGACATGCAGGACCGGGCCATAGTCGAAGGCGTCATCGGCCTGGCGCGCACTTTCGGTTGCACCGTGGTGGCCGAGGGCGTGGAATCGCCGGCGCAGGCGCGCGCGCTGCTGGATCTGGGCTGCGACATCGGCCAGGGCACCGGCATCGCTGCGCCTATGCCGGCGGCGCTGGTGGCGCAGTGGGTGCGCGACTACCGCGGCATGTTTTCGCTGGCGCCCGCCGAGCCGCCGAACACTGCGCCACAGCAACTGGCCTGATGTTGTTCGGATTGACCCGCCAACTAGACTTGGCGGGTGATTCCAGCCAGCTTCCTACAAGAACTGATCGCCCGCGTCGACATCGTCGAGGTGGTGGGCCGCCACGTCGAACTGAAACGGGGCGGCGCCAACTTCATGGGGTTGTGCCCCTTCCACGGTGAAAAGTCGCCCAGCTTTTCGGTCAGCGCGTCCAAACAGTTTTTTTACTGCTTCGGATGCGGGGCCAGCGGCGACGCGATCCGTTTCCTCACCGAACATCTGGGCCTGAGCTTTGTCGAAGCCGTGCGCGACCTGGCGCAGGGCGTGGGCCTGACGGTGCCTGAAGAACAGGTCAGCCCCGAGGATCGCGAGCGGCGCAACACCTTGCGTGAACGCCGACTGTCGCTGGGCGATGCGCTGACCAAGGCGGCCGATTTCTACCGAACGCAATTGCGCGCCACGCCGCGCGCGGTGGACTATCTGAAGCGCCGCGGCCTGACCGGCACCATCGCCGCGCGCTTCGGGCTGGGCTATGCGCCACCCGGCTGGCGCACGCTGGCAGGCGTCTTCCCGCGCTACGACGACCCGCTGCTCGAAGAGGCCGGCCTGGTGCGCCTGAAGGACGCCGACGACGACAGTCCCAGGCGCGGCGACGGCGGCTCGGGCAAGCCCGCTGACCAGGCCGACGAAGCCGCTGCCGAACGCAGCCGATACGACTGGTTCCGCGACCGCGTGATGTTCCCCATCCGCTCGGTGGACGGCACCGTCATCGGCTTCGGCGGGCGCGTGCTGGACGACAGCAAGCCCAAGTACATGAATTCGCCGGAAACCCCGGTGTTCAGCAAAGGCCGCGAGTTGTACGGTTTGTTTGAAGCCAGGCAAGCGCTGCGCGACAAAGGCTACGCGCTGGTCGTGGAGGGCTACATGGACGTCGTCGCGCTGGCGCAGTCGGGCTTTGCCAACGCCGTGGCCACGCTGGGCACGGCCTGCACCGCCGACCATGTGCAGAAGCTTTTCCGCCATACCGACGCGGTGGTCTTCAGTTTCGACGGCGATGCTGCCGGCCGGCGGGCGGCGAGCCGCGCGCTGGAGGCCTCGCTGCCCCACGCGACCGATCTGCGCACGGTGAAATTTCTGTTCCTGCCGCCCGAGCACGACCCCGACAGCTATGTCCGCGAACTGGGTCCCGAGGCCTTCGATGCCCAGGTGACGAAGGCCGTGCCGCTGTCGAAGCAATTGATCGTGCAGGCCAGCGACGATGCCGACCTGCAGACCGCCGAAGGCCGTGCCCGCATGCTGGCCCAGGCCAAGCCGCTTTGGATGGCGTTGCCCGACGGCGCGCTAAAGCGCCAGCTGCTACCCGAACTGGCGCGCCAGGCGCAGCTGGAGCCGGCCGATCTCAGCGCGCTGTGGGGCACGGTGACGGCTGCACCGGCACGCAACGCCGCCCGCGCTCCGGGCTTTGCCCCCACCGTTCGTCGCCCGGGCCGCCAGGCGCCAGCCGGCACCGCTGACCTGGCCCTGCGCCTGCTGCTGCGTCACAGCGACTGGTGGGAACGCCTTTCAAGTGAAGACCAAGGCCTGCTGCATGAGCTCGGCGGCCATCACGGCGAGGCTGTGGCCTGGTTGGAGCGGCAGTTGACCGAACACGGCCCACTGACCTGGGCGGCGCTGGACCCGCTGCTCGCTGACGAGCCCTGGCACGCGCAGGTGCGTGGCTGGGTCAACGCAGCGGCGGCCGACGAAGAACAGGGTTTCGACGACTTGCACCTCGTCGTCCAGCGCTTGCTCATTGAGCGGCTGGACGCGCAGGCGCGTGCCCTCGTCGAGCAGGCCGAACCCAGCCGTGAAGACCTGGACCGACTTCGTGCGCTGCGCGGGCAGATCGCCCGGATCAAGGCTGCCGTCGCAGGGAAATAGCCCCGCCGCCGGGTCGTTTGCGCAGGGTGCATGGGTACAATCCACGTTTTTTCGCCGCGGCAAGTGTGATTGCAGCAACCCCAACGGGACTTCTGGACCCTGACCATCCCCTTCAAACAAGGGCAACACCGGTCAACCGTCCACCCGTTCGTTCGATCCACCCGAAGCGCTGCCCGCCCGGCGGGTTCACACGAGTTTGCTTGCCCGACCTGTGTCACCTCACGATCTACGCCCGATGCCTGAAGCTTTGGGGTTCCTTCGCGGTGAGCCAGGGCTGTGACACCCGCTTCTGCCCCAAGGAAACGCATGACCGCCAAGAAGACCGCCGCCCTCGCCCTCGCCCCCACCCTCGCCCCCACCCCCACCCCCACCCCCAAGCCCGCCGCAACCAAGCTCAGCAAGCCTGTGCCAGCAGCCAAGGCCGGCGCCGCCGAGGCCAAGTCGGCCAAGCCTGCAAAGGCGCTGGCCGTTCAGCCCGAGAGCAAAGCCAAGACGGCTGCGCCCAAGGCCGGCAAGGCTGATCCGAAGGCCCAGACCAAGTCCCACGCCAAGCCAGATGCCAAGCCAGACGCCAAGCCCGACACCAAGGGCAGCAAGGCTGTCAAGAAGGGTGTCGACGCCAAGAAGGCGGCGCAGGTCGAAGAAGTCGACATGGCCGACATCGAGGCCGATCTGGAAGGCGAAGTCGAGGTCGAGACGGAAGCCGAGGCCCAGCCGGTCGAAGGCGAGAAGGTCGAGAAGGTCAAGCCGCTGCGCATGAAGGTGTCGCGCGCCAAAGAGCGCGCGTTGATGCGCGAGTTCGGCCTGGAGGAAACCACCCTTACCGAAGAAGAAGCCGCCAAGCGTCGCCAGGAGCTGAAGACGCTGATCAAGATGGGCAAGACGCGCGGCTTCCTGACGCACCAGGAAATCAACGACCACCTACCCGAGAAGCTGATCAACGAGGAAATCCTCGAGGCCATCATCAGCATGCTCAATGACATGGGCATCGCGGTGTACGAGCAGGCGCCCGACGCCGCCACGCTGCTGGTCGCCGGTGGTGGCGCCACCACGGCCACCGAAGAGGAAGCCGAAGAAGCCGCTGAAGCCGCGTTGTCCACTGTGGACAGCGAGTTCGGCCGCACCACCGACCCGGTGCGCATGTACATGCGCGAGATGGGCACGGTGGAGCTGCTCACGCGCGAAGGCGAGATCGAGATCGCCAAGCGCATTGAAGGCGGCCTGATGGCGATGATGGAAGCCATCAGCGCCAGCCCCGCCACCATTGCAGAAATCTTGCGCCTGGGCGAGGACATCCGCGAAGCCAAAGTTGTTATCACCACCATTGTGGACGGCTTTTCGAACCCCAACGAAGCCGATGATTACGTGGCTGAAGAAGATTTCGACGAGTTCGATGCCGCCGACGACGACGACGGCAAAGGCGGCTCCAAGGCACTGACGAAGAAGCTGGAAGAACTCAAGCGCGATGCGCTCACCCGCTTCGACAAAATGCGTGAGCTGTTTGAAAAGATCCACAAAATCTATGACAAGGAAGGTTACGGCACCCCTGCCTACATCAAGACACAAAAGGCCTTGTCGGAAGAGCTGATGTCCATCCGATTCACAGCCAAAGCCATTGAAAAGCTGTGCGACATGGTGCGCTCTCAGGTCGATGATGTCCGCAAGAAAGAGCGTGAACTGCGTCGCATCATTGTGGACAAGTGCGGCTACTCGCAAGAAAACTTCATTGCCGACTTCAGCGGACGGGACAAGAATGGCAATAAGGTTTCCAGCCAGTTGCTGAACCTGAAGTGGATCGAGAAGCAAGCGGCCGCCAGCAAGCCCTGGAGTGCGGTCATGGCGCGCAACATCCCGCCAGTGCAGGATTTGCAGCAAAAGCTCATGGACCTGCAAACGCGTGTGGTGGTGCCCCTGGATCAGCTCAAGGACATCAACAAACGCATGAACGCGGGTGAATACTCTTCACGCGCGGCCAAGAAGGAAATGATTGAGGCCAACTTACGGCTGGTCATTTCGATCGCCAAGAAATACACCAACCGCGGTCTGCAATTCCTGGATCTGATCCAGGAAGGCAACATCGGCTTGATGAAAGCCGTAGACAAGTTTGAATATCGCCGTGGCTACAAATTCTCGACTTACGCTACCTGGTGGATTCGTCAGGCCATCACGCGCTCAATCGCGGATCAGGCCCGCACCATCCGTATTCCGGTGCACATGATCGAAACCATCAA
>JAYSYH010000188.1:0-15480 GCA_043716645.1 Betaproteobacteria bacterium | reverse complement strand
GCGACTTGGGCGGCTCGGGCGGCGGCGGCATGGCGTCGATCTTGTTTTCACGCATGTAATCGTTCATCTCGCGCCAGCCGGCAAAGACCGCAGCCTTGTCGGCCTTCTTGTTGGTGCCGTAGCAGACCTCGACCGAACGCGCCGCGTGGCGGCAGCCCGCGCCGACAGCTTTGCCCTCGGCTTCCCGCCGGGCGGCTAGGGCCGTGGTCGATTCGATACCCAGCTGGTCGCAGGCGCTCAGCAGCAAAGGCATCAACAGCAAAAGGGCGTGGGCAGGGTGGCGCATGGGCGGTTCACGAAGATGTCCGGGATATCGACCATCTCGCGCCGCGCTTGAACGGTGTTTGAGCCACGGCTGTTTCCGCGCGCTCAGCTGGCGGCCGGCGGCCGGCGGCTAACGCTGCAGGAACTCGCGCGCGGTGATGCGTCGGCCGCCGGCGCGCTGCACGTCCAGCAGCTCCAGCGCGCCGCTGCCGCAACCGACCCGCAAACGTCCGTCGGCTGACAGGATGACCGCGCCAGGCTGGCCAGCCCCGGCCCCAGCCACAGAACCAGCCACAGCCTGTGCGCGCCAGACCTTGACCGGTTCGCCGGCGATGTCGGCCGTGCAACCTGGAAACGGGTCGAATGCGCGCACGCGGCAGGCCAGCACATCGGCCGGCTGCGTCCAATCGAGCGCGGCCTCGGCTTTGGCGATCTTGTGCGCATAGCTGACGCCTTCGGCCGGTTGCGGCTGCCGGCGCAGCGCGCCTTGCGCCAGCTGTTCCAAGGTCTGCAGCAGCGCGTGTGCGCCCAGCGCGGCCAGTCGGTCGTGCAACTGGCCGGTGGTTTCCTCGGTGCCGATGTCGGTGGCTGCCACCAACAGCATGTCGCCGGTGTCCAGGCCGGCGTCCATCTGCATGATGGTGATGCCGGTGCGCGTGTCGCCGGCTTCGATGGCCCGGTGTATGGGCGCGGCACCGCGCCAGCGCGGCAGCAGCGAGCCGTGGATGTTCAGGCAGCCGTGGCGAGGCACGTCCAGCACCCAGGCCGGCAGGATCAGCCCGTACGCCGCGACGACCAGCACATCCAGGTCGGCGACCTGCAAAGCCGCCTGGGCGGTCTGCGCATCTTGGGCAAATTTGCCGTCCAGACGCAGGCTGCGCGGCTGGGCGACCGCGATGCCGTGCTGCACCGCCAGTTGCTTGACGGCCGAGGCTTGCAGCTTCAGACCGCGCCCGGCCGGGCGGTCAGGCTGGGTCAGCACCAGTGGCACCGGGTAGCCGGCGTCGATCAGCGCGGCCAGCGCCACCTGGGCGAATTCGGGCGTGCCGGCAAATCCGACGCGCAGGCGGCCGGTCATTCAGCCGCCCCGCTCGTCGTCGCGCGATTTCTTCAGCATCTTGGTGCGGATGCGCGTGCGTTTCAGCAAGCTGAGGTACTCGACGAAAACCTTGCCGACGAGGTGATCCATCTCGTGCTGCACGCAGACCGCCGCCAGGTCTTCGGCTTCCATCTCGAACGGCTGGCCGTCGCGGTTCAGCGCCTGCACCCTGACCTTGGCGTGGCGCTCCACGCGGTCGTAGATCAGCGGCACCGACAGACAGCCTTCTTCCGAAACCAGCATCTCGTCGCTGCACCAAACCAGCTCGGGGTTGATCAGCACCACGGGGTGGTCGTGCTGCTCGGAGGTGTCCATCACGATGACCCGCTGGTGCACATCCACCTGCGTGGCGGCCAGGCCCACGCCGTCGGCTGCGTACATCGTCTCGATCATTTCGTCGACCAGTTGCTGGATGGGCGCATCCACGGCAACAACGGCGCGGGCAACCGTGTTCAGGCGGGGATCGGGGTAACGCAGGATGGACAGTCGGGCCATGGTGTCGGGGGCCTTGAACGGCAGGTGGATGGCAGATGGATGGCAGATGGACGGCAAACACGGAGCAGCGAAACAGCTCGCTACAGCTGTGGAGCAGGCACAACGCCCGCCCGGCGCAAAGGGTCAGGCACAGCGCGCACTGGACGTCGGTTTCGTTGCGGCATCAAGGGTTTACAGGCAAAATCTGTGAAACCATATAAGCATTGTCGCCGCACGCTCCCGTCGGTTATTGGCTGGGGTAGAACGCCTGCCGCGAGGCGGTATTTTGGCATCCGCCACGGCGTTGCAACCTGCCCCGGAGACACCCGCGCCATGACCCACCGCGTTTGCAGCGCTCGCCCCGGCCGCGTTTGGATCAGTCAGGGTCTGACCCGGTTGGCGGCCGCAACCGGTATCGCGCTCGGCGCCCTGCCCGGCCTGGCACTCGCGCAAGGCGCTGTGCCCAATTTCCCCGTAACCCCCGCCATGCGCGACACCGCGCAGCGCACCGCGCAAACCGGCGTGCCATTGGCCGATCTGGCGCCCAACGCCCCCGACTCCCACACCGTGCAGCGTGGCGACACGCTGTGGGGCATCTCCACGCTGTTTCTGAAGTCAGCCTGGCGCTGGCCTGAGCTGTGGGGCATGAACCTTGAGCAGATCCGCAATCCGCACCTGATCTACCCCGGGCAGGTGCTGGTGCTGGACAAGCGTGACGGTCGCGCCACGCTGCGCGTCGGTGGCAACAACGGCGACGCGCCGTCCAACACCGTGCGCCTGTCGCCACGCACGCGCAGCGAATTACTGGACAACGGTGCCATCGCGTCCATACCGCTGAACCTGATCGGCCCTTTTCTCAACGAAGCGGTGGTCTTCGACGACAACAACCTCGACGCCGCACCGCGCATCGTGGCCACGCAGGAAGGCCGCGTGATGGTGTCGCGTGGCGAAACCGCCTACGTGCGCGGCGATCTGGCCGGCGCACGCGACTTCCGCCTGTTCCGCCAACTGGTCCCGGTGCTCGACCCGCTGACCCGCGAGGTGCTGGGCTTCGAAGGCCGCTACGTCGGCACCGCCGAATTTGTGCGCGGTGGCGAAGTGCAGCGGGCCGCCAGCGGCAAAGGCATCGTCGTGCCCGACACCTTCCGCATCACCAGCACGCGAATGGAAGCCGGTGTTGGCGACCGCCTGTCGCCAGTGCCGCAGCAAGAACTGGTGGCCTACACGCCGCATCCGCCGGCCGGCGTGGTCGACGGCCGTATCGTGTCGATCTACGGCGACGGCCTGAAGGCCGGGCAAAACCAGGTCGTAGCCATCAACCGTGGCACGCGTGACGGCATTGAACGCGGCCACGTGCTGGCGCTGTGGCGCGCCGGCACCGAAGCTGTCGACAACACCGAGGGCCGCAAGGTGGCGATGCGCCTGCCCGACGAACGCCACGGCCTGCTGTTTGTCTTCCGGACCTTCAGCCGCGTGTCTTACGCGCTGATCCTGACCGTGCAGGAGCCGGTGCGCGCCGGTGACCGTTTTTCGCAGCCCTGAAATCCGCTTTGGTGCTGGCTGAGTTGAACGCGACCCTGCCTGGTGCTGAACGACACTGAATTCGCAGCGTGGCTGCGGTTGCTGGAAACGCCCGGTCTGGGCCGTGGCGCTGTCCGGCGCTTGCTGGCGGCCTGCGGTTCACCCGAGGCCGTGCTGGCAGCGCCGCCAGCCACGCTGCGCGAGCTCGTCGGGGCTGCTGGGTGTCAGGCCCTCCGCGCATGGCCGCCGCTGTTTTCTGAACGCCTGGCCGCCGCGCAGACCTGGCGCGCAGCGTCGACCGATCACCACGTGCTGGTGCTGGGCGACGCCGCGTGGCCGCCCGCACTGCTGCAAACCGTCGACCCGCCACTGCTGTTGTACGTGCGCGGCAATCCTGATGTACTGGCCCGGCCCAGCCTGGCCATCGTCGGCAGCCGCCAGGCCACCGCACAGGGCAAGGACAACGCGCGAGCCTTCGCGCAGGCACTGGGCGCCCAGGGCTATGTCGTGGTGTCGGGCCTGGCCCAGGGCATCGACGCCGCCGCCCACGAAGGCGCGCTGGCCAGCCCGGCCGGCACCATCGCCGTGGTCGGCACGGGCCTGGACCGCAACTACCCGCCGCGACATGCCGATCTGGCTGCGCGCATCGCCGCGCACGGTGCGGTGGTCAGCGAATACGCACCCGGCACGCCGCCGCTGCCCGAACACTTTCCGCAGCGCAACCGCATCATCGCCGGACTGACACAAGGCACGCTGGTGGTGGAAGCCGCGTTGCGGTCGGGCTCGCTGATCACAGCCCGTCTGGCCAGCGAAGCGGGTCGGGAGGTCTTCGCGGTGCCAGGCTCCATCCACGCGCCGCAGGCCAAGGGCTGCCATGCGCTGCTCAAGCAAGGGGCCAAGCTGGTCGAGTCTGCTGAAGACATCCTGGAAGAACTGCTGGGCCCCGCTGCGCCGCGGCAGGCCAGCCTGGCGCTGAACGCCACAGACGACACAGTCGCCAGGGCAGCCACTGACGTTTCCGCCGCCGCCAGTGCCGCTGCTGACGACCCGCTGCTGCAAGCCCTGGGACCCGACCCGGTGACGCTGGACGCGCTAATGGCCCGCACCGGCTGGCCCACGCCCGAACTGCTCGCCAAGCTGCTGGATTTCGAACTCGCCGGTCAGGTTGCGCGCCTGCCGGGTGGCCTGTACCAGCGGCGCTTCACCGGCTGAGCCTGCAACGGCGCGCGCTGCCTCCAGCGCGGCCTGCTACGCGGCCTCGGGTATAGTGAATCGATGTTCGAAGTACTGGTCTATCTCTACGAGAACTACTGGCGTCCGGATGCCTGTCCGGAAACCAAGCAGCTCAAACGCAAACTCTCCGCCGTGGGCTTCGAACCCGAAGAAATTCAGGACGCGTTGCGCTGGCTCGACGGCCTGGCCAATAGCGCCGAGTCCGTCACTGGCGCGCCGATACCGGGCAGCATGCGCATCTACACCGACGCCGAGCGCGAGGTGCTGGATGTGGGCTCGGTGGGGTTCATCAGCTTCCTCGAATCGGCCGGTGTACTGGCCGCGCCGATGCGCGAAATGGTCATCGACCGCGCGGTGGCTGTCGGCGCGGGTCAACTCGACCTGGAGGACCTGAAGATCATCGTGCTGATGGTGTTCTGGAGTCTGGGTGAAGAGCCCGACGCACTGATTCTGGATGAGCTCTTCGTCGATCCTGGTGACCGACTGATCCACTGAGCCAGCAAGCTCAGTTCAACAGCCGCGAAGCGTCCACGTCCAGTTTGGCCAACGCACTGCGCGTGGCACGCACCGTCAATGCCTCGTCCTGCGCCGGCAGCATCAAGCCGGCCTGCAGGTAAGACGCCAGCCGGTGCTGCTGGAACAGCACGCAACGGCCTTGCGGCGTGACGAACAGCGACAACTGCTTGCGCAGCCCGTGCCAGGCCAGTTGCACCGCTTCGCTGTGGCCGCCGCGGTCCAGCATGTACCAGCTGCCGACTTGTAGTTCGCGGGCCCACGACACCATGGCCGACATGGGCATCGAGCCGCCGTCCAGCACCACTTCCAGCTCTGAACTCTGGTGGCCCGACAGGTCCAGCACCATCGATTCGTCGATGTCGACTTCGGCCTGGTCTGGCAAGAGCTCTTCCAAAGTCTCTAGCCGTTCCATCAGTTCGCGCAGCCGGTCATCAGGGATGGCTGCAGCCTTGGCCGTGAAGGCCGCCGCCAGCGAGTTGTTCAACTGCTGGATGTGCTCGTCCTGCTTGGGCGTGTTCATGCCGGCCGAGGCCATGCCTTCGCGCAGGCTCTTCAGCAGCGGCGGCAGCCGGCGTATTACTTCCGCCCGTTCCTCTCGGCTGACCTTGGCACTGGCGCTCCAGATCAGGTCGGCCGCGGCGCGCTTCATGACCTTGGTCTGAGCACCCTGGCTGCCGTAACGTACCGCCGTCGTGGCCAGCACGTCGGCCCAGACGTGGAACAGGAACTGGCGCACGCCTTCTTGCACCGGCACCTCGCTGAGCATGCGCCGCAACTCAATGGTGTACTGGATAGCCAGCGTCTCGCGCTGCTCGACCTGCTGGGCCAGCGACACGCCGCGCTTGGTGGCTTCGTTTTCGGTGCTGAAGTAGTGCTCGAGAAATTTCTCGAACTCGGTCAGCACCGTTTGAAAGACGCGACGGCCGGTGTCGGGATAGGCCTCGACCACCTGCACGATGCGCTTGATTTCCTTTTCCAGCGCCGAATTCGGGTCGCCCGCGTTGCTGGTGCTGGCGCTGTCGAAACCCATCACGCAAGCCCCCATGCGGTCGATCAGGCGGCGTGCCGGGTGATCGATGGTGGCGAAGAAATCGGGTTCCGTGACCGCCACACGCAGCACCGGCATCTGCAGCCGTGCAAACCACACCCGCACGCTGGAAGGAATGCGCTCCTCCGTCAGGATGCTCTGGAACAGCAAGGCCACGATTTCGATGGTGGCGCGTTCCTCGGGCGAGGCAGCCGCCTGCTTCAACGCCTGCTTGCGCTGGTGCAGTTCTTCAAGTAGCGCGGGCGCTGTGAGCGCAGCCTCGCCTTGAGGCCCGCCGCCGCCCAAACGCTGGCGGATGCCCAGCTGTGCCGAATCGATGGCGCGGCCCAGGCTCGGCGACATCGGCGTCGCCGCCTGCTGCAGCGCTTGCGGACGCGTCGAAGCCCCGAAATCGGGCACGCTGCGACCGATCAGACGGTTCAGGCGATTGAGCACCGCCTCAGCGTGATCGCGACTGCGCGCCAGCGGCGCGACGCGGGTCATCATCCGTGTTTCTTCGCCCACGTTGCCGAGGTTGCTGCCGGGGTTGGTGCTCTGCCAGCTCTTGTAGCCGCCACCCGACCCGGTGCCGATGCCGCCTTGCAAATAGCCCGACGGTGCGCCGGTGCCCGGGCCAAACCCGGAGCCCTGTGGATGACCGCCCGCATGATGGCGCGCACTGCCGTACCCATCACCCGCGTTGTGTCCCGACATTCCCGAGCCCGCTGCCGACCCGCCGCCATCAGACTGCAAGCCACCGGCAGGCAGGGTGTGGTTGCGCGAGCGGCGGATAAAGGGTCGCAAGTCCACCTCGGCCAGCACGCCGCGTTCCATCAGCCAGCGGTTGGTCTCGTGATAAGCCTCTTCTACCAGCAGTGCGAATTCGTCGTGCAGCAGCGGCTGCAGTTCGCGCCAGCCTTCCAGCGTCTGCCCGGCAGCCCGCCAGGCGTCGAAAACGATGCGCGCCAGCAAGTTGGCGCGAAGCATGTCCTGCGCCTCGAGCTCGCCGCGGTGTTCGAGGTGCGCGATGCGCGAGCGCAGGTCGGCAAATTCCCAAGACGCTCGGTCCATGATGGCCAGCGCCAGCCTTGAGGTGACGATTTCCAGCTCGATGGTGTCGTCGGGCACCAGCGTCAGCGCCGCCTGAGCGCCGCCGGGCGAGGGCAGGTCGGTCGGGCGTGACGCTGAACCCCCGGTCACCAACGCTGATCGCAAACCCGCCACGATGCCACGGTGCCAGGACTGCGCGCCGGCCATCAGCGCCTGCACCACGTCACGACGGCGCTGAAAAACGGCGTGCTCCGAGGGCTTGTCCAACAGCGTGCGCGCGGCGTCCATTGCGGCCTGCACCACGGAAGTCAGACCTTTGACCAGTTCCTCGGAATAGAGCCTGCGCGCCTGGGCGGCCAGGTTGTCAGGCGTGGCGCTGGTGGCCATATCGGCGGGTAGCGGCTACGCGGTTGGTGGTGGTGATATCACTCTACACCACCGCCCCGGCGTTGGCGTCGCCAGGGTCGCCGCCCTTGCCAGTGGCCTTCACCAGATCGTCGCGCTTGACGCCGAGCCACATCGCGATGCCGGCAGCCACGAAGATCGACGAATAAATGCCGAACAGGATGCCGATGGTGAGCGCGATGGCGAAGTAGTGCAGCGTTGGGCCGCCGAAGATCAGCATGCTGAGCACCATCATCTGCGTGCTGCCGTGGGTGATGATGGTGCGGCTGGTGGTGCTGGTAATGGCGTGGTCGATGACCTGGTGGGTGTTGAGTTTGCGAAAGCGCTTGAAGGTCTCGCGGATGCGGTCGAAGATGACCACCGACTCGTTCACCGAATAACCCAAAACGGCCAGGATCGCCGCCAACACGGCCAGCGAAAATTCCCAGCCGAAGAACGCAAAGAAGCCCAAGATGATGACCACGTCGTGCAGGTTGGCGATGATCCCGGCCAGAGCGAACTTCCACTCGAAGCGCACCGCCAGGTAGGCCATGATGCCCAGCACTGTAGCCAGCAGGGCCCAGGCGCCATTCTCGTAGAGCTCGGCGCCCACGCTGGCGCCCACCGCCTCGGTGCGGGTCAAGGCCAGCGGTTCCTTGCCATCGGCCGTGGTGCAACTGGGTCGGCTGACCTGCTCACCCTGCGGCGTCAGGTACTGCTTGGTGTCGCGGGTGCCTTGTTCGGCCTTGCACAGCGCGTCGAACACACGGTCCGCGACTTCGGTCTGCTTGACGTCGGCCCCGTCCTTGCGAAAAACGGGCAGGCGGATCAACACGTCGTGCGAAGTGCCGAAGTTCTGCACCTGCACGTCACCGAAGCCCAGGCCTTCCACGGTGGTGCGGGTGCGGTTGATGTCGGCCGACTGCACATAGGACACTTCGACCAGCGTGCCACCAGTGAATTCGATCGACAGGTGCAGGCCGCGGGTGGCCAGAAAAAACACGGCCAGCGCGAAGGTGACGAAGGAGACGATGTTCAGCACCAAGGCGTGGCGCATGAACGGGATGTCTTTTTGGATACGGAAAAATTCCATGGCGGCGGGCTCCGGGTCTCAGGGGCTCAGGCTTCGGCGCGCTCGGCAGCAGCCGACACACCGGCGCCGTCGGGGCGCCAGATCTGCCCGATGGACACGCTTTTCAACTTCTTCTGCCGGCCATACCAAAGGTTCACCAGCCCACGAGAGAACATCACCGCCGAGAACATCGATGTGAGGATGCCCAGGCAGTGCACGATGGCAAAGCCGCGTATCGGGCCGGTGCCGAAGGTCAACAGCGCTACGCCGGCGATCAGCGTGGTGACGTTGCTGTCCAAAATGGTGGCGAATGCCTTCTCGTAGCCGGCCTGTATGGCCTGCTGCGGCCCGGCGCCACCGCGCAGTTCTTCGCGCACCCGTTCGTTGATCAGCACGTTGGCGTCGATGGCCATGCCCAAAGCGAGCGCGATGGCCGCGATGCCGGGCAGCGTCAGCGTGGCCTGCAACATCGACAGCACCGCCACCAGGCAAAGCAGATTGAAAGCCAACGCCACTGAGGAAAACACGCCGAACAGCATGTAGTAGGCGCACATGAAGATGGCGATGGCGATGAAGCCGCCGGTCACGCTGTACAGGCCTTTGGTGATGTTGTCGGCGCCCAAGCTGGGGCCGATGGTGCGTTCCTCGACGATCTCCATCGGTGCGGCCAATGCGCCGGCGCGGGTCAGCAGCGCCAGGTCGGCGGTTTCCTGCGGCGTGAAATTGCCGGTAATCTGGAAGTCGGTGCCGAATTCGCCGTTGATGGTGGCCACCGACAGCGCTTCGCCCTTGCCTTTTTCATACAGCACGATGGCCATGGGCTTGCCGAGGTTCTCGCGCGTGGCGGCGCGCATGTTGCGGCCGGCCACGTCGTCCAGTCGCACACTGACCGCCGGGCGCTGGTCTTTGTCGATGGTGGCGCTGGCCTGCTTGAGCTGCTCGCCGGTGGCGATGCTGTCGCGCTTCAGGCCGACGGTGCCGCCGCCGCGCGTGGGCACCACTTCGGCAGCCGTAGCGGTGTCTGGATCGACCAGGCGGAACTGCAGCGTGGCCGTGCGGCCGATGATGGACTTGGCGCGCGCCGTGTCTTGCACGCCGGGCAGTTGCACCACGACGCGGTCCACGCCTTGTTGCTGAATGACCGGCTCGGCCACGCCCAGTTCATTGACCCGCTTGTGCAGCGTCTCGATGTTCTGCGTGATGGCCTGGGTCTGGATGTCGTTGATGGCCTTGGGCAGCAGGCGACCGTTGAGGCGCACACCACTGTCGGCCGACTCTGCCGTCCAGGTCAAG
The DNA here is from genome assembly GCA_043716645.1 of Betaproteobacteria bacterium. Taxonomy (GTDB): domain Bacteria; phylum Pseudomonadota; class Gammaproteobacteria; order Burkholderiales; family Burkholderiaceae_C; genus Rubrivivax. Next base: position 5,547 of record JAYSYH010000188.1, on the reverse strand, counting down.
GAAGGCAGGCGGTCGGACAGGATGTCGCGCGCCTTCTTGGCTTCTTCAGCGTCGGGCAGGCCGATGGTGATGCCGTTGGGTTCGCGCGTGATGCCGGCAAAGCGCACCCGTTTCTCGCGCAACGCTGCGCGCGCGTCGCTGGCGTAGGTGTCCACGGCCTGTTTAAGCGCGCCGCGCATATCCACCTGCATCAGGAAGTGCACGCCGCCGCGCAAGTCGAGGCCCAGGTACATCGGCAGCGCGTGCAGGCTGGCCATCCAGGCCGGCGTGTTCGACACCAGGTTCAGCGCGACGATGTAGCGCGGGTCTGCAGCATCCGGGTTCAAGGCTCGGCCGAGCACGTCCTTGGCCTTGAGCTGGGTGTCGGTGTCGGCGAAACGGGCACGCACCGAACCGCCGTCGAACTGCACCCGAACGGGCTTGATGTCGGCGGCCTGCAGCACCTGCTGCACGCGTTGGACCATCGCGGCCTCGACCTTCACCGTGGACTTGGCGCCCGACAGCTGCACGGCCGGTGCCTCGCCGTAGAAGTTGGGCACGGTGTAGAGCAGGCCGATCAGCAGCGCAATGCCGAGGATCGCGTACTTCCACAAGGGGTAGCGGTTCATGCCGAACGCTCCTACTTGAACGTTCCCTTGGGCAGCACCTGGATGACCGCGCCGCGCTGCACCTGCAGTTCGACGTTGTTGGCCACCTCGACATGGACGAAGCTTTCGCCCAGCTTGGCCACACGGCCGATGACGCCGCCACCGATGACGACTTCGTCACCCTTGGCCAGCGCCTCGATCATGGCCTTGTGTTCCTTCTGCTTCTTCATCTGCGGCCGGATCATGATGAAGTACAGCACCACGAACATCAGCGCCAACGGCGCCAGGCTCAGCAGCGAGGATTCGGCACCGCCAGCGGCAGCGGCCGGGGCGGTCTGGGCAAAGGCTTCGGAAATGAACACGGCGGGTGATCCTGATGGGGCGCCCGGCAAGCCCGGGCGAACCGCGAATTCTAAGGTGTGCCACCCGCTGGGCCCTTTCAGCTGGCCCCAGGTTTTTCCAGAACCCCCACAACCTCTGCGGGTCGCGCTGCGCCGGCCAGCCACAGCAGCACCAGCAGCAGCCACAGGAAGCGCGGCGCGTCGATCAGCGTGTTCAGCGCGCCTGACACCGCAAAGCCCAGCAAGGCCGGCACAGCGGCCGGCACCAGCGCATGGCCGCGCCACACGGCCAGCGCGCCGCCGCCTAGCGCGGTCAGCGCCAGCGCCGACCAGGCCAGCGCGCCCAGCCACCCCTGGTCGAACAGTACGGCCACTGGCAGGCTGTGCAGCTGCCAGGGCGGGTCTTTGTCGGTGGCGAAGAACCAGCGGTCCATGCCGTGAGCGAAATCACCGTTGGCCAGCAGGTCGTCGCCCAGCGCGGTGCGCAGGCGCACCCCGGTCACGTCCAACCAGCCCTGATCGGGAGTCAGCAGCGACAGTTTCAGCGGTGCACGCCAGGGCGCCGGGCGGGCCAGCAGTTGCGAGGCGTCGAGCACCCACTCGGCGCGCTGCCAGGGGCCGGCTGACGCAGCAGTGACAGCAGTGGCAGCAGTGGCAGCTAACGCCGCTGTGGCGGCAGGCGCGGCTGCGGCCGGGTCAGCGGGCCTCTCGTCGCGGCTGCCGCGCGGCGGCACTGCGCTGGCCGTGGCGCAGCCCAGCGAGGTGAGCGTCCATTTTTCGCACAGCAGCACCTGAGGTCCGGGCTGGCCCGGGCTGGCGCGCCAGTTCATCGACAGGCGCAGCGCGCCGATTTCAGGGCGCTGGATGATCTGCTCGACATACAGCGTTGCACCCTGCCCCAGCCGCAAGTAACGCCGTTCGCCTGTGCCGTCGGCTTCACGCGCCAGGCTGTAGCTGGCGGCATGCACCGGCTCGGCGCTGCGCCAATAGTGGGCCTGCGGGTAGCGGCCGATGCCCATGCCGACGAGCGCCGTCGTCCAGCTGCCGTCGCGCAGCGCCAAGCCATCGGCCCAATGCGCCTGACGCAGCGCCAGGTCTTGTGTCGACTGCGCCAGCCGCTGCCGCGCGTAGCTGCCCAACGCGATGGGCAGCGCGATGGCAACCAGCAGCAGCGCCACAGCGGCGCCGGCCAGCCCCTGGCGCCAACCTTGCGCACGCTGCAAGCCCGACACGGCCGGCGCCCGAGCGGACGCCACCATCGACACCCGCACAGAACCCAGCACAGACCCCAGCACAGAGCCCAGCACCGAACTCAGCAGCACCACCGCCAGCGCGGCGTAGCCGTTGCGCGAATAGGTGACCATCAAGGCGTAGGCAGCGCCGGTCAAGACCAGCAACGCGGCCAGCAACGCGGCCAGCCGCAATGGCCAGCCGCGGCCCAGCGGGCCAGGTTGCAAAACCGTGGCGATGGCAAACGCCGAGGCCACGGCCAGGAAGCACTCGATGCTGGCGCCGCCTTTGTGCATGGCCGAGAAAGGGCCGGTGACACGGAAGTCGGCCGCGAAGTCCCACAGACCCGCGAAGACGGCACGCTCGAAGCCCACGACTGCCACGGTCAAGGCCAAGCCCGTCAACAACCCCGCGCTGAACACCCGGCTGCGCTGCAGTGGCGCGTCGGGCAACCGCCGCCACAGCGCCACGAACAGCCAGGCCCAGAGCGCGCCCTTGGCGACGCGCAGCGCGTTGAAGGCACTGGTGTAGCTGCCAAAGCTGTTGTCGTCGGGCCAGACCGGCGGCCACAGCGCGCGCAACGCGCTCAGGGCCAGGCTCAAGCCCAGCGCGGCGAAAGCCCAGGTCAGCGGTCGGGGGCGGAGCGGGCGGGGCCGCACCGCCTGCGCGGCCGTAACGTGGGGCGCGCGAGGCCGGCGGGGCAGGCGGGGCAGGCGGGCGAAGGCGACGGCGAGGCAGACGGCCTGCAGCAGGTCGAATTCATCCAGGAAGAAGCGGCCGCTCCAGGGCGCGAAATCCAGCACCGGCAGCGCCGCCGGTATCAAGCCCAAGGCCAGCACCGGCCAGCGGCCGACGAGCAGCGCGGCGGCCGTCAACCCCGCCAGCAGCGCGAAGGGAAATACCGGAAACGCCAGCGCCCACAAAGCCACCGGCGGCAGCACCAGCAGCCACGGCCAGCGCGGGGCTGCCGGCTGCAGCGGGCCAGCAGCCGGCGGAACGGGTGCCGAGGTGGCATGCGCCGGCCCAGCCGCGGGCCCAGGGGATTGCCGCTGCGCCAGCGCCAGCAACGCCAGCGCCAGCGCGTTGCCGGCCACGGCCACCAGCGCGTTGGTCGGGTCGGCATGCAGCTCGTCGACAAACAGCTTGCCGAATTCAACCACCAGCACCAGGCCTGCCGTGAGTCCGGCAACCGGACCGGCCCCAAGGCCCCACGCCCAGCCCAACGCCGCCACCGGCAGGTACATCAGCGCCACGCTGCCCAGGCTGAACAGCGCCAGCGCTTCCGAGGTGTAGTAGTGGTAGTAGAAGGGCAACAGGTGGGTCGACTGCCACGAAGCCCAGGCCCCGGTGGCGCCATGCCAACCGTGCCAGCCGTTTTTGAAGGCGCCGTTCACGGCCGCCAGCAGCGGCAGGTAGACCGCCCACAGCGGCAGCACCCAGGGCCGCAGCGTCGCGCGCAGGCCAGCCCAGCCCTGCGCCTGCACCCGGGGCAGCAGGGCTGCACCGGCCGCCACGCCCAGCCCCCGGCTGAGCACCGACGCGCCCTGGCTGATGCCCGAGGACACGAAGAACTGGCCGACTTCGATCAGCAAGCCCAGCAGCAAGCCGGCCACTGCCGCGCGCACCGGCAACGAGAAACGCCCACCGGCGCGCAGCCGCAAGGCCGGCAGCGCCCCGATGGGCAGGGCCATCGCCACCTCCACCAGCCACTGCAGCGCGGTCAGGAACAGCCCGCGGTCTTGCGGCGCTAGCCACAGGCCCCAGTGCTTCGACTGCCATTTCCCGGCCAGCTCGGCCTGCGATAGCAACAAATCGAATGGGAAGAAGCACAGCAGCACGTAGACCACCGCATACAGCTCCAGCAACCGCGGCAGCAGCCGGGCGCCGCCGCTGCGCCAGCCCTGCGCCAGGCGGTCCAGCCAGCGCGACAACAGTGGCGCCGACCACGCCCCCAGCACGCTGCCGATGCACTCGGCCAGGATGTCGTTCAGCGAAACGGTGCGGGCCGGAAAGTAGAGCTGCGTGAATTCCACGCCGACCGCCAGCGCACCGCACAGCAACGCCGCCAGCGCCGCAGCCAGCACCTGCGGCAGGCCGCGCTCGAACGCGGCGCGCGCACCCAAGAAAGCCAGCGGGGCGTACAGCACGCCGTTGGCCACCCAGTCGGCCCGCGATTCCAGGCCCAAATGCAGAAAGGGAATGCGCTCGAAGCGGGCCCAGGCTTCGTCCAGCGGCAGTGGCCGGAATTCGAGCGGCACCAAGCTGCCGTAGACCACGAACAGGCCGTAGCCCAGCGCCAGCCACAACGCAGTGGCGGGCCGGTTCATGCAGTGCGGGTCGAGAGCCGGGTCACCCCGCGATGATGCCGCGCGGTGGGGGCTTCAAAGCGGTGGGACACCACCGAACACCACCGAACACCACCGAGCGCCGCACGGCGCACGCAGCGTCAGCGCAACGCGTTCAGGGCGCGCGGGTGGCAGGCGCCGGGACCGGTGCCCGCCGGGTGACCGGGCGCACATCGTTGATCGACGCGTTGGCAAGGCTGCCGCAGGCGCCCTGCCCCGATTTAACGGTGACGCCGGTGATGTTGCCGGCGCTACCGGTGGATGCCAGCACGTAGTTGGGCGTCATACCCTGCTGGCAAACCAGCCAGGAATAGGACGCGGCGCCATAGGTGTGGGTCAACACGGCATTGGCGTCATTGCCAGCAGCCCAGGTGCCGACAGTGGCGGTCGGGTCCGTGGCGTGGCCCATCCCCCGCTTCCAGTCGATCAAGGCGCCGGAGCCCGCACCTTGGTGGAATTCCTGCCAGGTGTCGGCGTTGGTCGAACTGGCGGCGCACACGGTGTTGCCGCTGATCAAGGTTTGCAGTGCCGGGCCGGTGATGCGGGTGCTGCCACCAGGGCAGGCGCCCTGAGCAGATGCATGACCGGCCACCAGGCCGCTTGCGGCCACCCAAGCCAGGGTGCGGATCACTTGATGCATGGCCAACCTTTCAAGTAAGCAAATTTGCCGTGAAGTCTAGAGGCTGGCTTGCCAGATCGGCACCACCGCGCCCCCCTTGAACGGGGGCATGTGCGACGCCGCCAGCGCGCGGGTCCGGTATTCCTTGGCGCCTGGCTGGCCGGTCACCCGACCAGCACTTCGGCGCAAGTGGGGTGGCCCAGGAACCCCTGGGGGCTGGCGCTGGCGCCGTAAGCGCCGGACTGAAAGATGACCACCAGGTCGCCCTCTTGCGCCACCGCCAGCGGCATCCGGTCGGCCAGCAGGTCCAGCGGCGTGCACAGCGGGCCGACCACGGTGGCCACTTCACGCGGCATGTCACGCTGCAGATCGCGCTGCAGATCGCACGGGTCGTGCATGCGGTTGCCGATGGCCACCGGGTAATT
>JAYSYH010000187.1:0-15575 GCA_043716645.1 Betaproteobacteria bacterium | reverse complement strand
GGCGTCACTTCCGGCAGCGTGACCAGAATGATCTTCGTGTACGCGGCGTCCTGCAGCCGCATCAAGGGCGTGACGATGTGGGAGCTACCGTGCCCTTCGAACTCACGTGTCATCTGCCGGTGGTAGGCGCCGGTCGCGTCCATCAGCAGCATCGAATGGCCGGTGGGCGCGGTGTCCAGCACCACGAAGGCGCTGCGGCCCTCGCTGACGATGCGCGAGAAGGCGTGGAAGACGGCCACCTCCTCGGTACAGGGCGATTGCAGGTCTTCCAGCAGCAGCGCCTGCCCGGCCGCGTCGAGGTGTGGTGACTTGGCGGCCATGATCTTGTCGATGTAACGCTGCGTCTCGACCTTCGGGTCGATGCGGCTCACGTTCAAACCCGGCACATCGCCGTTCAGCGTGCCCGCCAGGTGGGCCGCCGGATCGGTGGTGCTCAGGTGCACGGTCTTGCCGCGCTGGATGAGCCCCAAAGCCAGCGCGGCAGCGACCGTCGTCTTGCCGACACCGCCCTTGCCCATCACCATGATCAGCCCGTGTCCGGCAGCGGCCAACTCGTCGGCAAGCGCCTCCAGGCCTGGAAGCCTTTCACTGGCGACCACCACCGAAGTCATGTGCGCCGTGATTGGGCCGGCACCGGCGGTCAGCAACGCGCGCAAGGCGGGTAGGCCGACCATGTCGAAGGCCCGCAGCGGTACGCGGTCCTGAGACAGTGCACGCAGCGACGCTGGCATCGCGTCCAGCGCCTGCTGCCCCAGGTCCTCTATGGCGCGTGCCACCACGTCGGTTCCGTCACTGGCATGGAACACGCCGTTGATCGCCAGCCGCTGGTTGTTCAAGCCCAGCTCATGCAACTCGCCCGAGGTGCGCGCCGCTTCGGCGATGGCACCCTTGTCCGGTCGCGTCACCAGAATCACCGTGGTCTTCGCCGGATCGCTCAAGGCGTCGAGCGCGGCCTTGAAGCGCACCTCCTGCATCTTCAAGCCCGAATGCGGCCCAAGGCAGGAGGCGCCACGGTCGTTGCCGTCCAGAAACCCGGTCCATGCCTTGGGCAGACTGAGCAACCGCAGGGTGTGCCCCGTCGGCGCCGTGTCGAAGACGATGTGGTCATAGGCTTCGGCGCCGTCGGCCAGAAGGGAAGAGAACTCGTCGAAGGAGGCGATCTCCGTGGTGCAGGCGCCGGACAGCTGTTCACGCACGGTCGAGAGTTCTTCCGCGCTGGCGCTTGCGCCCATCTGCGCCAGAACGCGCTGGCGATACGACTCGGCTGCGTTGTCGGGGTCGATGTTCAGCACCGACAGACCAGATGCACCGGGCACCGGCACGGGGGTGTTGCGAAGCTCGATGCCGAGCATCTCGTCGAGGTTGGAAGCTGCGTCGGTACTGACCAGCAGCACCTTCTTGCCCGCGTCCGCAAGCGTCAGCGCGGCAGCGGTCGACAGCGAAGTCTTGCCCACACCACCCTTGCCGGTGAAGAACAGATGTCGAGTCGGTTGGTTCAGGAAGCCCATGATGGGGGGTTCCAGCCATGCTCGCGCCTCTTCGTGCGACGGCAACCCGCCGCTGTGCACGACCTTGTCGTCGATGACCACCGCGGGAGTCGCGTGAATGCCGTAGCGCTTGATCTCCTCCGGGTTCTCGACCTTCATGATCTGAACCTCGACCCCCAAGGCCTGCGCTGCCCGCTCAATGACGCCGATCGTGCTGCGACATTTGCTGCACCCCGATCCCAGAACTTTGATCTGCATGCCATGACCTCGCGTTCGCACTCGTTGCCGCAGACCGTTGGGCGTCACAGGGTCACATTGCGATCACCTTGCCGGACTCCATTGCTCTGACTGATCCACGTCTGCCACTGGCTGCCGGAGCTTCGGTTGACTGTGCGCCTGCCCGTGGCTTGCGGCCTTGAGCACTGTCAAGGCAATGCCAATCGTTCAACGATCGCCAACAGTGCTTCCTAATATGCGCTCAGTGTGCGGGTGAGTCCGTGCGAAAGCGCACCTCGTGTTGGCGCGATGAGAGCGGGCTGGCATGCGGCTCACGGAGGTTAACGACGGTGTGGCGAAAACTGTGAAGCACGTAGCAGCGCTCAAGGATTTCAAGGATATTCAGATAGCTCCCGAACCTGCCGCTTTGGCACTTGGACCGGTCGCGCTCGGCTGCCGAACATGTCCAGTCCCGGTGCGGGAAAAGTACTCTGCACGGAGGCTGCGGAAGTGGTCCACGTAACGCAGAAAACCGAGCCTGATCAGCGGCTCTGTGATCGGTAGTCGTCGAACGGAGTTCTTGTTTTTGGCCTTTTCGTCGGTGATGTCGAGGTACCAGACATCAATCTCATCGATGTGCCCGATGTCGCAGACCTTGGCGGCCACGAATTTCCCCAGGCGCAGGCCAAGGTGGAGACCGATGATCGGATTCCAGAAGTGGTCCGGATCGCGAGTTCAAGCGAGAAGAGTCTCGGGATTGAAGATTGCATTGATGTGGCCGTCGTTAAACGGTTCGTAGTGCACGTCTTCTGCATTGGCGCGCTCCTTCCACGTCTCCGCCGCTTCCGACATGTCTGATGCCCGGTCTTCAAGCGTCGCCTTCAAAATGCAGCGGAAGTAGCTGAAGAGGTGGTTCAGGTCGCTGAATTTTTTTAACATCGCTTTTTGGCGCGGTGACTTCAGCTTCGGCATCCGCATTGACGCGCCGGCCAATTCGTTTTGCTTGCATCGCCAGAAAGTCGCTGAGATGCGAGGCGTCGATTTCCTGCACGAAGGGGTCTTCACCCAGCTCAGGGTATTTGACGTGCAAAAAGTCCAGGAGATGGTCGAATAGGCGGTCCTTGTCGTCCGACGTTCGTCCCCCCTGCGCCTTCAGATTCAGTTTGTAGCGATCGGCGTACTGGATGCAGGCCTCCTTGAACCGTTTCGTGCGCTTGGGCAGCGGTCCGGGCAAGACCGGACGATGCGTGGGCGCAACGGTAGACCGGGGCGATTTCGATGGCGTCGACGCAATCGGGTCGGCCACGACGACCTGAGGCACCTGAGCGACCAGTTGCAACTGTGGCTGCACGGCAATCGGCGGCGGCGGCGTCGTTGTCGCGGCGTGCCACGGCATCGAGGCGATGCGTTCCGCGACAGCCTGCTCGATCACTGGATGGCTTTTCAGGAATGCGCTGAGTCGGCGCTGATCGTCCTCGTCATTTGCGTGAAGACCGCCGGGTAGCGTCCAGGGGCTGGTGGTGTGTTGAAGAAATTGATCCACGACGGCCTTCCTGTCGTTCATGTGAGTGCGCTGGAGGAGGGTGTTCAGTCCAGCCAATAGTTTGCGCGCAGTTGTCAAGTCTTTTGTATTAAGTTAGCGTTTGCTTTCACTAAGAAATAAAGTCTTGCCCAAAAGCACCCGGATGTAGAAAACCCCAGATTTCTTCTGGACGGGCGTGCCGGTCGCGGGGTGCCCATGTGGACCTCCTGAATGGACCCCCAGACGTGAAAAGGCCCTTGCAGATCGATGATCTACAAGGGCTTCTGGTTCTGGTGGCGCTTCAGGGATTTGAACCCCGGACCTGCGGATTATGATTCCGTCGCTCTAACCAGCTGAGCTAAAGCGCCTGAGCTGCAGATTATAGCGAGCCTGACATCTCGCGAAAAGGCTTGGTCTTCGTCTTGCATCCGATGTTCAGTTTCTTCAAGAAAAAGCCGCCGGCGCCCGTTTCCGATTCGGCCCACGCTACCCCGGCTACCCTGCCGCCGACGGCAGATTCGGCGTCAATGGTGCCGCCCGTTGTCACCGCCACGCCGGAGCAGAGGACCGAGCCGAATGTGGAGCCGAGTGTCGAGCCGAGTGCGGAGCCTCGAGGCAGTTGGTTCAGCCGTCTGGCCCAGGGTCTGCGCAAGACGGGGTCGGGCATCGCCCAGGTCTTCACCGGCACCCGCATCGACGACGCGTTGTACGAAGAGCTGGAAGCCGCTTTGCTGATGGCCGACACTGGCGTGGCTGCCACCGAATTCCTGCTTGCCGACTTGAAACGCCGCGTGAAGGACGCCAAGGCCACCGAGCCTGCGGTGGTGAAGGCGCTGCTGGCCGACGCGCTGACCGACTTGCTGCAGCCGTTGGAACATGCCCTGGTCATCGGTGCCCCGTCGCCCTCCAACCCGCCGGGGCCCACGGTGATGATGGTCACCGGTGTCAACGGGGCCGGCAAGACCACCACCATCGGCAAGCTCACGCGGCATCTGGCGCAGGCCAACTGCAAGGTGCTGCTGGCAGCAGCCGACACCTTCCGCGCCGCCGCGCGTGAACAGTTGGTGGTCTGGGCTGACCGCAACCGCGTCGAAATCGTCAGTCAGGAAGGCGGCGACCCGGCGGCTGTGACTTTCGACGCCGTCACCGCCGGCCGCGCGCGCGGCTGCGACGTGGTCATCGCCGACACGGCGGGCCGCTTGCCCACGCAAGTGCATCTGATGGAAGAGCTGAAAAAGATCCAGCGCGTGATTGCCAAGGCGCAGGCCGGCGCGCCGCACGAGGTGCTGCTGGTGGTGGACGGCAATACCGGGCAGAACGCGTTGGCCCAGGTCAAGGCCTTCAATGCGGCGTTGGGCCTGACGGGGTTGATCGTCACCAAGCTGGACGGCACGGCCAAAGGCGGCGTGCTGGCGGCCATTGCGCGGTGGGGCGTTGAGGAAGGGCGCGTGGTGCCGGTCTATTTCATCGGCATCGGTGAGCGCATGGAAGACCTGCAGACCTTCAACGCGCGTGAATTCGCCACCGCACTGCTGGGCTGATCGACTGATCAGCCGGTGGGTCCCAAGAGCACTGTGCGACGGTCCTGCCGTCAACGCCGCCCTGGCGCCAGCTCGGCATCTTCGAAAAACGCCGACGGCACCGGTTCATTGGCGTCATCGGCGGTCTGTTGAGTGGCCGCTGCGTCGCCCGCGGCCAAGGCTGCAGCGAGCGTCTGCACGGGCTGCAGCGGCATCGGTCGGGAAGTCGCCGGCTGGCCGCTGAGCAGCGGTGTCAGCTGCAGGCGCACTTCCACCAGCGTGGGCAATTCGCCTTCGTACCAGGTCAGCACGTGAATGTCTGCGGCCTGCAGCACCCGCTGCATGCGTCGGTGGCGGCGCTGGGCGCGCGGTGTTTCGCCGGGCGAGCGGATGTCGATGGCAACCAGCGCGCGCGAGCCGGCATCGCACAGCAGCAGGTCGGCGCTGAGCAAGCCAACGCGCTGCACCCATTCGATGTAGGCGTGGCGCCGCGGCACGCTGATGAAACGCGACAGCGGCACCTGCGCCAGCACCAGGTAACCGGGTAGCGCGCGGCGCAGCAGTTCGTAGGCCTGTCGCTCGCTGACAGTGAGCACGCGCACGGCTTGCGGCGGCCAGTCGACCACCGTGTCCAGCGCTTCTGTGGCAGGGTGGTGGCCGCGCTGCTGACGGCTGCGCAAGCGAAGTCGAAGACGCAGCGTGGCCCAGCTGAGCAGCAGCAGGAACAGCGAGGGCAGGGCCCAGGCGCTTTGTGGTGGCAGGAAATCCATGGTGTCTGGGCCGAACGCTGACACAAACCATGACCTTCTGCCACAGCCGATGCGCAATCAACCACATTTGGTTCGAAAGCGTATCGAGCCGTATCGGAGCCGCCGCGCTTGATGCGCGTTCAGCCGATCGAACCGTCAGCGCGGCATGCCGGGGAAACCGCCGCCGCCGCCACCGCCACCGCCACCGCCACCCATGCCACCCATGCCACCCATGCCACCCATGCCACCCATGCGCTTCATCATCTTCATCAGGCCGCCACCCTTCATTTTCTTCATCATCGATTGCATCTGGTCGAATTGGTTCAGCAACCGGTTGACGTCCTGGATCTGCACCCCCGCACCGGTCGCGATGCGGCGCTTGCGGCTGGCCTTGCTCTTGCCGTCCATCAGCAGCGTGGGTGTGCGGCGTTCCTTGGCCGTCATTGCGTTCAGGATGCCTTCCATGCGCTTCACGTCGCGGTCGGCCTTGCCCATGTCGACACCAGCCGTCTTGGCGGTCAGCTGGCTGGGCAGCTTCTCCATCAGGCTGGCCATGCCCCCCATCTTCTTCATCTGGCTGATCTGGCCCAGGAAGTCGTTCAGGTCGAAGCCGCCACCGGCCTTCATCTTGTCGGCGAATTTTTGCGCCGCCTCGATGTCTACGCCCTTCCGCACCTCTTCGACCAGCGCGACGATGTCGCCCATGCCCAGCACGCGGCCGGCGTGGCGTTCGGCGTCGAAGACCTCCAGCCCGTCGATCTTCTCGGAGGTGCCCGCAAACTTGATCGGCACGCCGGTGACCTGCCGCACCGACATGGCCGCGCCGCCGCGCGAGTCGCCATCCAGCTTGGTGAGTACAACGCCGGTCAGCGGCAGCGCGTCCTTGAAGGCACGGGCGGTGTTGATGGCGTCCTGGCCCTGCATCGCGTCGACGACGAACAGCGTTTCGATGGGGTGCAGCAGCGCGTGCAGTTCGGTGATCTCGGCCATCATGGCCGCGTCGATACCCAGGCGGCCAGCGGTGTCCACCAGCAGCACGTCGAAGTAGTGGCGGCGGGCGTAATCCAGCGCGGCCATTGCAATGTCGCGCGGCTGCTGGCCGGGGTCGGACGGGAACCATTCGGCACCGGCCTGTGCCGTCACGGTCCTCAGCTGTTCGATGGCCGCCGGCCGGTAGACGTCGGCCGACACCGTCAACACCTTTTTCTTCAGCTTGGTGATCAGGTGCTTGGCCAGCTTGGCCGTGGTGGTGGTCTTGCCGGCACCCTGCAAGCCGGCCATCAGGATCACCGCCGGTGGTTGTGCGTTCAGGTTCAGTTCGGACACGGGCCTGCCGTGTGCGCCGGCCACGCCCACATCGCCCATCGTCGCGGCGAGTTCCTTGTGCACGATGCCGACCAGCGCCTGCCCCGGGTTCAGCGAACCGGCAACTTCCTGGCCCAGTGCCTGCTCTTTGACGCGGGCGATGAAGTCGCGCACGACAGGCAGCGCCACGTCGGCTTCGAGCAAGGCCATGCGCACCTCGCGCAGCATGTCCTGGACGTTGCTTTCGGTGATGCGGGCCTGGCCGCGCATCGTTTTGACCATCCGTGACAGACGGTCTGAGAGAGTGGTAGCCATGGTCATCGGCAGGTGGCCGACGAAGGGCCTGCGGTCATTACACTGTCAGCATGATTCTATCGACGACCCCTCCCACGCTGGCGCCGGGTGGTGGCACGCTGCTGGTGCTGGTCACGGTGGCGCTGTATTTGCTGGCCACCGTGCCGGTGCAGGCGTTGCTCCGCTACTCGGCGGTAGCCCTGGTCGGCGGCTGGATCTTGCACGGCATGCTGCTGCTGATCGATATCGCCGGCATCGGCTTGCCCGAGCCCGGCGCGCGGCTGGGTTTCGCGCCGGTGCTGTCGATGACGGTGTGGCTGGTGATCGCCGTCTACAGCATCGAAAGCCGCCTGGTGCCGCTGCCCGCCGTGCGCCAGTGGCTGGCGTTGGCCGGCTTGGTAGCCATGTTGACTGTGGCCGCTTACCCGGGCGAATTTCGGCCCATCAACTCGCCGCTGGCGCCACTGCACTTCACGCTGGGCGTCGGGGCTTATGCGCTGTTTGGCGCCGCTGTCGTGCACGGCCTGATGTTGGACGCGGCCGAGCGCCGCATGCGCGCGGGCCTGCAAGGCGCTGCCCGGGCTGCACCCGGCCGCGCGCTGGGCATGCCGTTGCTGCAGCTGGAACGCCTGACCTTCCGCTTCGTCGAAGTCGGCTTCGCGGTGCTGACCGCCACCTTGCTGCTGGGCATAGCCACCACGGTGCAATGGCGCTGGTCCGACCACAAGGCGGTGTTTTCGCTGATGGCCTGGGCGGTTTTCGCGGCCCTGTTGGTGGGTCGCAGGCTGCGCGGCTGGCGCGGCCGCAAGGCCACGCGCTGGCTGTACGGCGGTGCGGTGCTGCTGCTGTTGGCTTACGTCGGTTCGCGCTTCGTGATGGAAGTCCTGCTGGGCCGTCCGGCTGGTTGATGGCAGCACCTTGCCGATGAAATTCCTGCTCCTTTTGCTGGTCATTGTTTTTGCCTTGTGGATGCTGAAAAGCAAGGGCCGCGCAGAGCCGCCGCCGTCGTCCCGCAAAGGCCCGCCAGAATCGCCCAACGCGTCAAAAACGTCGAAAGCGTCGGAGCCGCCGGCCCAGATGCTGGCCTGCGTGCATTGCGGTGTGCACCTGCCGCAATCTGACACCGTGCAGGACGCCGCAGGCCGTGCTTACTGCAGCGACGCGCATCGGCTGGCCGGACCGCGTTGAAGCCGCAGACAGGCTGTTGCGCGCCGCGGACGCGCAGGTTCTGCGGAGCAGATGGCGCAGATGGCGTAGGTGGTGCACGTGGCGCCTGAACCCCGCATGAACCCCGCGAATGCCGAGCGGCGCAGTGCGGACGGCCGCCGCGACGACCGTCGGGCCACCGGTGGGCGACGCATTGCCGACGCCGCGCCAAGTGCGTTCGGCCCCAACGACCAGGGTGGCGATTCTTTTTTCGACGCCGGGTGGCTGGCTGCAGGTGAGGCGCAGGACGGTGGCAAGTCTTTGCTGCGCCAGGCGCAGCATCTGGTGCAGGCGCAAGACAGCGCTCTGGCGCGCATCTACCGCAGCTACACCGCGGCGCGCGCGGTAGTCGGCATCAGTCTGGTGGCTGTGCAGGGCGTGGGCAGCCTGCTGGGCACGCGCAGCACCGAGTCGATGGCGCTGGTGTCGCTGTTCTACGCGGTGCAGGCCATCACGCTGTGGCTGCTGCCGCGTTTCAACCGCATGGCACAGCCGCAGCCGCAATTGGGCCAGCGCCGCCGGCAATGGCTGGCCACCATCGGTGTCGACCTGCTGGCCTTTGCGTTGCTGCACGTGCTGGAGGCCGGCTCGTCCTTTAACTACGCGGCGTTGCTGGTGCTGCCGGTGCTGATGGCCGGCGTGCTGACCGGCCGCCTCAGAGCCCTGGGCACTGCCGCTGCGGTGGCCTTGCTGCTGCTGGCCGTGACTTGGCGCACGGCGCCCAGCAGCACCGACGCGCCGGCCTTGATGCTGCAATCCGGCCTAGCCGGGCTGGGCTTGTTCCTGATCACGCTGCTGGCCGGCGAACTGGCCGGGCGTCTGGCGCGTGAAGAATTGGCCGCGCGCGGCAGCCGGGAACTGGCGCGGCAGCAGGCGCAACTGAACCGGCTGGTGATCGAGGAAATGGCCGACGGCGTGCTGGTCGTCGACCGCAGCCTGCGCGTGCGCGCTGCCAACCCGGCGGCGCGTGCGCTGCTGGTGGACCAGGGCCTGAGCGTGCCGGCACCGTTTTCACTGGACCGCTCGCCGGCCTGGTCGGCCCTGCGTGTGGCCGCCGCGCAGGCGCTGGCCGACAACAACTGGCCCGAGGCGGGCAGCGATGTGACGCTGGTTTTCGCCGAGGGCTTGACGCGCACCCTGCGCCTGCGCGTGCGCTTTATGCGCGGACGCCGCGTGCATCGCGACGGGCTGCCTGCCGACGGCGCCGGCGAAGCACCGGCCACCGATCCGCATGCGGTGCTGCTGCTGGAAGATCTGCGCACGTTGCAGGCCCGCATCCGGCAGGAAAAGTTGGCGGCGATGGGGCGGGTATCGGCCGGCATCGCGCACGAAATCCGCAACCCGCTGATGGCCATTGCGCAGGCCAACGCGCTGCTGCAGGAAGACCTGACACTGCCCGCGCAACAGCGTCTGGCGCAAATGGTGGCCGATAACGTGCTGCGCCTGAAGCGCCTGGTGGACGACGTGATGGAAGTGGCGCCTGGTACCGCGCCCGAGGTGCAGGCCATCGACGCCACCGCTGCGGTCGGTGAAGTCACGGTGGACTGGTCGCGCATTGCCGATGTGGCGCTGGCGCCCGACAGCCGCTTGCGCTTCGAATTGCCCACGGCACGCCTGGGTGTGGTCTTTGACGCGGAGCACCTGCGCCGGGTGCTCGTCAACCTGCTGGACAACGCCCACCGCCATGCCGGCGCAGCCCCCGGTGCGATCTTTCTGCGCCTGGCAGCCCGCGACGAGCACTGGGTGCAGCTGTCGGTGTTCAGCGACGGCCCGCCGATCGCGCCGGAAGTCGAGCGCCATCTGTTTGAGCCCTTCTTCAGCACGCGCAGCCGGGGTTCCGGTCTGGGCTTGTACATTTGCCGCGAGTTGTGCGAACGCTACGGCGCGCGCATCGAATACCGCCCGCGCGCCAGCGCCGAACGCCTGCGCAACGAATTCACGGTGAGCATGCGGCGTGCGGCGTGCGGCGACCTCGCCAACACCTTGCCACTGGAGCCCCTGTGAGCCCCGCAGCCGCCAGCCCCGTCTCCAGCCTGCGCCTCTTGGTGGTGGACGACGAACCCGACTTGCGCACGCTTTACGAGCTGACGCTGTTGCGCGAGGGCTATGACGTCGAATGCGCGGGTTCGGTGGAAGAGGGTTGGGCCTTGCTGCAGTCCCGAGGGCCGGCCGGTTATCAGCTCGTCATCACCGACATGCGCCTGCCCGACGGCACCGGGCTGGACCTGCTGCGTCGCATGGACGGAGCCGGCCGGCGCGAAAAGGCGATCATCATCACGGCTTACGGCTCACCGGAAAACGCCGTGGAAGCGCTGAAGGCTGGCGCCTACGACTACCTGACGAAGCCCGTGGACCTGCGGCAGTTCCGCGCGGTGGTGGCCTCAGCGCTGGGCCGTATGCCGAACGCGCCGAACGCGCCGAACGCTGCCCCCGCAAGCGTTGTTGCGCGATTGCTGCCGACCCTGCCTGCGCCCGGCGTGCACCCGGCCCTGGAACGCATCGTCGGCAGTTCTGCGGCCATGCAGCAGGTGCGCGATCTGGTTGAACGCGTGGCGCGCAGCATGGCGCCGGTGCTGGTACACGGCGAATCGGGCACCGGCAAGGAACTGGTGGCGCGCGCCATCCACCAGGTCTCGCCGCGGTTTGCGCTGCCTTTCGTGGCCGTCAACTGCGGCGCCATACCCGATGCTTTGCTGGAAGCTGAATTCTTCGGCTACCGCAAAGGTGCGTTTACCGGTGCCAACGAAGACCGCGAAGGCTTCTTCCAGGCCGCCCAGGGCGGCACGCTCTTCCTTGACGAGATCGGCGACCTGCCGCTGCAGATGCAGAGCAAGCTGCTGCGCGTGATCCAGGAACGCGCCGTACGGCCGATAGGCGCCGTGGCTGAGACGCCGGTCAATGTGCGCATCGTCAGCGCCACACATCGCGACCTGGGCGCCGAGGTGCAGGCCGGCCGCTTCCGGCAAGACCTGTACTACCGGCTGAACGTCATTCGCATTGCCGTGCCACCGCTGCGCGAGCGCATCGCGGATCTCCCCGCACTTTGCGCGGCGGCCTTGCAGCGCATCGCCCACGACGCCGGAGTACTGCCTTTGCCGACGCTGGCACCTGACGCGCTGCAGCACCTGTTGCGCTACAGCTTCCCGGGCAATGTGCGGGAATTGGAAAATCTGCTGCACCGTGCATTGGCGCTAGCCAGTACGGCTGACATCGGGCGTGCGGATCTGGCCTTACCCGAGGAACTGCTGCAGGAAGTTGAGGCGCTGGAGGTCGAAGCGGCGCCCGGGCCTGTGCAAGCCGCCGGCGCGCCCGCGCTGCCGGTCGACCTGGCCGCTCACTTGGACAGCGTCGAGCGCGACATCCTGGAACGCGCGCTGGAACGGCACCGCTACAACCGCACCGCTGCGGGTGCCAGCCTGGGTCTTTCGCTGCGCCAGATGCGTTACCGGATGGCTCGCCTGGGTGTCGGTGTGGCCGAAAACGAACGCCCAGACCCGGTCTGAAGAATGGGCGCGCACTTGCGCTTTCGGGGTCTGTCCCCCGCGTTCGGGAAGAACCTGATCGAACACTACCGGTAGTGGCTTGTGGGGTGCCCATACCCCAGCTATAGTGCTTTCAGGCCATAATCCCGTGACACGTCAGACACCACCGCCGCCCATGTTCGGGCCACCGCCTCGGGCTTCATTCCGGGCTTCTTCCCGGGCTGCTTCCCGGGATTCGCAAGGCCGGGCCCAGGCGCACCGCACAGACCAGTGCGGCTCCCCCAACCGATCATCGGCTGCGCTATGCGCAGTGCGGATGCTTCGTTGCAGAGTCGTTCTTTCGAAGCTTCGAAAACAAGAACTGAACCATTGAGGTCAACGCATGCACAACGTATCCAACACCGCGCCCGCGGGCGCTCTCACAAGC
This sequence comes from Betaproteobacteria bacterium, assembly GCA_043716645.1. Classification (GTDB taxonomy): domain Bacteria; phylum Pseudomonadota; class Gammaproteobacteria; order Burkholderiales; family Burkholderiaceae_C; genus Rubrivivax. The sequence goes on along the minus strand of JAYSYH010000187.1, from coordinate 3,367 downwards.
GCTACCAGCGGCGCCCAGGCCGCCGCCTCAATTCGCCCCGTTTCGGCTGCCGCGAACGCGCTGGGCGCAGCCGCGGCCTACGCCGGCTACCAAATCATTCGCCGTAACGGCGCGGTGGTGGCTTTCGAGCCGAACAAGATCGCTGTGGCGTTGATGAAGTCCTTCCTGGCGGTGCACGGCACACAGGGCGCGGCATCGGCCAGCGTGCGCGAAACCGTCGAGCGCCTGACGGAAAGTGTCGTGCGTGCGCTGCTGCGCTCGCGCCCGGGCGGCGGCACCTTCCACATTGAAGACGTCCAAGATCACGTCGAACTGGCGCTGATGCGCAGCGGCCAGCACGATGTCGCGCGGGCTTATGTGCTGTATCGCGAGCGCCGCGCGCAAGAACGTGCCCGCCAGGTGACTGCAGCGCCGGTCAAGGCCGCGGAGCTTTACGTCACCGAAGCCGGTCAACGCGTGCCGCTGGACATGGCGGCGTTGCGCGAATTGGTCGAGTCGGCGTGCTCCGGCCTGGGCGCCGATGTCAAGGCCGAACCGATCCTGACCGAGACGCGGCGCAACCTGTACGACGGGGTGCCGCTCGACGAAGTCTTCAAGGCCGCCATCCTGGCCGCTCGCACGATGATTGAGAAAGAGCCGTCGTACACCCGCGCCACCGCACGCCTGTTGCTGCACACCATCCGCCGCGAAATCCTTGGCGAGAACGTCACGCAAGGCCAGATGGCTGCGCGTTACGCCGAATACTTTGCGCAGTACATCAAGAAGGGCGTTAAGGCCGAATTGCTGGACGACAAGATGCTGCAGTTCGACCTGGTCAAACTGGGCGCTGCGCTCGACGCCAGCCGTGACCTGCAATTCGACTACCTGGGTCTGCAGACACTGTTCGACCGCTATTTCCTGCACATCGACGAAGTGCGCATCGAAATGCCGCAGGCCTTCTTTATGCGTGTGGCCATGGGTCTGGCACTGAACGAGATCGACCGCGAAGCGCGCGCCATCGAGTTCTACAACGTGCTGTCCAGCTTCGACTTCATGAGCAGCACACCCACCCTGTTCAATGCCGGCACGCGGCGTTCGCAGCTGAGCAGTTGCTATCTCACCACCGTGGCCGACGACCTCGACGGCATTTACGAAGCGTTGAAGGAGAACGCCCTACTTAGCAAGTTCGCTGGCGGCCTGGGCAATGACTGGACTCGTGTGCGGGCCCTGGGTTCCTACATCAAGGGCACCAACGGCAAGAGCCAGGGCGTGGTGCCTTTCCTGAAGGTGGTCAACGACACGGCGGTTGCCGTGAATCAGGGCGGCAAGCGTAAAGGCGCCGTCTGCGCCTATCTGGAAAGCTGGCACCTCGACCTGGAAGAGTTTCTGGAACTGCGCAAGAACACCGGCGACGACCGCCGGCGCACGCACGACATGAACACTTCGAACTGGATCCCCGACCTTTTCATGCGTCGCGTGATGGAAGACGGCCAGTGGACGCTGTTCAGCCCCAGCACCTGCCCCGATCTGCATGATTTATTCGGCGCACCCTTCGAAGCGGCCTACACGGCCTATGAAGGCAAGGTCGACAGCGGCGAGATCAAGCTCTTCAAACGCATGCGGGCTAAAGACCTGTGGCGCAAGATGTTGTCGATGTTGTTCGAGACCGGGCACCCCTGGATCACCTTTAAGGACGCCTGCAATGTGCGCAGCCCGCAGAACCACGTGGGCGTCGTCCACTCTTCGAACCTGTGCACCGAGATCACGCTGAACACCAACGACGCCGAGATCGCGGTCTGCAATCTGGGCAGCGTCAATTTGTCGCAGCACCTGAAAGACGGTGAGATCGATCGGGTCAAGTTGAAGAAGACCACGGCCACCGCGATGCGCATGCTCGACAACGTCATCGACATCAATTACTACGCCGTCAAGAAGGCCCGTGACAGTAATCTGCGCCATCGCCCGGTGGGCTTGGGCATCATGGGTTTTCAGGACTGCCTTTACCAGTTGCGCCTGCCCTATGCCAGCGACGAAGCGGTGGCCTTTGCAGATCGCAGCATGGAAGCTGTGTGTTACCACGCCTACTGGGCCAGCACCGAACTGGCGGAAGAACGCGGCCGTTACAGCAGCTACCGCGGCAGCCTGTGGGACCGCGGCATCCTGCCGCAAGACTCTCTGGACCTGCTGCGTGAAGCGCGAGGCGGCCACCTTGAGGTGGACATGTCCAGCACGTTGGACTGGGCACCACTGCGTGCGCGCATTGCCGAACACGGCATGCGCAACAGCAATTGCGTGGCCATTGCACCCACGGCCACCATCAGCAACATCATCGGCGTCGACGCATCCATCGAACCCAGCTTCGCCAACTTGTCGGTGAAGAGCAATCTGTCAGGTGAATTCACCATCATCAACGAGTACTTGGTGCGCGACCTGAAGAAGCTTGGCCTGTGGGACGACGTGATGGTCATGGACCTGAAGCACTTTGACGGTTCATTGCGCCCTATCGACCGCGTACCCGACGAACTCAAGCGCCTGTATGGCACAGCCTTTGAAGTCGATGCCACCTGGCTGGTGGAGGCCGGATCACGCCGCCAGAAGTGGATCGATCAGGCGCAGTCGCTGAACATCTACATGGCCGGCGCGTCGGGGCGCAAGCTCGACGAAACCTACAAGCTGGCTTGGCTGCGCGGCTTGAAGACGACCTATTACCTGCGCACCACCAGCGCCACCTACACCGAGAAATCAACGGTCGCAGCGGGCAGTCACAACGCGGTGTCGATGGGCGACATCGGTGCTTCGCCGACGGCTTTTGGGGGCGCTTCTGCAGCGGCCGCAGAACCCGGTAGCGACATCAAGTTTTGCTCCATCGACAACCCCGACTGCGAAGCCTGCCAATGAAGTCATTCATGTCCATCTTGCTTTCATGAGGCTGCGTATCGACTGGGCTCAACAGCAGTTGTAGCCTCTGTCGATGCGCTGCTGCAACAACGGGAACACTGCACTGTCAACCAATGCTTGGTGTTCGCGCACAACACTCCGATAATTGAAGTTGCTAGGGATTACACACATGCTGGTCTGGGAAGACGAAGTCAAAACGCCGCCGAATCAAGCCCCGTTGCAGGGCTTGATGAAAGTCCCCGTTCATGTGCCAGCGCAGGCGCCATTTCAGGCTCCGATGTCGCCCGTTGCGCAGATCGCGCAGCGCGTCGTTGCCACGCTGCAGGTATTCGATGGCAGCCCGCCGCAAACGGCTGTTGCGACTGCAGCCAAGGCGGCTTTGGCAGCGCCTGTGCCCAGCGCCGTGCAGGCCGCAGCCACTTCGACGCGCCGCGTCAATGCTGCTGACAAACGCATCATCAACGGTCAGACCGACGTCAACCAGTTGGTG
>JAYSYH010000186.1:0-1616 GCA_043716645.1 Betaproteobacteria bacterium | reverse complement strand
GCTGCCGTAGTCCAGCAGCAGCGGCAGGCCGTTCTGCAGCGTGGACTTGTACTCGTCGCGCCGCGACAGGTCGAGCTCGGCGCCGCTGACCAGGTTGTGTTCGCTGGCCGATGTCGCACTGGCCGATGCCGCATTGGCCGATGCAGCAATCCCGCCGCCGCTGGCCACGCCGGTGCCCTTGAAGTTCAGGTTGACCGACTTCTCGCGCGTGACGTTGTGGTCTTCCAGCGTGCGATTCAGGGCGCCGAATTCGTTGCGCAGGCTGTTGCTCACGGCCTTGAAGCTGCCACCCCCGCCGTTGACTTCCAGCCGCACCGGGCCTACCTGCTGGCGCCACTGCAAGGCCAATCGGGCGTTGGTGAAACGGTTGTCGCCCTCGCTGGTGCCGAAGTCGTACAGGCCCGGCGTATTCGGCCGGCTCAGGGCCTTGGCCAGGTTGAACTGGGTGCGGCTGCTGCCTTCGGTGTGAAAGACGCTGGGCGTCAAGGACAACTGGTCGCCGCCGCCTGCATCAGCACCCCCCAGCCGCCACTGCAGGCGGCTGGTCAGGTTGCTGCCGAAGCGCTTTTCCTGCGTCGCGCTGGTGCCGGTGCGGTCTTCCAGCAGCAGGCCGCTGCCGATGTTGTTGACGGTGGTGCGGGTGCTGTTGGTGCTGGCACGGCGCGGAAAAAAGGCCGAGCCCGACAGGTTGTAGGTCAGGTCGCCAGCATTGTCGTTGTGGGTCCAGTTCAGACCGGGGCTGACCGTGCCGTTCTCGAAGCCGAAGCCGCCGCGCAATTCGTTCAAACGCCGCTTGAAACCTTCGCGGGTGATGATGTTGATGGTGCCCGCGATGGCCTGCGCGCCGGTCTCGGCGGTGGGGGCGCGCAGCAGTTCGATGCGCTCGACCTGCTCGGGTGTCAGGCTTTCGATGCTGAAGCCCGGCGGCACGCGTTGGCCGTCGATCAGGATCTGCGTGAAGCCGGCCCCCAGGCCGCGCAGGCGTGGCGGCCCACCGCGGCCGGGTGCACCGGGGGTGGTGACGCCGGGCAGCCGGCGCAGCACCTCGCCCACGGTGGCGTCGCCGAACTTGTCGATCTCTTCACGGCCGATGACGATCTTGGCGGCGGTGCTCTGGCGCCGTTCGTCGACAGCGGCGTTGCGCCCGCCGGTGATTTCGACGCGCTGCGCGGCGGCGGGCGCCGACGCCGGGGTGGCGGGCGGCGTGGCGGGCGGAACCACCGTTTGGGCCGCGGCGGCGGTGACGGTGACGGTGACGGCCAGGACCCAGGCATGCGCCAGAGTGGCGCGCTGGGCAAAGCGGGGGCGGGGAAGGATGGGCATGTTGGCGATTCTCTCTGCCGTGTCGACAGGTTTCCGGGCAAGGTCATCGGTTTTGCCTTTCTTCACCGAGCGGGCCTCTGGCCCGCAGCGACCCACTCTGCAGCCCCGCTCTGCAACGCTCAAGCGGGTACGCTTGCGGCTTTGCCATCGTCAAGGAACACCCGCATGAAAACCCGCGCAGCCGTGGCCTGGAAGGCCGGCGCCCCGCTGACCATCGAGACCGTCGACCTCGAAGGCCCGCGCGCCGGCGAGGTGCTGGTCGAGATCAAGGCCACCGGCATCTGCCACACCGA
>JAYSYH010000185.1:0-1620 GCA_043716645.1 Betaproteobacteria bacterium | reverse complement strand
CGCTTCACGCGGTCGCCCTATCCATCGCGTCGCGCACCTGCGCGCAATGCTGGTTGAAGGTGGCGCTGTAACGCATCGCTGGCAAGCGTGGCTTGCTGACTTGCACGCGGATGTCCTGCACGATGCAGCCGCTGTCCATCACCGCCACCCGGTCGCCGAGATAGACCGCCTCGGCGATGTCGTGCGTCACGAACAGCACGGTCGTGCGGTGCAGGCGGCACAGCTGCAGCAGGTCGTCCTGCAGTTCGCCGCGCGTGATGGCATCGAGCGCGGCAAAGGGTTCGTCCAGCAGAAGCAGTGCCGGCTTCAGGATCAACGCACGGGCCAGCGCCACGCGGCTTTGCTGGCCGCCCGACAACTGCCGCGGGTAATGCTGCAGATGGCCAGACAGGCCGAGCAACGCCAGCAACTGCTGCGCTGCTTCGATCTCCGTTGCGCTGGGCTTGTGCTGCAGCGACACCGGCAACAGCACGTTGTCGATCACCCGATGCCATTCGAGCAGGGTCGGCGACTGGAACACGAAGCCCAGTTGCGGGCCGGGCGCGACCACGGGCTGGCCCTGCAGGCGCACGCTGCCGGTGTGGGGATGCAACAGGCCCGCGGCCAGCTTCAGCAAAGTAGTCTTGCCGCAACCGCTGCGCCCGACCAGGCAATGAAACTCGCCCTGGGCGATGGCCCAGTCGACGCTGCGCACCACCGCGGGCCAGCCGGGGTAGCTGAAGCCGACCTGTTGGAATTCGAGAAAACTCACGACCGGTCCTAGTCCGCGTACGGCGCCATGGCATCGGCAGCAGATTCGGCCGATTGCTCGATCTCGACTATCCGCACCAGGTCCAGCAAGTTGAACCGGCCATCGTGGTGCCAACCCGCCTCGGGCGAGGTCATGGAGCCAATCGCAGTGATGCGGGTCACACCGGCCGCTCCCAGCAACTCCGCCAGGCGGAACAGCTCGGCCGGTGCCGCCGCCACGCCGGCCGTCTGCAAGAAGTGCTTGTGCTTCTGCACTTGCGCCACTACCTGATCCAGCGCGTCGACCGCGACTACCAGAATATTCCGGTTCAGCGCCGTCGGTGCCAACGGCTGTGCTGCATCTGCATAAACCACGCACGACGCGGCGCCGTCGGCTCCGATCAGCTCACTGACCCGCTCTGCGCCCAATGCCATCGACTGCAGCTCGATCGCCTGGCGCCAGCCTGCAATGGCGGTGGCATCTTCGAGCGCCAGGGCCCGCACCGGAAAGCGGCACTGAAGATTGGCAAGCTCGCTGGCGAGATACTGCGCAAACTCGCGCGGCGACACCGCGCCCCCGCGTTCGGCATAGAAAACATGCGGCGAATAACAACCCTGCTGGTCGTAACGCATCACGTCCCACGCGGCCAGACGGGCAGTAGCGGGCCCGCGCAGGGTGTCGAGGGCGGCTCTGCCGATCAGGCCGAAACCCAGTTTGTGGCCGTATGACAAGAAACGCGTCGTCACCGGCAATTGGCGGCGCACCGCGTCCAGCGATGCATTGCTGCCGTAGGCCAGTACGGTGTCCGCCTGCGCGTACAGGGCGGCCGCTGGTTCCGGGTCACCGCCTTTCCACCACACCACGGCCAGACAATCGGCCAGTGGCGGATG
>JAYSYH010000184.1:0-5230 GCA_043716645.1 Betaproteobacteria bacterium | reverse complement strand
AGTTCCAGAGCAGTGAAAACGCTGTCGTCGGGGCGCGCATGCCACAGCGTGCCATCGCGCTTCTTCAGGAGTTCGGAAACGGGTTTCATGGCGTTGCTCCAAGGCTGTCTGACCCCCCACAGATTAACTGAATGACAGCGTTGTTCAAGCCGTAAAGACACTCACGCCAAGTACGCGCCCCGCAGACGCGCCCCGTTGCAGGGCGCGCGCCCGTGGGCCGACCTCGGCGACCTATGATGCCGCCCATGCTGCGCACCGACCCCCCGCGTGTTGCCTTGCGCCTGTGGGACATCTCGCCGCCGGTGCACGCCGGCTCGCCGGTGTTCCCGGGTGACGCACCCTTCAGCAGCACATGGGCCGCGCGCATCGCACCGGGTTGCCCGGTCAACGTCAGCACGCTGACGTTGTCGCCGCACACCGGTGCGCACGCCGACGCACCGCTGCATTACGACGCGGCGGGCGCCGCCATCGGTGCGGTCGATCTGGTGCCTTTCCTGGGGCCCTGCCGCGTCATCCACGCGCTGGACGCGCGGCCTTTGATCGAATGGCGGCACATCGCCCACGCCATCTCGGCAGACCTGCCGCCGCGCGTGCTGGTCCGCACGTACCACACGGCGCCGGTGGGCCGCTGGGACGCTGCGCTGGCGGCCTACGGGCCGGCCACCATCGCACGCCTGGCCGACCTGGGCGTGACGCTGGTCGGCATCGACACCGCCAGCATCGACCCGGCCGACAGCAAGACGCTGGACAGCCACCAGGTCATCCGCCAGCGCGGCCTGCGCGTGCTGGAGAACCTGGTGCTCGACGGCGTGCCCGAAGGCGACTACGAGCTGATCGCCCTGCCCTTGAAACTGACCACGGCCGACGCCTCGCCGGTGCGCGCCGTCCTGCGTGAACTCGCCCACCCGGACGCCTTTCCAAGAGCACTTGCATGACCCGTGAAGACGCCCTGGCGCTCGATGCCGCCGACCCGCTGGCCCCGCTGAGTGAGCAATTCGCACTGCCCCCGGGTCTGATTTACCTGGACGGCAATTCGCTGGGCGTGCTGCCGAAGGCCGCCGCTGCGCGCCTGCAGCAGGTGGTGCAGGACGAATGGGGCACGGGCCTGATCCGCAGCTGGAACAGCGCCGGCTGGATGGCCCTGCCGCAGCGCGTCGGCGACAAGATTGCGCGCCTGGTGGGCGCCGGCGCCGGTCAGTTGGTGGTGGCCGACTCGACCAGCGTCAACCTGTTCAAGGTTCTGAGCGCGGCACTGACCCTGATTGAAGCGGGCAGCGCAACCGACGCGCCGCAGCGCAAGGTCATCCTCAGCGAACGCAGCAACTTTCCGACCGATCTGTACATCGCGCAGGCGCTGTGCCAGGAACGCGGCTTCGAGCTGCAGTTGGCCGACGCCGACGACCTGCCCATGCTGCTGGACGGGCGCACCGCCGTGCTGATGCTGACGCACGTGAACTACCGCACCGGCCGCATGCACGACATGGCCGCCCTGACCCTTGCAGCCCACGCCGCCGGGGCCCTGACCATCTGGGACCTGGCGCACAGCGCGGGCGCGGTGCCGGTGGACTTGCTCGGCACCGACGCGGACTACGCCGTGGGCTGCGGCTACAAGTATCTGAACGGCGGCCCCGGCGCACCGGCCTTCGTATGGGTCCACCCGCGCCACGTCGACCGTTTCTGGCAGCCGCTGGCCGGCTGGCTGGGCCACGCCGCGCCTTTCGCGTTCACACCCGGCTACCGGCCGGCAGCGGGCATCGCGCGCTACCTGTGTGGCACGCCGCCGGTGTTGAGCCTGGCGGCGCTGGAATGCGGCGTTGACACGGTGCTGGCCGCCGAACCCCTGGGTGGCGTGCCGGCGTTGCGTGCCAAGTCGCTGGCGCTGACGCGCCTGTTCGCCGCGCAGGTGCAAGCCACCTGCCCCGAACTGACATTGGTATCGCCAGCCGACGACGCTTTGCGCGGCAGCCAGGTGTGCTTCAGCCACCCCGAGATCGGCTACCCGGTAATGCAGGCGCTGATCGCGCGCGGCGTGATCGGCGATTCCCGCGCTGGCGACAAGTCGAACCCTGCGGGCGCGGTGGACATCCTGCGCTTCGGCTTCACGCCGCTGTACCTGCGTTACGTCGACGCCTACGATGCCGCCGAACACCTGCGCAATGTGCTGCGCACCGGTGAGTGGCGGCGGCCCGAATTCAATCAACGACAGGCGGTCACATGAACACCAACATGGACACCGGCAGCTGCCCGTCCGGCCACGGCAGCGCGTCACAGCCGCCGACCGACAAGCCCGTTGCGGTACCGCTGGCGACAACGCCAGACGGCGATGTCGCGCAACTCGACTTTCGCGCCGACATGAGTTACGGCGACTACCTGCACCTGGACCGCGTGCTGACCGCGCAGCACCCGCTCAGCCCCGACCACAACGAGATGCTGTTCATCGTGCAGCACCAGACCAGTGAACTGTGGATGAAACTGATGCTGCACGAACTGCGCGCGGCCAAGGTCCACATCGCAGCCGATGAACTGCACCCGGCCTTCAAGATGTTGGCGCGGATCAGCAAGATCATGGAACAGCTGGTCCACGCCTGGGACGTGCTGGCCACCATGACGCCGCCCGAGTACAGCGCGGTGCGCCCGTACCTGGCCAACAGCAGCGGCTTCCAGAGCTGGCAATACCGCTGCATCGAATTCAGTCTGGGCAACAAGCACAAGACCATGCTGAAACCGCACGCCCACCGACCCGACCTGCTGGCGCATGTGGAAACGGCCTACCGATCACCTTCGCTGTACGACGAAGCGCTGCGCCTGCTGGCCCGCCGCGGCCTGCCCGTACCCGCCACCCACGCCGTGCGCGACTGGACCCAGCCGTATGTTGAAGACGCCGCCGTGGAAGCCGCCTGGCTTCAGGTCTATCGCAACCCGGAAGCCTACTGGGACCTGTACCAGCTAGGCGAAAAACTGACCGATCTGGAAGACGCTTTCCGCCTTTGGCGTTTCCGCCATGTGACCACGGTCGAACGCATCATCGGCTTCAAACGCGGCACCGGCGGCACCAGTGGCATCGGCTACTTGCGCAAGATGCTGGACGTGGTGCTGTTCCCGGAAATCTGGCGGCTGCGCACCCACCTTTGAGGCCGCGGGCTCCGGGGCGCGCATCCGTCTCAGGTCACAGCACGGCGTTCAGCGCGGTCTCGAAAGTGGCCACGGTGCGGTCGATGTTCTTCAGCTTGTCCAAGCCGAACAGGCCCAGGCGGAAGCTACGGTAATCTGCCGGCTCGTCGCAGGCCAGCGGAACGCCGGCTGCCACCTGCAGGCCCTGCGCGGCGAAAGCCTTGGTGTTCTGCCAGTCGGCGTGGTCGGTGTAGCTGACCACCACGCATGGCGCCTGAAAACCGGGTGCCGCCACGCTGGGAATGCCCTTGCTTTCCATCAGCGTACGCACGCGCTGCCCCAGTTCGATCTGCGCTGCCTTGGCTTGCGCGAAGCCCATTGCGCGCGTTTCGTTCATCGCATCGCGCAGGTGCACCAGGCCGTCGGTCGGGTAGGTGGCGTGGTAGGCCATCGCGCCTTGTTCGTGGGCTTCCATCATCGCGGCCCACTTCTTCAGGTCCAGCGAGAAGCTGCTGCTGGTGGTGGTGGCCATCACGGCCTTGGCATGCTCGGACAGCATCACCAGCCCGGCGCACGGCGTGCTGCTCCAGCCCTTTTGCGGCGCGCTGATCAGCACGTCCACGCCAGTGGCGCGCATGTCCACCCAGATTGCGCCCGAGGCCACGCAGTCCAGCACGAACAGGCCACCGTATTCGTGGACGGCGGCGCCGATCGCGGCCAGGTGATCGTCGGGCAGCATCATCCCGGCCGAGGTTTCGACGTGGGGCGCGAACACCACCGCCGGCTTCATGCTGCGGATGGTGGCCACGATCTCGTCCAGCGGTGCGGGGGCAAACGGCGCCTTGGCCGCCGCCGAAATCATCCGGGCCTTCAGCACCGTGGACGACGAGGCCACGCCGGCCATGTCGAAGATCTGCGTCCAACGGTAGCTGAACCAGCCGTTGCGCACGATCAGCACGTCCTTGCCGCCGGCGAACTGCCGCGCCACCGCTTCCATGCCGAAGCTGCCGCTGCCCGGCACCACCACGGCGCTGGCGGCGCCGTAGACCTCTTTCAGCGTCGCCGAGATGTCCTTCATCACGCCCGAGAACTTCTTGGACATGTGGTTCAGCGCGCGGTCGGTGTAGACCACCGAATATTCGAGCAGGCCGTCGGGGTCGACGTGGGGCAGCAGTCCAGGCATGAAGCCTCCGAGGTGGGTGGCGAATCGGCTCATGAAGCTTAGCAGCGACGGACCCCTCACGCACGCAACGCGCAGGTCGCGCGCGAACACCAAACCTAGAATCGCAGCTTTGCCGTCTGGAGCCCGAACATGGACACCCGCACCTCCCCGATACGCCTGCGCATCACCCAACTGCGCGAAGCGCTGGCCCAGCGCGGCGTGCACGCGCTGCTGGTGCCGTCCAGCGACCCCCACCTCAGCGAATACCTGCCCGGGCATTGGCAGGGTCGGCAGTGGTTGTCGGGCTTCACCGGGTCGATGGCGACCTTGATCGTTGCCGCTGAGCAGGCCGTCCTCTTCGCCGACAGCCGGTACTGGGTGCAGGCCGAGGCCGAACTGCAAGGCACCGGCATCGACCTGGTGAAGATCGCCACCGGCGCGTCGGCCGATCACCTGGACTGGCTGGCCAGCCACACGCCCAAAGGCGCGGTCGTTGCCGTTGACGGCCAGGTTCTGGGCCTGGCCGCTGCCCAGGCTCTGCAGCGGGCGCTTGACGGCGCCGCCGTGACGCTGCGTACCGACCTCGACCTGCTGAACGACATCTGGCCTGAGCGCCCCGCACTGCCTGCACAACCGGTCTACGAACACACCGCCCCGCACGCGCCCACGCCGCGCGCCGGCAAGCTGGCGGCCGTGCGCCGCGCGATGGCCAGCCGCGGCGCGACGCACCACTTCATCTCCACCGTGGACGACATCGCGTGGCTGACCAATCTGCGCGGCAGCGACGTGACCTACAACCCCGTCTTCCTGGCGCATCTGTTGTTGGACCTGACTGGCGCCACGCTGTTTGTGGGCGCAGGTAAAGTCAACGCGGCGCTGGCTGCAGTGCTGAAGGCCGACGGCATCTCGATGGCGCCTTATGCGCAGGCCGGCGCGGCGCTACGCCGACTGGCCGCC
>JAYSYH010000183.1:0-5249 GCA_043716645.1 Betaproteobacteria bacterium | reverse complement strand
GGTGATGGAGAACGGGCGCCTGGTGGGCGTGGTCTCCGAGCGCGACTACACGCGCAAGGTGGCATTGCAGGGCCGCAATTCACGCGAAACCAAGGTCGCCGACATCATGACCGCACAGGTGCTCACCGTCACGCCGCGCACCGGCACCCGTGTCTGCATGCAATTGATGAGCGAACGCAAGATCCGCCACCTGCCGGTGGTTGAGGACGGCACCGTGCAGGGCATGATTTCCATTCGCGACATCATGGACGACATCATCGCCACGCACGAAGCCACCATCGCGCAGCTGGAGAACTACATCCAGTCGTGATCGGTGTGCCGACCGGGCGCGGCGCCTTGCCGCAGGCATCACGCTACTCTGGGCCTTCCATGACCGAGCCCGACGGAATCGAGACGGCAATTCAGTGCAGCATGCTGCGGGTGGCCGTGCGCAATTCGGCGCGCAGTGTGCCGTTGCTGACGGTGGCCATCGTGTTCATCGCCTGGCTGGGGCGTGACGCAGGCGACCTGCGCGCCTCGCTCGCCACGCTGGCTTTGGGTCTGCCGGTGGCGCTGTGGCGCCTGGTGCTGGGGCTGAAGCACCGCGGTCGCGACAGCATCTTGCCGGAGCGCGTTCGCTCGCTGCAATGGCAGCTTGAAGCCAATGCCTTGCTGGTGGGGTTGATGTGGGTGGTGGCCACTGTCTTCATCTACCCCACGCTGCGGGGCACCACGGCCACAGTCTATGTGGGCATCGTCTGTGGCTCGGTGTCCACCGCGGCCTTCTTCATGTCGATGGCCGGCCGCAGTTTCCTGATGCTCGCGGCGCTGCAACTGGGCTCGCTGGCGGCGGTGTCCTTGCTGTCCACCCAGGCCCATTCCATCCCGCTGGCCGTGCTGTCGCTGATGTTCGGCGTGACCATGGCGCGGGCAACGCTCGAATTTCGCACCACCGCGCTGCGCGCCATGCGCAACAGCCTGCAGGCTGACCACGCCAATGCCTCCCTGGTGCGGGCCAAGGAAGCGGCCGAAGCCGCCAACCTGGCCAAGAGCCAGTTCCTGGCGACGATGAGCCACGAGATCCGCACCCCGATGAACGGCGTGCTGGGCGCCTTGGACCTGTTGCGGCAGACCGAACTCGACGTGCGCCAGCGCCGCCTGGTGAAGACAGCGGCGGCCTCGGGCGAGTCGTTGATGGACATCCTGAACGACGTGCTCGACCATTCCAAGATCGAGGCCGGCAAGCTGGTGTTGTCGGCCACGCCGATGTCGCTGCATTCGGTGGTCAACTCTGCCACCTCGCTGTTTCGTGCCCATGCCGAAAGCCGCGGATTGAGGATGACTTTGCAGTTGGACGCCGAGGTGCCCGACGGCGTGGTGGGCGACGCGCCGCGCTTGAAGCAGGTGCTGCTGAATCTGCTGGGTAATGGTGTCAAGTTCACCGAGCGCGGTGGCATCACGCTGGGCCTGACGGTGCTGCCACCATCGGCCGCGGCGCCGGGGCAGGCCGACAAGACCGTGGGTCTGCGCTTCGCCGTCACGGACAGTGGCATCGGCATACCCGCGGCGGCGCTGGAAGAAGTCTTCCAGCCCTTTCACCAGGTCGACAGCACGCGTTCGCGCCTGCGCGGCGGCACCGGCCTGGGGCTGGCCATCAGCCAGCGCATCATCCAGGGCATGGGAGGGCACATCGAGGTCGACAGTCGTATCGGCGTGGGCTCGGTTTTTCGCTTCGACCTTTGGCTGCCACTGGCGCCGCAGGTGCCTGTGCCCCAAAACGATTCAGATTTCGGCAGCCTGGACGCCATGGCCCAGGTCGCCGGCGTGGTGCTGCTGGTGGAAGACAACGTGGTCAACCGCATGATCGGCGCCGAGATGCTGAAGTCTTTCGGTGTCGACGTGCTGGAAGCCGAAGACGGCGCGCAGGCGCTGACGCTGCTGCAGTCGCAGCGGGTGGACCTGGTGCTGATGGACATCCAGATGCCGGTGCTGGACGGTTACGCTGCCACGCGCGCTCTGCGCGAACGCGAAACGCGCTTGCGCCTGCCCCGCGTGCCCATCGTGGCCCTGACGGCGAATGCCTTTGACGAAGACGCCGTGCAGTCGCTGGCTGCAGGCATGGACGCCCACCTGGCCAAGCCCTATTCGCGCGTCCAGTTGCGCGAACTGCTGGCCCGCTGGCTGTAGTTTTTTTTACAGCGCGAGTCTGCGGCTCTGCATCAGCAGCAGGCCTTCGAAAATCAGCGTGTCCACGGTTTCGAAGGGCACGTCGGTAACAGGCGCAAGCTTGGCGGCGGCGCCGCCCGTCATCAGCAGCAAGGGTTCGGCGCCGGTTCGGGCGCGCAGGCGGCGCACTTGGCGCTCGATGGCGCCTGCGATGGCGTTCACGCCGCCGCTCATCAGCGCGTCGCTGGTGTTGGTGGGGAAGTCGGTGACCTCCCCAGTCGGCACTTTCAGGCCGTCGGTGCCCATTTCCAGCGCTTTTTGCATCAGGCCGAAACCGGGCAGGATCAGGCCGCCGAGGAAGTTGCCCTCGGCGTCCAGCGCGTCGACGGTGACCGCGGTGCCCACCATCACCACCAGCGCCGGCCTGGGCTTTCCGCCCTTGGCCACGCCAGTCAGCACCCGCCAGCGCGCGCCGGCCAGCGACACCCAGCGGTCGGCACCCAGGCGGCTGGGGTGGTCGTAGCCGTTGTGCAGACCCGCCTCGCGCGCCGAGGGCACCACCCAGCGCGGTTCTGTGTCCCACAGCTCCAGCTGTTCTTCGACCCGGCGTCGCACCGCCTCGCCGGCCACCACACAGCCCAGCATGCTGGACGGCTCCGGCAGGTCCTTCCAGTCGCGCTCAGCCAGCCCGTCGATGGTTTCCACGAAGACGGCGCCCTGGCGCAGCAGTGCGGCCCCGGGATGGGGTGCTGCGTACAAAGCCCACTTCAGGCGGCTGTTGCCGATGTCGATGGCGAGAAAAGTCATGGGTGTGTGTCCCGTTACGGGCGCGATGGTAACCACCCTGCATCCAGGCAGGCAGCGGTGGCATGATGACTCTCGGACGTTGTCCGCAACGTCAGCCGCAGCACTCCGCCCAGCCGTCCTGTACGCAAAACCACTACGCAAGACCACTACGCAAGACCACCCATGACCGACCTTTCCGCCGAAGCCCGCGCCCTGGCCGACTACCGCCCTGTCAACAAGGTGCGCTTCGTCACCGCCGCCAGTCTGTTCGACGGCCACGATGCGGCCATCAACATCATGCGGCGCATCCTGCAAGGCATGGGTACCGAGGTCATCCATCTGGGCCACAACCGCAGCGTCGACGAGGTGGTGACTGCGGCGCTGCAGGAAGATGTGCAAGGCATCGCCATCAGCAGCTACCAGGGCGGCCATGTCGAGTACTTCAAGTACATGGTCGACCTGCTGAAGGCCCGCGGCGGCGCGCACATCCAGGTTTTCGGCGGCGGCGGCGGCGTCATCGTGCCGGCAGAAATTCGCCAGCTGCAGGACTACGGCGTAGCCCGCATCTACAGCCCTGAAGACGGCCAACGCATGGGCCTGCAAGGGATGATCGGCGAGATGGTGATGCGCTGTGACGCCGACCTGTCGGGCTACGCGCCCACCGCCGCCAGTGCGCTGCAGGGCCACTCTGATGCCGCCTGGCGGGCATTGGCTCAAGCCATCACCGCGCTGGAAAACGGCAAGGCCGGCGTCGGCCTGCGCGCGTCGCTGGCGGCTGCGGCGGCCCTGTCGACGACACCCGTGCTGGGTATCACCGGCACCGGTGGTGCGGGCAAGAGCAGCCTGACGGATGAACTGATTCGCCGACTGCGTCTAGACCAGGGTGACGCATTGCGCATCGCCGTCATCAGCATCGACCCGTCACGCCGCAAGAGCGGTGGCGCGCTGCTGGGCGACCGCATCCGCATGAACGCCCTGGCGCCCTGGGCAGGCGGTCCGCGCATCTTCATGCGCAGTCTGGCGACACGCGATTTCGGCAGCGAAGTCAGCCGGGCCTTGCCCGACGCGCTGCTGGCCTGCAAGGCGGCGGGCTTCGACCTGATCGTGGTCGAGACCTCCGGCATCGGCCAGGGCGATGCGGCCATCGTGCCGCTGGTCGATGTGCCGATGTACGTGATGACGCCGGAATTCGGCGCCGCCAGCCAGTTGGAAAAGATCGACATGCTGGATTTCGCCGAGTTCGTGGCGATCAACAAATTCGACCGCAAGGGCGCTGCCGATGCGCTGCGCGACGTGGCCAAGCAGGTGCAGCGCAACCGTGAAGACTGGATGCGGCGGCCTGAGCAGATGCCGGTCTTCGGCACCATGGCCAGCCGCTTCAACGATGACGGCGTGACGGCGCTGTACCAGGCGCTGCTGCCGCGTCTGGTCGCGCTGGGGCTGAAGGTCCAGCCGGGCCGCCTGCCCGCCGTGGCCACGCGCCACAGCACACACGAAGTGCCCATCGTTCCTGGCGCACGCGTGCGCTACCTGGCCGACATCAGCGACACCGTGCGCGGCTACAAGCGCCACGCGGTCGAACAAAGCCGCATTGCCCGCCAGGTGCAGCAACTGCGCGCCACTGCGGGCATGCTGCAGACCGACAAGCCCGAACGCCATCGCGCGGTCGAGGCGGTCAACGACATCGCACAGCAGCGTGAGGCGCTGCTCGACGGTCACTCGCGCAAGCTGCTGGCCATGTGGCCGGCGATGCAGCAGGCCTATGCCGGTGACGAGTACATCGTGAAGATTCGCGACAAGGAAATCCGCACCGCGCTGACCCACACCACGCTGTCGGGCAACAAGATCCGCAAGGTGTCGTTGCCGACCTACGAATGCGAAGGCGAGCTGTTGAAATGGCTGCTGCTGGACAACGTGCCGGGCAGCTTTCCGTACACCGCCGGTACTTTTGCCTTCAAGCGTGAGAACGAGGACCCGACGCGCATGTTCGCCGGCGAGGGCGACGCTTTCCGCACCAATCGGAGATTCAAGATGGTCAGCGCAGGCCTGCCGGCCAAGCGCTTGAGTACTGCGTTCGACAGCGTCACGCTGTACGGCAACAACCCGGACCTGCGGCCCGACATCTACGGCAAGGTGGGCAACAGCGGCGTGTCCATCGCCACCTTGGACGACCTGAAGGTGCTTTATTCGGGCTTCGAGCTGACGCATCCGGCGACCAGCGTCAGCATGACCATCAACGGCCCGGCGCCGACCATCCTGGCGATGTTCATGAATACCGCCGTCGACCAGAACCTGGACAAGTTCGCCGTGGACAATGG
>JAYSYH010000182.1:0-5259 GCA_043716645.1 Betaproteobacteria bacterium | reverse complement strand
GGCACGAATCTGCGCCACACGCCGGGCCACTTCGAGCAGCTGCGCATCACGCAGCAGCGCGGCCGTGCGGTGCGCCTGGACAGCACGGCGCGCACCGTGACACTGGAAGACGGCAGCACGGTGGCCTTCGACAAGCTGCTGATCGCCACCGGTTCGTCGCCCGCCACGCCGCCCATTCCGGGCCTGGCCGGTGCCGGCGTGCACGCCTGCTGGACCCTGGCCGACGCCCGCGCCATCATGGCTTTGGCCCAACCCGGTGCGCGCGTGGTGCAGATGGGCGCCGGCTTCATCGGTTGCATCATCATGGAAGCACTGGCCTCGCGCGGCGTGCAGCTCAGCGTGGTCGAGATGGGCGACCGCATGGTGCCGCGGATGATGGGCCCGACAGCAGGCGGCATGATCAAGGACTGGTGTCTGGCCAAGGGCGTGACGGTGCACACCGGCGCCCGCGTCGAAGCGGTGGACCGCAGCGGCCCGGGCATGAAAGTGCAGCTGTCCAGCGGCGCCGTGCTGGAAGCCGACCTGATCATCAGCGCCACCGGCGTCCGGCCCAACATCGGCTTCCTGGAACACAGCGGCGTGCGCTGCCTGGTGGGCGTACTGACCGACGAACACCTGCAGACCAACGTGCCCGGCATCTACGCTGCCGGCGACTGCGCCGAAGCCTTCGACAAGGTCAGCGGCAAGACCATCGTCAGCGCCATTCAGCCGAACGCCGCTGAACAAGCCCGCGTGGCCGCGCTGAACATGGTCGGCCAGCGCACCAGCCTGCGCGGCGTGACGCAGATCAACGTGCTGGACACCCTGGGACTGATCAGCGCCAGCTTCGGCCTGTGGGACGGCGTGCCGGGCGGCCAGCATGTCGAGCTGACGGATCTGGCGGCCGGCCGCCACCTCAGCCTGCAGTTCGACGCCGACAGGCTCGTCGGCTGCAACAGCATCGGCTGGACCAACCACGTCGGCGTGATGCGCGGCCTGGTCGAAGGGCAGATCAGCCTGGGCGAGTGGAAGGACAAGCTGCTGGCCGACCCGACGCTGCTGATGGCGGCCTACCTGGCCCGCGCGCAGGCGCAGGACGCGCACGCGCTGGTCTGATCGGCTGAGCACCGATCACCCAAAGCCACACTCACGATGCACATCACCTTCAAGCTCTACGCCAGCCTGACCGACTTTCTGCCGCCGGCGCACCGCCACGGCAACCAGATGCCGCTGGAAGTCGCCGAAGGCGCGACCATTGCGCAGGTCATCGAACCCTTTCAGCTTCCGATGAAGATGGTGCATCTGGTGCTGATCAACGGGCACTACGTCGCGCCCGACGCCCGCGCCACGCGGGTCTTGGTCGACGGCGATGTGCTGGCCATCTGGCCGCCGATTGCCGGCGGCTGAACGGGTGCTGCACCTGGGGTTGACGCGGGCGTGATCGCCGAGCGCTTTGAACGCGATTACGGCTGTACCGAGACCGAGTGGCTGCGCTGGCTGCCCGGCGCGGTGCGCGACCCAGCGTTGAAGCTGACGCCGGGCCAGGCGTGCGTGGCTATCGACGGCGGTGAACTGCGCCTGCGCTGGGCCGTGCTGCCGCCGCGCCAGATCGCGATGCTGCGCATGCCGCGCATGACCGTCGGCTTCGCGTTCGACAGGGTCGGCGGCGAAACGCGCAGCGACTTCATGCGCTACTTCGATCTGTACATGCAGCGCGGTGGCGGCTGAAGGCGTATCGCCGCTGTTCTTCGCGTGGGCGGCCGGAACAAGCCCAAGCCCAAGCCCAAACCCAAACCCAAACCCAAGCCCAAGCACAATCCACGATCATCCCGACATCACCCCTCGCCGCCAGGACCCGACCATGCAAGCCTTCGCCTACGCCACCCCCAAGACCCTGGCCGACGCCGTCAAGCTCGCCGCCGAGGAAGACGCCAAGTACATGGCTGGCGGCCAGACCCTGTTGCAGTCCATGAAGCTGGGGCTGATCGCGCCCAGCACCGTCATAGACCTGGCCGCCATCAGCGAAATCAAGGGCGTTTGTCGCACCGGTGACAGAAGCGGCAACGCCATCGTGATCGGCGGCGGCGCCACGCACGCCGAGGTGGCAGCGTCGGCCGACCTGCAGGCCGCCATCCCGGCACTGGCCGACCTGGCCGGCCACATCGGCGACCGCCAGGTGCGCAACCGCGGCACGCTGGGTGGCAGCCTGGCCAACAACGACCCGGCCGCCTGCTACCCGGCCGCCGTGCTGGGCCTGGGAGCAACGGTGCACACCAACCAACGCAAGATCGCCGCCGACGACTTCTTCGTGGGCATGTTCACCACCGCGTTGAACGAAGGCGAGATCGTCACCGCCGTCAGCTTCCCGATCCCGGAAAAAGCCGGCTGGCAGAAATTCAAGCAGCCGGCCAGCCGCTTCAGCCTGGTGGGTGTGTTCGTCAGCAAGGGCCCGGCTGGCGTGCGCGTGGCGGTGACGGGCGCCGGCGCCGGCGGCGTGTTCCGCGCCAGCGGCCTGGAAGCGCTGCTGGCCGCGAACTACAGCGCAGCGGCATTGGCCGGCGCCACCGTGCAGGCCGACGACCTGAACAGCGACCTGCACGGCTCGGCGGCCTACCGCGCAGCCTTGATCCCGGTGCTGGCCGCACGCGCGGTTTCCTGAGAACGGGAAACGCGCGGCGGCGGCGGCGGCTGGCGGCTGGCGGCTGGCTGCTGGCTGCTGGCTGCTCGGGCTCGGGCTCGGGCTCAGGCCCAGACCACGGGCCCTGGCTTGTCGTACCAGCCGGCGACGGCCTCGGCCACGCTGGCTTCGATGCGGCTGCGGCGGATTTTCATCGTCGGCGTCAGGCAGCCGTTGGCCATGGTCCACGGCTCGGTGGTGACCAAGATGAACTGCAGGTGTTCGTGGCTGGCCACCGCGGCGTTGACCTGCGCCAGCAAAGCGCCCAGTTCGCTTTCAACCTGTGCCCGCACGGCGGCATCGGTCAGACGCGGACGCAGGTTTTCGTCCAGCATCACCATCGCATGCGCCGCCGCCTGGCCCGAGCCGGCGACCAGTGCCAGTTCGATGAGCGGGTGGGCGCTCAGCCGGCCTTCGATGGGCGCCGGCGCCACGTACTTGCCTTTGGCGGTCTTGAAGATTTCCTTCTTGCGGCCGGTCAGCTTCAGCAGGCCCTGCGCGTCGTATTCGCCGAGGTCGCCAGTTCTGAAATAACCGTCTTCGGTGAAGCTGGCGGCGGTCAATTCGGGATCCTTGAAGTAGCCCTTCATCTGCCCCGGCGAGCGGACCAGGATCTCGCCGTCTTCGGCCAGCCGGGTCTGCACGCCCGGGTTGGGCCGACCCACGCGGCCCGGTGCGTGGGCGGCGGCGGTAGAACTGTGCGAGTACGCGAAGTCTTCGGTCATCGCGTAGCCGTCGTACAGCGCCAGGCCCAGGCGGCTGTACCAGGTCATCAAAGCCGGTGGCATCGGTGCCGAGCCCGTGCCGGCGCGCACCACCGCGTCCAGCCCCAGGCTGGCCAGCACCTGTTGGCCCACCGCAGGCGCCATCGCCGGGTTGTCCAGCATCGCATCGAGTTGCGCCGCCGGCATGCGGGCCAGCACGCCCTGCTGGAACTTGGTGTACAGCCGGGGCACCGACACGAAAACCGTCGGCCGGGCGCGCTTCAGGTCGTCCATGAAGGTGGCCAGCGTTTCGGTGAAGTAGATGTGGCCGCGCCCGCTGAGCAGCACCGGGCATTCGACCCAGGCGCGTTCGAAACAATGCGCCAGCGGCAGGTAGGACAAGACCCGGTGGTCGAGCAGCACACCGCCGTCCTGTTCGAGCCCGTAGTCGACGATGCCTTGCGTGGCGGCCGTCACCGCGCCGAAAGTCTGCATCACGCCCTTGGGCTGACCGGTGGAACCCGAGGTGTAGAGCAGCATCGCCAGATCGTCGGCGCTGCGCGGTGGCCGTCCCGGCAGCGGCGCGGTGCGGGCGACGATGGCGTCCCAGGTGTCGAAGGCTGCTGCTGCTGCGGCAGGCGCCAGCGGCAGCGCGATGCATGCCAGCCCGGCCGGCACGGCAGGCTGCTGCGCGGCCCAGTCATCGAGCTTGCCGACGAACAGCAGCCGGGCCGCGCTGTGCTGCAGCACGTAGCGCACGTTGTCGGCGGTCTCGGTCGGGAAGATCGCCACCGTGGTGCCGCCGGCCATCCAAATAGCCAACTCGGCCAAGATGAAATGGGCGCTGTTCTTGGCCAACATCGCCACCGTCTCGCCGGGCTGCAGGCCGGTTTCTTTCAGGTGGGTGGCCATGCGCCTTGCCCCGTCCAGCGCCTGACCCCATGTGATGTCCTGCACCGCACCGCCGCCCAGCGGCTGGGTCAGGAAGACACGGTCGGGCTGGATGGCTTCGTGGTCGAAGACGTGATCCAGGATGGTCTTGGTCGTCATGTTCAGTTTCCCTAGCGATGGACGTGGCACCGAAAACGTTGGCGCCCGTCGCACCAGTGTTCCAGTGACCGGCGTACGCCGACACAGGGTCTATCCCGGGGCTTGCTGACAGAATCCGCGAATGAACGAAACGCCGCCAGTGCCCGCCAGCATCGACGAGACCGCGGCACGCCTCTTGGCGCTGGACTACGTGCCCGAACGCGCACTGGCCACCACCGTCTTCCTGGCGCTGAAGCTGCAGCGCCCGCTGTTCCTGGAAGGCGAGCCCGGCACCGGCAAGACCGAGATCGCCAAGACGCTGGCAGCGATGCTGGGCCGACCGCTGATCCGCCTGCAATGCCACGAAGGGCTGGACCTGGCCGGTGCCGCCTACGAATGGAACTACGCGCGGCAGATGCTGGAGATCCGCCTGGCGGAGGCGGGCCCCCGGCTCGCGGCGGGCGAGCCGCCCCCGGAGGGGGCTGGGTCGCCCGGCATGGGCCGCGGTCAACTGGCCAGTGAACTGTTCAGCGACCGCTTCCTGATCCGCCGCGCCTTGCTGCAGGCCATCGACCCGGCGCAGCCGGTGCCGCCTGTGCTGCTGATCGACGAACTCGACCGCGCCGACGAGCCCTTCGAGGCCTTTTTGCTGGAAGTGTTGAGCGACTTCCAGATCACCATCCCTGAGTACGGCACGGTAAAGGCACTGCAGCCGCCGATCGTCGTGCTGACCAGCAACCGCACCCGCGAGATCCACGACGCGGTGAAGCGCCGCTGCCTGTACCACTGGGTCGGCTTTCCCGACGCGGCGCGCGAGGCGCAGATCCTGGCCCGCCGGGTACCTGCCGCTTCGGCGCAGCTGTCGGCACA
>JAYSYH010000181.1:0-5262 GCA_043716645.1 Betaproteobacteria bacterium | reverse complement strand
TGCCGCCGGCCAGACCCAGGATTTCGCCGCGCCGCACGGCCAGGTTCAAGCCGTCGTGCACGACGTGGCTGCCGAAGCGCATGCCGATGTCCTGCATCTCGATGACGGTGTCATCGCCTTTGTTTTCGCCAAGCGGGACGGGCGCTTCCACGTCACAGGTCCAGCAGGTTGAACACGACTGAGAACATCGCGTCGGCGACGATCACGAGGAAGATGGACTGCACCACGGCCAGCGTGGTCTGCCGGCCGACGCTGTCGGCGCTGCCCGCCGTCCTGAAACCCTGGAAGCAACCGACCGCGACGATGATGCCGGCGAAGACCAGCGACTTGCCTACGCCCAGCAGCAGCGCCGAGCCCTGCATCACGTTGCCGAAGCGATCGGCAAATTCGGCAAAGCCGATGTCCAGTTGCGTGCGCGCCATCACCATGCCGCCGAAAACGCCGGTGATGTCGGCAAACACCGTCAGCAGCGGCAGCGCCACGCCCAGCGCAATGACCTTGGGCAGCACCAGGCGTTCCTGCGGATCGATGGCGATGGTGCGCATCGCGTCGATTTCCTCGTTGACGACCATGGTGCCGATCTGCGCGGCATAGGCCGAACCCGAACGGCCGGCAATGATGATGGCGCCGATCAACGGCGCGAATTCGCGCAGCATTGCGTAGCCCACCAATTCGACGACGAAGACGTTGGCGCCGTAGTGTTTCAACTGGTCGGCACCCTGGTAGGCCACCACCACGCCGAGCAGGAAGGATGTCAGGCCGATGATGGCCAGCGCGTCGAAGCCGCCGATCTGGATTTCGCTGGCCACCGCGCGCCAGCGCATGCGGCCGGGGTGGCGCAGCGTGCCGGCGGCCACCGTAGCCACCTCGCCGATGAAGGCCAGGAGGTCCAGCCCTTGCTGGCCGGCGGCCACCGCCACGCGGCCCGTGCGGCGCAGCAGGCTGTCGGTCGGCGGCACCGGGCTGGCGGGCGGGCCCTGCCAAGTCCACGTGCCGTCGGCCGCCCGCGCCACCGGCAGCCCCTGGGTCAGGCGGGTCGTGGTGTCTTGCGGGCGAGCAGCGGAAACTTCACCAGCGGCAGCAGCGGCAGCAGTGGAAATGGCAGGGGCAGGCTTCGTCATGGGCCGGCAAGGGTGTCCGGCACGCCGCGGCCTGTCTGTCCGCTGGCGCACTTTCGGCGGTCTTGCGCGCTGCGGCGCACAGACGCGACGTGCCGATGTGCTTGACACTCACGGAGTTGTCGTCAACCCCTTCACACCAATGACCCGACGTTCCTGGACCTGGTTAGCTGCCCTCGCGTTGTCGCCCTTCGCCGTGTTGGCGCTGGTCGCCCTGTGGCTGGCCATATTCGGTTGGAACTGGGCGCGTGGCCCGCTGCAGAACCAGACGCTGCAACGCACAGGCCGCGTGCTCAACATCGCGGGTGACCTGTCGGTGGCCTGGGCCTGGCCTCGGCCGCACATCCGTGCGCAGGGCGTGCAGTTCGCCAACCCGCCTTGGGCCCGCGAGCCGCAAATGGTGCAGGCCGACGCGGTGGACATCGTCGTCGACCTGCCGGCCCTGCTGCACGGCCGGCTGGCCTTCCCGAGCGTCGAGCTGACACGGCCGCGCGTCTTCCTGGAGCAGGCCACGGGCGGCCGCAAGACCTGGCTGCTCGACAAGGCGCAGACCAATGAAGAAACGCGCATACCCATCGGTCGCATGCTGCTGGACCAAGGCGAGGTCACCTACACCGACGCAGGCAGCGACACCCGCGTGCACGCCAGCTTGTCGACCCGGGACGGCGATGGCGGAAACAGTGCCGCACGCAGCTTGGTCTTCACGGCCGACGGCCGCTTGCAAGGCCTGCCGCTGCAGGCCAGTGGGAGCGGGGGTGCGGTGATGGCCTGGCGCGACGAAAGCGCGCCCTACCCGCTGCAGGTCAAGGCCACGCTGGGGGCGACGCGGGTGCAGGCCGAAGGCACGGTGACTGGGCTCTTCAAGCAGTCGGCCATCGACCTGAAGCTGGCGCTCAGCGGCAATAGCCTGGCCGCGCTGTTTCCGCTGATCGGCGTGGCTTTGCCACCGACACCGGCCTACAGCAGCGCCGGCCACCTGGTACGCAGCGGCACGCAGTGGCGCTACGACAACTTCACCGGGCGCATCGGGCACAGCGACATCGCCGGCAGCCTGCAGGTCAGCACAGGCGGGCCGCGCCTCAAGCTCACCGGCGCCCTGGTATCCAGGCAGCTCAGCCTGGCCGACCTGGGCCCGGCGGTGGGTTCGCGCGTGGCCACCCCCGAGGGCGGCACCTCAGCGGCGAGCGCAACAGCGACCAAGCCCAGCCGCATGCTGCCCGACTTGCCTTTCGACACCGCGCGCTGGGCCAGCCTGAATGCCGACGTGACGCTGCGCGCGCAAACCCTGCTGCGCGACAAGGCGCTGCCGTTGGACCAGTTGCAGTTCCACCTGCTGCTGCAGGACGGCGTGCTGACGCTGGACCCGCTGGCCTTTGGCCTGGCCGGCGGCAAGTTGCAGGGTGTGATCACGCTGGACAGCCGCAAGGTGCCGCTGCAGGGCAACGCCAGGATGCAGGTGCGCGGCCTGCTGCTGGGCCGCCTGTTGCCCACGGTGGACCTCAGCAAGAACAGCATCGGCCAATTGAATGGTGATATCGAAATGACCGGCCAGGGCGCGTCGGTAGGCCAGATGCTGGCCACCGCCAACGGCCGCTTGAGCCTGGTGGCGCAGAACGGCCGCATCAGCCGGCTGTTGATGGAGCAGTCCGGGCTGCACCTGATTGAAATTCTGCAGCTCACGCTGGCCGGCGACCAGACCGTGGGGCTGCGCTGCGCTGTGGCCGACTTCAGCGTGAAGGGCGGCGTGATGGAGGCGAGCGCGCTGGTGCTGGACACCGAAGTCAACACCCTCAGCGGCTCTGGGCAAGTCAACCTGGGCGACGAAACGCTGAACCTGACCATCGTGCCGCGCACCAAGGTCAGCAGCGTGGTGGCGCTGCGCAGCCCGGTCTATGTGAAAGGCACTTTCGGTCAGCCGCAGGTAGCGCTGGACACCGGCCGCATCGTCACGCGCGGCGTCGGCGCGCTGGCCCTGGGGTTGCTGAACCCGCTGCTGGCGCTGATTCCGCTGTTCGAGGCCGGGCCGGGGGTCGACAGCGCGTGCCAGCAGTTGGTCAGCGAAGCGAAAGCGCCGCTGTCGGCGGCCGTCAAATCGCGTCGCGCGCCAGCCGCAGCCCGCTGAACTGCCAGCGCGTTTCGGGCGGAAAGAAGTTGCGGTAGGTGGCGCGCGCGTGGCCTGGCGGCGTGGCATGGGAACCGCCGCGCAGCACCATCTGGTTGATCATGAATTTGCCGTTGTATTCGCCGACTGCACCAGCCCAGGGGCGAAAGCCGGGGTAGGCCAGGTAGCTGCTGGCCGTCCACTGCCAGGCCTCGTCGAACACCTGCAGCAGGTCGCTGGATGTACACGCAGCGGTTTCCCATTCGGCTTCGGTGGGTAGGCGCAACGGCAGGCCGTCGCGGGCTGCGCGCCAGTGGGCGTAGGCGTCGGCCTCGTACAGACTGATGTGGCAGACCGGCGCGTCGGCAGCAATGGCCTGCAGCCCGGCCAGCGTGAAACGCTGCCACGCGCCGGCGGTGTCACGGCGCCAGTACAACGGGGCTTCGATGCCCTGCGCACGCACCCAGTCCCAGCCGGCCGCCAGCCACCAGCGCGCGTCGCGGTAGCCACCGGCTTGGATGAATTCGACCCACTCACTCTGCGTGATCAGGCGGTTGGCCAGCCCGTAGGCGTTCAACCAGTGGCCGTGACGCGGGCTTTCGTTGTCGAAGGCGTTAGCGCCGTTCGCGTGGCCGATCTCGACGTGGCCGCCGTCAAAAGGCAGCCAGGTCAACGCGACGGGCGAGCGGGCCATGGCCTGCGGCAACGGGCGGTATACGGGCGCCAGCGGGTTGCACGAAAGCAGGTGGAGCAGGTCCGTCAACAGCAACTCCTGGTGCTGCTGCTCGTGCTGCAGGCCCAGTTCAACAACGGTGTCGCGCTCGGCGTGCGCGGGGCCCGCCAACAGCGCCGCCATGCGGCTGTCGACGTTGGCGCGGTAGGCCTTGACGGCCGCCAGGTCGGGCCGCGTGACCATGCCGCGCTGGGCCCGCGGGTGCTGCTCACCGACGCCTTGGTAGTAGCTGTTGAACAGCACGCGGAAGGCCGGATGGTGGGGTTGGAAGTCGGCCTCGAAACGCTCCAGGATGAAGGTCTCGAAGAACCAGGTGACGTGGGCCAGATGCCATTTGGTCGGGCTGGCGTCGGGCATCGACTGGACCTGGCAGTCGGCCTCGCTCAAGGGCGCGACCAGCGCCATGCTGTGCTCGCGGATCTGCGCATACCGCGCCGCCAGGCCGCCCGGCACCATCGCGC
Source organism: Betaproteobacteria bacterium (assembly GCA_043716645.1). Lineage (GTDB taxonomy): Bacteria > Pseudomonadota > Gammaproteobacteria > Burkholderiales > Burkholderiaceae_C > Rubrivivax. The sequence continues at coordinate 849 of JAYSYH010000181.1, read as the reverse complement.
TCAATGCGCCTGCTCCCAATTCGGGCCCACGCCCACTTCAGCCAGCAGCGGCACTTTCAATTCCGCCACACCGGCCATCAAACGCGGTATGGCTTCCTTGGCCCAGGCCAGTTCGGCATCGGGCACTTCCAGCACCAGTTCATCGTGCACCTGCATCACCATGCGCGTGGCGCGGCCCTCGGCGTCCAGTGCCTGCTGCACGGCAATCATCGCCAGCTTGATCAGGTCGGCGGCCGTGCCCTGCATCGGCGCGTTGATGGCCTGGCGCTCGGCGCCGGCCTTGCGTGGGCCGTTGCCGCTGTTGATTTCTGGCAGCCACAAACGCCGGCCGAACACGGTTTCGACATAGCCCTTGGTTTTCGCGATGACACGCGTCTCGTCCATGTAGCGCTTGACACCGGCGAAGCGCGCGAAGTACTTGTCGATGTAGTCCTTGGCCGCCTTCTGTTCAATGCCCAGGTTGTTGGCCAGGCCGTAAGCGCCCATTCCGTAAATCAGGCCGAAGTTGATGACCTTGGCGTAGCGCCGTTGCTCGCTCGAAACATCCGGCACGGCCACGCCGAAGACCTCGGATGCCGTTGCCTTGTGCACATCGATGCCCTCGGCGAAAGCGCGCAGCAGTGCCGGGTCTTCGCTGATGTGGGCCATGATGCGCAGTTCGACCTGGCTGTAGTCGGCGCTCATCAGCACATGGCCAGGCGGCGCGATGAAGGCCTCGCGAACGCGACGGCCTTCAGCGGTGCGGATGGGGATGTTCTGCAGGTTCGGGTCGTTGCTGGCCAGCCGCCCCGTCACGGCCACCGCCTGCGCGTAATTCGTGTGCACACGGCCCGTTTGCGGATTGACCAT
>JAYSYH010000019.1:0-2557 GCA_043716645.1 Betaproteobacteria bacterium | reverse complement strand
GGGTGCAGGTTATATGCTGGCGCTGCGCCGGCAGAGCCTTGGCCATGCGCGCTAAGTCGCCGGTTGTCAATGCGCTCAAGGCACTGGTGGTGGCGCTGGTGCTGTGCTGGTCGCTGGCGCCGATCGTGTTCATGGTGATGTCCTCGGTCAAGCCAGGGCAGGACATCTTCGCCGTGCCGCCCCACTGGAGCTTTGTTCCCACCGGGCAGCATTACGTGGCACTGTGGACGAAATGGCAGCCGTTTTTTCGCGGACTGGTCAACAGCCTGATCATCACGATCGGCGCCACCATGCTGGTGATCATTGCCAGCACCATGGCCGGCTTCGCCTACTCGCGCACCCGCACCCCGTTCCTGCAACGCAGCGCCACCTTCCTGATCGTGGTGCGCCTGTTGCCACCGATCGTCGTTACCCTGCCGCTGTTTGGTGTGGTGAACGCATTGCACCTCAACGACACGCATCTGATATTGATCCTGCTGTACGCCACGTTTTTCGTATCGCTCGGCACGATCCTGATGCGCACCTTCATCGACCAGATCCCCTACGAACTCGACGAAGCCGCGATGGTCGACGGTGCCAGCCGCGCCACGATTCTGTGGACCATCATCCGGCCGCTGGCCAAACAGGGAATGCTGGCGGTATCGGTATTCGTGATCGTCTACGCCTGGAACGAATTTTTGTTCGCGTTCATCTTCACCTCGACCAAGGCCAAGACCGCGCCGCTGGTGATATCCGAAATGATGGGCTCGCTGGACGGCGTGGACTGGGGCGTCTTGTTCGCGGCATCCACGGTCCAGTTATTGCCGGTGTTGTTGTTTGTGATGCTCATGCAAAAACATCTGGTAGCCGGCCTCACGGGCGGCGCCGTCAAGGGTTGAAGGCCACCTGCGACATCCAAGGTTCGGGAGTGAGTTTTTTTTGACAGTCAAAATTAGGAGATATCTATGCGCACGATTTGGACCCGCCGACAAACACTGAAGGCCGTTGCAGCCGGTACCGCCGCCATGCTCGGCTCAAGCCGTTTGTGGGCCGCCGACAAAACCCTGAACATCCTGTCGCACCGGGTGCACCAGGCCTGCCTGACCGAAGGCCCTGCCGGTGACCTGCTGGGCAACTGGCGCAAGGCGCAAAACGCCGAGGCTGCCTACACCACCTTCGATAGCAATCCGCTGCAGGACCGGCTGTTCCGCGAGGCCAGCCTGGGTTCTACCGATTTCGGCGTGGGTTACCTCGTCAACAGCCGTGCCACACCGAGTGCAGCCAGGCTGCTGCTGCCGCTCGACGACTACATGGCGAAGGCACCGATCGAGGAGTTCGCCGACATCGCGCCCGGCATGGTCGCGGGCATGCGTTTTGGTGGAAAACTGGCCTCGATACCAGTGCGCCACGCCACCGCCGCCCTGTTCTACAACGAAGCCCTGCTGGAAGAACGTGGCATCAAGGCGCCGCCCAAATCGCTCGAAGAGCTGGTCGATCAGTGCAAGCGTTGCACCTTCACGTCCGCCGCGGGTACCCAGGTCACCGGCATGATTCTGGCCAGTGACCTGGCTGAGTTTCCGGTGACCTTCGCGCGTGCCTATGGCGGCGACTTCGTGAGCCCCGACCTTAAGTTGCTGCCGGAGCCCGCTGCCATGGAAAGGGCTCTGGCCACGCTGCAGGACATGTTCAAGGCCGGCGCCCTGCCGCGCAGCTACGCGACAACCAAGAACGACGACCAGGTGACCTGGATGCAACAGGGCCGAGCGGCTTTTACCGTCATCACCTTTGCACGTGGCGCGCAAATGAACAAGCCCGGGGAGTCCAAATACCCCGGCAAGATCAAGGCGGTGGAATTCCCCGGGTCGGAGGCACTGATCAAGGCCAACCTGCCGATGTCCGCCGTGTCCGCCGTCTGGGGCATGTCGATTCTTGCGAATGCGAAGGACAAGGACCTGGCCTGGAGCTACATCCGCGAAGTGTCGAGCAAGGCGGTCACCACCGGTGCGGCGCGCAACGGCAACGGCCCAGTGCGGACATCCACCTATGCCGACCCGACCTTCTCGAAAGACCAGCCTTTTGCGGCGGTCGAAGCCCGGGCACTGGTGCATGCAAGGGTTCCACTGCCGGCTTTCCCCGAAGCCGCGCGCGCGCAGACCGTGTTCCTGGAAGAAGTGCAACTGTGCGTGATCGGTCAAAAGACGCCCAAGGCAGCGGTGGACGCGATCCGCGAACGTTGCGCGCCGCTGGTCAAGGCCTGAGGAGGAGGTGAATCTTTCTACTGCGGCCACTGATCTCGGGCCTGCGCTGCTCACCGTACAGGTGTACGGTTGCGCTGCTCGACCCGACCTCGGTGCCCTCGCTACGAAATCTTCACGACCTCTACCGGTTTTGCTCTTCTGTAACCTCTGATGCCTTTCATCGCCAAACCCCTCGTGCTCGCCGTCGATGTGGGCTCTACCAGCGCACGTGCGGGCGTGTTCGATCTGGCGGGACGCATGTTGTCAACGGCCAGTGCACCGTTCGACATTCACCGTCCGCTGACCGACCACGCCGAGCATGACTCGGAGCAGATCTGGTC
>JAYSYH010000180.1:0-15887 GCA_043716645.1 Betaproteobacteria bacterium | reverse complement strand
CGCCGAGCTGGCCCGCATCTGCAGCCGGCGCGGCGTGGCCTTTCAGCTGGAAGAAACGCTGGCCGCATCGGCTGCGCCCAGCGCCCCGGCCTGGCAGCAGCGTTGGGAAGCGGCGGTACAGCGCCTGGGCCTGCCGGTTTTCCGCATGCCCAGCGGCGCCGGCCACGACGCGATGAAGCTGCACGAGGTGATGCCGCAGGCCATGCTCTTCCTGCGCGGCGGCAACTCGGGCATCAGCCACAACCCGCTGGAAACCATCACCGATGACGATGCCGAGCTCTGTGTCGCGGCGTTCATGAACTTGCTCGAAGGGCTGGCCGCCGAATGACGGACTGCGAAAAGCTGGACGCCTGGATCGACGGCCACTTCGAAGAAGAAACGCGCTTCCTGCAAGCCCTGGTGCAGGTGCCCACCGACACCCCGCCGGGCAACAACGCGCCACATGCAGACCGCACCGCCGAACTGCTTCTGGAGATGGGGTTGACGGCCGAAAAGTATGCGCTGCCAGCGGCGCAGGTGCAGGCCTGCGGCTTGCAGTCCATCACCAACCTGATCGTGCGCCGCCGCTACGGTGCTGCGGGCGCCGGCGGCCCGACCATCGCGCTGAACGCCCACGGCGACGTGGTGCCACCGGGCGAAGGCTGGACCCACGGCCCCTACTCGGGTGAAGTCGCCGACGGCAAGCTCTACGGCCGTGCCGCGGCCGTCAGCAAGAGCGACTTCGCCAGCTTCACCTTCGCGCTGCGGGCACTGGAGTCGCTTGGCCTGCCCTTGAAGGGCGGGGTGGAACTGCACTTCACCTATGACGAAGAATTCGGCGGCGAACTGGGCCCCGGCTGGCTGCTGCAACAGGGCTTGACGAAGCCCGATCTGCTGATTGCCGCCGGCTTCAGCTACCAGGTCGTCACGGCCCACAACGGCTGTTTGCAGATGGAAGTCACGCTGCACGGCCTGGCCTCGCACGCGGCCTATCCGGACACCGGTGTGGACGCGTTGCAGGCCGCCACGAAACTGCTGTCCGCGCTGTACGCCTACAACGGTGAGTTGCGCACGCGGCTGTCGCAAGTCACCGGCATCACGCACCCCTATCTGAACGTGGGCCGCATCGAAGGCGGCAGCAACACCAACGTCGTGCCGGGCAAGGTGGTGCTGAAGATCGACCGTCGGATGATTCCCGAGGAAGACGCCGTTGCTGTCGAAAGTGAAGTGCGCGCGTTGATCGAGTCCACCGTCGCGCAGTCGCCCGGCATCCGTTCGGAGATCAAGCGGCTGTTGCTGGCGAAGTCACTGCAGCCGCTGCCCGGCAACGCGCCGCTGGTGGCGGCCATCCAGAAACACGGGCTGGTGGTGTTCGGCGAACCCATCGCCGAATCGGGCAGCCCGCTGTACACCGACGTGCGCCTGTACGGCGCGCACGGCGTGCCGGCCGTCATCTACGGTGCCGGCCCGCGTTCGGTGCTGCAAAGCAATGCCAAGCGGGCCGATGAGCACGTGGTGCTCAGCGACCTGCGCGGCGCCACGAAGGTCATCGCGCGGACCTTGCTGGACTTGCTGGCTTGAAGGTCGTCGGCCTGGATGCGCAGCGAGGCCGGCCCGGCAGCGGCGCGCGGCGTTTCACGGCAGGCGGTAACTCAGTTGCAGCATCACGGCGGCGTCGCCCAGCATGTGCAGTTCCACCGAGGTGCTTTTGGTGAACTGCCAGCCGGTGGAGATCAGCGCACCGGGCGAAAAGCCATTGACGTTCAGTGGCACCTTGCTCTTGTACTTGCCGACATAGCCGTACAGCAAGCCGGCCGACCACTGCGCGTTCCATTGCGGCACGCCGAAAACGCTGTCGTAGTGATGCCCGAGATAAACGTAAGCGCTGGGCTGGCCGAAGGAATTTCTGAAGTACGCTGCGCCCACGATGCGGCCGTCATCGCGCTGGCGTTCCAGCCCCAGTGCATAGACGTGTTTGTGTTCAGGGCTGGGCCGGAAATGGCCCGTGTAGGGCGACACCATCAGGCGGTAGCTGCCGGGGTCGTCGAAGATGTTGAAGTTCCAGTCGTAGGCCCGCGCGGTGGTGGGGCTGGCGACTGCAGCAACGGCGATGCAAATGAAAAAAACCGGCCTTTCGGGCCGGTGGGTGGGGTGAAGCATGCGGACGATTGTGGCGGCTTTTTTGTGCCTGCTTGCCGTGCAACTGTGCGGATGTTCCTGGTTGGACGTGAAGCAGCGCGAATGGGCGCTGCGGCCCACGCCAGGCAGGCCGATGGCCTTTGCCGAAGGCAGCCAGGCGCTGCAAAACGCCTTCAAACCCGGCGACCAGCGGTGGATGGTCACCGTGCCGGGCCTGGACGGCGACCGCGGTCGCAGCCAGCAACTGGCCCTGTGGTGGCTGCCGCAGCCCGACGTCGACGCGCCCACGCTGCTGTACCTGCACGGCACCTTTCGCAACCTGTACGAGAACCTGCCCAAAATCCAGGCGCTGCGGCAGGCCGGCTTTGCCGTGCTGGCGGTGGACTACCGGGGCTGGGGCGACAGCACGCCCATCGTGCCGTCGGAAGACACCATCTCGGCCGACGCCCGCACGGCCTGGGACGAACTGGTCCGGCGCCAGCCCACGCCGGGGCGGCGCGTTGTCTACGGCCATTCGATGGGCACCGCCACCGCCGTTTCGCTGGCCAGCACGCTGCATGTCACGGCGGACTACGGCGCGCTGGTGCTCGAATCGGCCTTCACGCGGCTGCCCGACGTCGCTGAATCGGCTGGTTTCTGGGGCCGCGTGGGGGCTGCCGTGACGACGCTGGAATTCGATTCCTTGTCGCGCATCGGCCGCGTCGATGCACCCATCCTGATGCTGCACGGCGCGCTGGACCGCACCGTGCCCATCGACCTGGGCCAGCGCCTGCGTGAAGCCGCACCGCGCGGCGTGCGCTGGGTGCCCGTTGCCAACGGCACGCACAGTGACCTGCAGAAAGAAGCGCCCGAGCTCTACCACAACACCTTCAAAGCGCTGATTGCGCGCTTGCCGCGGCCGCTGGAACCCACCGCCGAACCCCCACCGAAAGCGCCCCGCCCGTGACCGTCTTCGTCGACTTCCGCCATCTCGGGCTGGCGACGAGGCCGACCGCCATTCAGGTAACCGGGCTGGTGGCCGAGACCGAAATCGGCACTGCGGCTCTGCATTCCGGGCTCTTGCCAGCCGGGGCATGACGTCACCCGGCTGGCGCGGCCACTTGACACTGAACTACCACCGCACGGGCTTTGACGGCGATGCGTGCGGACGCCCGGCCCGCACCGTCGCGCACGACCGCCACGAAGGCCCGTTGCGTGTGTTGCAGCCGCTGTATCCCGAAGGCCCGGGCGTCTGCCACCACGTGCTGGTGCACCCGCCGGGCGGCGTGGTGGGCGGCGACGAACTGCACATCGAAGCCACCCTGCAGGCCGGCGCCCACGCGCTGATCACCACCCCCGGTGCCACGCGCTTTTACCGCAGCGAAGGCCCGCAGGCGCTGCAGCAGACGCGGCTGCAACTGGCCGCTGGCGCGCGGCTGGAATGGCTGCCGATGGAAACCATCGCCTACACCGGCTGCCGTGCCGACAACAGCCTGCGCGCCGAACTGGCGCCGGGTGCCGAGATGATCGGCTGGGACGTTCTGGTGCTGGGCCTGCCCGCAGCCGGGCTACCCTTCACGGCAGGCTGGTACCGCCAGCACGTCGAGGTGCCCGGCATCTGGCTGGAACGCGCGCGCATCGCGGCCGACGACACCCAGCTGCTGCACGGCCCGCTGGGCTGGGCCGGCCACACCGTGCTGGCCACGCTGTGGTTCGCGGCGGGCGCGCCGCTGCTGCCGGCGCGGCGGGAAGCCTTGCTGGAAACTGCGCGCAGCTGCATCGCGGGCAGCGCGCTGGCGGCCACGGCCGGTGTGACGTCAACGCACGGCAATGTGCTGGTGCTGCGCGCGCTGGCCGGTCAGATGGAAGCGGTGATGCAGCTGCTGGCGGCGGTGCGCGCCGCTTGGCGGCAGTCCGCCTGGGGCCTGGATGCCCAGCCGCCGCGGATCTGGCGGACTTGAGTCCGCACTGGCGGGCGCTTCGAACGGGTCAAGGCTGAGACCTTTTCGCATTGCGCGCGAAACCCGCGTCCGCTTCGCTGAAGAAGATGTTCAGGGGATAGTGGTGGACGGTGTTCCTTCGGCACTGCCTTGGTAATTGACGATCATCTCGATCAGCTGCCGCGCCTGGTAGGGCGGCACAAAGCCGTTGCTGCCGACAACGAAGTTGCCAGGCTCGTTCTAAAGTCGCCGCCAACGCACCCGTGGGGCCCAAGATTTCCGCATCGGTACCCGGCAGTGCCTGCTTGCAGGCCAGGTCTTGGCGGGTCAGTCGTCTGACCGCCGCACCGAAAGCGCAATGCCCAGCACCCGACGGCTTGGTCGATCCTCGCCGACCGCGCTGCAACGGCGCTGGCTCAAACGCCAGCCAGTTCAAGCATAAATACCTGGACGGCGTCATCTACGCGATCCAGGGCGAGGCGGTGCGCGGTATGGCCGGCAGCAGTCAGGTGCATGCCCGCATCATTCGCAACGCTGGCTTCGCGCTGCACAGCAAGCTGCTGGGTACGCCGTGCGAGGTCCTTTCCAGCGACATGCGCATGCGCCTGCGCATTGCCAATGTTGGTGCCGTCTTCTACCCCGACGTGTTGGTGCATTGCGAACCGGCCACCGCCAACCCGGCGACCATCACCGAACTGAGGCACGCGCGGCTGGTCATTGAAGTGCTGTCGCCCACCACCCAGCAATTCGACCGCGGCGCCAAGTTGCAGGCCCACCAGAAGCTGGCTGGCCTGCGGCACATCGTGCTGTTGTCCAGCACGAAAGCGGCAGGCTGGACTTGCGCCTGCGACGAGACTGGCCCATGGTCAGAACTGGAACCCTGGCCGTGTGGCACGGTGCTGGAACTGCCGGGGCTTGGGCTCAGCTTGGGGTGGGACGAGGTGTACGCCGGGGTGGGCTTGGACTGATGGCGGAACGCCTCACGCCCCGTGCCGTGGATCAGGCCATCGCTTCGAAAGGATCCAACAAGGGCACACCGAAGGCCATGAAGTCGGCAACGTTGCGAGTCACCACCGTCAGGCCGTGAATCTTGGCTGCGGCAGCAATCCTGCTGACTGACTCAACGCCGAAATTCGTGAACAGCGGCTGCACCGACCTGGTCGAGGGGTAACCTTGTTGCATGTACGCACCGTTCTTCGGACTCAGCAAGGAACCGTTTTCGATAGCGCCCGATCCGCGCTTTCTGTACATGAGCGAGCAGCACCGCGAAGCGCTGGCCCATTTGCTGTACGGCCTGGGTGGTGGCGGCGGTTTCGTGCTGCTGACGGGCGAGATCGGCACTGGCAAGACCACCGTCTGCCGCTGCTTCCTGGAACAGGTGCCGGCCACCTGTTCGGTGGCTTACATTTTCAACCCCAAACTGACCGCGAACGAACTGCTGCAGACGGTCTGCACCGAGTTTGGGCTGTTGTCGGCTGCGGTGGGTGCAGGTGATGCAGGTGATGCAGGCGATGCAGGCGATGCAGGGCCTTTGCGCTCGGACGCTGAAGACCACCGCAGCATCAAGGCCCATGTCGATGCGCTGAATGCTTTCCTGCTGGCTTCACACGCGCAGGGGCGGCAGGCGGTGCTGGTCATCGACGAGGCGCAAAGCCTCAGCGCCGATGTGCTGGAACAACTGCGGCTGCTGACCAATCTGGAAACCACCGAGCGCAAGCTGCTGCAGATCGTGCTGATCGGCCAGCCCGAACTGCGTGACCTGCTGGCCCGCCCGGAACTGGAACAACTGGCCCAGCGCGTGATTGCGCGCTACCACCTGGGCGCGCTGTCGGCGACCGAGTCGCAGCAGTACATCCGTCACCGCATGGCCGTGGCCGGCACCGGCGCGCACATGCCGTTCGACGGCTCCGCGCTGGCGCGCATCCACACACTGAGCCGCGGTGTGCCCCGGCGCATCAACTTGCTGGCCGACCGCGCGTTGCTGGGTGCTTATGCGCAGGGCCGTCAACACGCCGACGCGCGCACGGTGGACCAGGCTGCTGTGGAAGTCTTCGGCCAGCGGCGGCAGTCCGCCGGCCTGCCGCGCTGGGTGTTGGGATCCGCCGCCGCGCTGGTGTTGGGTGCGGGGCTGGGCGCAGGGCTGACGGCTTGGTGGGCCGCAGCGCCGGCTGCGCCCGTTGGGCCCGCGGGTGCGGCCGCTGCAACGGCGCCTGCGACCACTGCAACGGCGCCTGCGACCGCTGCAACGGCGCCTGCGGCGACGGGGGCGGGGGCGGGCATCGCGCAGGCGGCACGGGTGGCAAAGGGAGCGCAGGGGGCGCAGGTGGCGCAGGTGGAGCCAGTGGAGCCAGTGGAGCCAGCGAAGGCTGGCGCCGCCTCTGCCGCTGCCCCACCGGCTGCAAGCGCCAACGGCATGCAGGCGGGTGTGCCGCCGGCCACGTCGTCAACGGCGCCGCTGACCGACCCGGCGCCGCTGCTGGCCGCCGCGCAACCTTCGCAGGCCACTGCCTGGCGCGAGCTGGCCCTGCTGTGGCATGTGGCGGTGGGCGAGGGTGAGCCTTGCACCGCTGTCGCCCAGGCGCAATTGGCCTGCCTGCGCAGCGCCGGCGGCGGCCTGCCAGTGGTGCGACAGCTGGCGCGCCCGGGTTTGTTGACGCTGCGTGGCGCCGACGGGAAGGCCGTCTATGCCCAACTGCTGGGCCTGGGCGACCGCAGCGCCACGTTGCAAGCTGGCGCCCAACGCTTCGAGCTGACTCTGCCCGCGCTGGCCCGCGTATGGCGCGGCGAGTTCGATACGCTGTGGCGCACGCCCCCCGGTTGGCGTGCCCGTATCGATACCGGGCCGCAGGGCGACGCCGTGCAGCGGGCCTGGCTGGCTGCCCAGCTGGCCGCTGCAGGGCAGGGCGGTGCAGCGCCCCTGACCGAGCGCGTGCGCGCCTTCCAGGTGGCCCAGGGCCTGGCCGCAGACGGCCTGGCCGGCCCGATCACCCTGATCGCCTTGATGCGTCTGACAGCAGCCGAAGTCGCCGATGCCAGCGCTGAGCCCCGGCTGGGCACGGCCCGCTGAAACCCTGAGCCGCCCGCCATGTCCTACATCCTCGATGCGCTGCGCCGTGCCCAAGCCGAACGCGAACGTGGGCAGGTGCCCGGCCTGGAAGCCCGCACGCTGGTGCACACGCCGCCGCCCCCGCCGCGACGCAGCGTGGCGTTGTGGTGGCTGAGCGGCGCGGTAGCCTTGGCCATGCTCGGCTTGACGCTGTCGATCTGGCTGCTGCGCGGCGCAGAGGCGCCGGTGAGGGCGCCAGTCGTCGGGCAGGCGCCGACCCCGACCCCCACCCCCACCCACACCCCCACCCCCACCCTGTCCCCCACTACCCCTACTTCGACAACACCCGTCCTCGTCCCCGTCCCCATGCCCGTGACGCCAACGACCATGGTGGTGGTTTCGGCACCCGCCCCGCCACCCGCGCCGCAGGTGGCGGCAGCCCCGCCGCCCGCTCCCCCTTCTGCCAGCGTGCGTGCTGTACAGCTGGGTCAGCTGAGCGCCGAACTGCGCCGTGAACTGCCGGTTCTGACGGTGGGCGGAGCCATCTGGTCGGACAACGCGGCGAGCCGCTTCGTCATCGTCAATGGCCAGGTGCTGCGTGAAGGCGAGGCCGCGGCGCCCGGTGTGCTGCTCGAGCGCATCGGCCCCAAGGCCATCTTCCTGCGCTGGCGCGACTGGCGCATCGAAGTGCCTGTCTAGCGCGAGCGGGTGCTTGGTGCTTGGTGCTTGTGCACGGGCTCTGCAAGTGGGGGTGACTGGGAGGCCGGCAGCCAGAAACGGGCCTGCCTTGCGGTGATACTTCCCTGGGTCAACCACGGCTAGCCAAACAAATGGAAGTTGTCGTCTCACGAATGAATTCGGCGACCGGACTGCTGACGGGCATGCTGCTGGTGGCTGGGCTCGGGCTGCTGATGCAGCGGCCTGCGTTGGCGGCCGATACCTTCATGGTCGGCCCCCAGGGCACGCCGATGGCCATCGAAGACGCGGTTCGCCTGGCCAAGGACGGCGACACCATTGAGCTGTTGTCGGGCGACTACCGGGGCACGTTGGTGATCGAAGACCGACAACTCACGTTGCGCGGCGTGGGCGGCAAGCGGCCGGTTGTGCAGGGCGACGGCAAGGTGCGCGACGCGCACGCGCTGTGGACCGTGCGCGGTGGTGCCGTCACGCTGGAGAACATCGAATTTCGCGGTGCCCGTTCGTCCGACGGCGGCGGTGCCGGTGTGCGCCAGGAAGGCGGCAAGCTGACGGTCACGCGCTGCGAGTTCTATGACAACGAACACGGCCTGCTGGCGACCAACGTCGACAGCGCTGAGCTGCACATCAGCGGCAGCGTCTTCGGTTCGGCGCCGCGGGTGGTGGGTGGGCGCTACCACCTGTTGAACGTGGGCCGCATCGGCAAGCTGGATGTCACCGCCACGCGCTTTCAGCAGGGCTTCGAAGGGCATCTGATCAAGTCGCGTGCCAAGGAAAATTTGATCTCGTACAACTTCATCCACGATGGTGTGCGTGGCGGTGCTTCGTACGAGATCGAACTGGCCAATGCCGGTGTAGCCACGGTCATCGGCAACGTCATTGCACAGGGCGCCGACACGCAGAACCCGGTGCTGCTGGCCTACGGCACCGAAGGCCGCGCCTGGGACAAGAACGAGCTTTATGTCGCGCACAACACCTTCGTGAACTATGGCTGGACGCCGGCCTGGTTCCTGCGCGTCTTCACCGACCGCCTGCCCGACAACGTGGCGGTCCACGCCATCAACAATCTGCTGGTCGGGCCGGGTGTGTTCTGGCCTGCAGCCACCGGCGACTTCGCCGGCAACCGTCACGCCACCCGCGGCATGCTGCGTGATGTCGCGACCTACGGCTTCGAGCTGCCACCCGATTCGCTGTGGCGCGGCAGCGGCGTCGACCCGCGCAGCGTCAACGGCCGCAACCTCGCGCCGCTGGGTGAATTCGAGTGGCCCGCAAAGACGCGTGAACTGGCGCCCGGGCGCACGTCATGGAGCCCCGGCGCCTACCAGCGCTAAGCTCCGCGCATGGACCCCAAAAACACCCACCCCGACACCATCAGCGCCCAGGCCTTGGGCTGGATCGACGAACGCACGCGCGCCATCACGCCGCCCATCCACGTCTCGTCCACCTACCTGCGCGACCCCGACAACCAGTACCGCTCGGGCCGCATCTACGCCCGCGCCGACAACCCGGCCTTCGACCAGGCCGAAGCCGTGCTGACCGCGCTGGAAGGCGGCCACCAGACGCTGCTGTTCGCCAGCGGCATGGCGGCGGCAACGGCGGTTTTTCAGGCGCTGAAGCCCGGCGACCATGTGCTGGCACCGCAGGTGATGTACTGGTCGCTGCGCAACTGGCTGATGACGTTCGCCGTGCAGTGGGGCCTGGACGTCGAGTTGATCGACATGTGCAGCCCGGCAGCGGTGACAGCAGCAATCCGGCCTGGTGCTACGAAACTGGTCTGGGTGGAAACGCCGGCCAACCCACTGTGGACGCTGACCGACATTGCTGCGACTGCGCACATCGCGCATGCGGCGGGCGCCCTGCTGGCGGTGGATTCGACGGTGGCCACTCCGATCCTGACGCAGCCACTGGCGCTGGGCGCCGACCTGGTGATGCACGCGGCAACGAAGTACCTCAACGGCCACTCCGACTTGATTGCCGGCGCGCTGACGACTCGCGCCGATAACGAGCACTGGCAGAAGGTGCGCCGGGTGCGCGCGCAAGTCGGCGGTACGCTGGGCAGCTTCGAAGCCTGGCTGCTGCTGCGCGGCATGCGCACGCTGCACCTGCGCGTGCGGGCGGCCTGCGCCTCGGCGCAGCGCATCGCCGAACACTTCAACGGCCACCCGCTGGTCGCCGAAGTGCTGTACCCCGGCCTGCCCGGTTTCGTCGGCCACGACACTGCCAAGGCGCAGATGCACGGCGGCTTCGGCGGGATGATGTCCATACGCGTGAAGGGCGGCGGTCCAGGGGCCGAGGGCGGTGAGGCAGCGGCCATCGGCGTCGCCGCGCACACCGCAATCTGGAAACGCGCCACCTCGCTGGGCGGCACCGAAAGCCTGATCGAGCACCGTGCCAGCGTCGAGGGCGCGGGCACGCCGGCGCCGGCCGATCTGCTGCGTCTGTCGGTGGGCATCGAGCATGTCGACGACCTGATCGCCGATCTCGAACAGGCGCTGGCCCGCGCGCACGTCCAAGCCCGCGCCTGAAAGCCCACCGCCATGTCCTTCGATCTTGTGCTTTTCGGTGGTACCGGCGACCTGGCTTGGCGCAAGCTGATGCCGGCCCTGTTCCAGGCCTTCCGCCACGGCAAGCTGCCCGCAGGCGGGCGCATCCTGGCGGTGGCGCGCGACGAACGCAGCGACGCCGAATACCGTGCCTTCATCCTCGAGAGGTTCAGCGGCGTCGAAGAGGCCAAGCAGCCCAGCGCGGCTGAATTCGCGCGCTTTGCCGAACTGCTGCACTACCGCCGCATGGACCTGTCGCACCCCGACGACTACGCCGGGTTGAAAGGCTGGATAGCGGCCCGGGGTGCCGACACCGTGGTGCTGTTCCTGGCCACCAGCCCCTACCTGTTTCCGGTGGTCTGCGAACAGCTCGGCCAGGCCGGCCTGAACGGCCCGCACGTGCGCGTGGTGCTGGAAAAGCCACTGGGTCACGACCTGAAGAGTGCGCAGGACATCAACCGCATCGTGAGCGCCACTTTCCGCGAAGAACAGGCGCTGCGCATCGACCATTACCTGGGCAAGCCGGCGGTGCAGAACCTGATGGCGCTGCGCTTCGGCAACGCGCTGTTCGAACCGTTGTGGCGCCGTGAAAGCATTGCCAACATCCAGATCACCATCGCCGAGGAACTGGGCGTGGGCACGCGCGGCGACTTCTACGACCAGACCGGCGCGCTGCGCGACATGATCCAGAACCACGCGCTGCAGCTGCTGACGATGATCGCGATGGAGCCGCCGTCGACCAACGACGCCGACGCCATCCGCGACGAGAAATTGAAGGTGCTGCGTTCACTGAAACCCTTCACGCCCGAGGCCGTGGCGCGCGACGTGGTGCGCGGCCAGTACAAGGCCGGCAACGTGGGCGGCAAGCGTGTGCCGGGCTACCTGGAAGAAGGCAAGGTGCCGGCCGGCAGCACCTGCGAGACCTTCGTGGCGCTGCGCACCGAGGTGCAAAGCTGGCGTTGGGCCGGCGTGCCCTTCTACCTGCGCACCGGCAAGCGCCTGGCGGCGCGCGACGCGCAGATCGTCGTCAACTTTCGCGAGGTGCCGCACCCCATATTCGCGGGAACGCGGCAAGCCAACAAACTGGTCATCAAGCTGCAGCCGGAAGACGGGCTGGAACTGCATCTGCTGGCCGCGAAAGGCGGCGGTGCCAGCCTGCAGGGGCAGGAAATGCTGTCGCCGGTGTCGCTGGACCTGGACTTCGACAAAGCCTTTCTCAGCGAACGTGTCGGCGCCTACGAACGCCTGTTGATGGACGCCATCTCGGGCCGCCTGAACCTCTTCGTGCGCAGCGACGAACAAGAGCAGGCCTGGCGCTGGGTCGAACCCATCCTGCACGCCTGGCAGGCCGACACACAGGGCCCGCGTCCTTACGTGGCCGGCAGTTGGGGGCCGGCGGCTTCCAGCGCGCTGGTCGCGCGCGACGGCTGCGTCTGGGCCGAAGAGCAATGAACGCCGTCGGGCGCGCGCTGGGCCGTGGCGCGCTGCCTGCGGTGATGTTGAACCTGCTGCTGGCCGCGCCCCCTGCAGCGGCTGAGACGATCGCCGTGACGCCGGCTTCGAGCCTGGCCGCAGCGCTGGCCCGGGCCGCTGATGGCGACACCGTCGAGATCGCCGCGGCCACCTACCGGGGTCAAGTCGGAGTCGTCACGCACAAGCGCTTGACGCTGCGCGGGGTCGGTGGGCGGCCGGTGTTCCTGGCCGATGGCCGCAGCGCCGAGGGCAAGGCCATCCTGGTGGTTCGCAGCGCAGCCGAAGGCAGCGACATCCGCATCGAGAACATTGAATTCCGCGGCGCCCGTGTGGCCGACCGCAACGGCGCCGGCATCCGCTTCGAACGCGGCCGGCTGCAGGTGCTGCGCTGTGCTTTCGTCGACAACGAGAACGGCATCCTGACTGCCAATTTCGCTGACGCCGAACTGGCCATCAGCGACAGTGATTTCAGCGCTGCGCCGGCCGCCACGCCGCTGCCGCACCTGCTCTACGTCGGCAACATCGCCAAACTGACGGTGACGGGCAGCCGCTTCAGCGGCGGGCGCGACGGCCACCTGCTGAAGTCACGCGCGCGGGTCAGCGACATCCGCAACAGCCGCTTCGTCGACGGCCCTGGCGGGCAGGCGGCCTACGAACTGGAATTTCCGAACGGCGGCCGGGTCACGGTGGTCGGCAATGTCATCGGGCAAAGCGCCGGCTCCAGCAACCCGACCGTCGTGTCCTTCGGCACCGAAGGCTATGACGGCCGGCCGCTGGCGTTGGTCTTCACCGACAACACCTTGATCAATGAAGCGCCACGCCCGGCCAATTTCCTGCGCGTGCGCGATGCCGGCAAGGACTTCGAGCAAATGCTGTTGAACAACCGTTTTTTCGGCCCGGGTGACACCGGCGCTGCGACGGCTGCGTTGGGCAACACCACGGCGCCGCTGGGCGCGTTGAGCCCGTCCGTCCGCTAAGGACGCAGCGTGGCCGGGCTCATCAGGCTGAAGGACGAGCGAGCAGCCGGCGGCGTCAGACCCAGCAGATCTTCAACCCCGTACAGCTGAGCCAGTTGGGCCAGTTGGGCCGGCGCTCCGGTCACCACCAGACCGCGACCTGCGGCTTGGGCCTGACGGTGGGTGTGCAGCAGCAGCGCCAGCGTCGAGCTGTCGAACGACTTCAGCGCTGATGCGTCGACCTGCAGCGGGCCGTTGCCGGCCACCACCGCCGCAGCCACGGCGGCCGCCACGGTCTGCGCCAGCGCTGCGGCTTTTTCCAGGGTGGCGTGTTCGGGCAGTTGCATGCGTGTGGTTCCGTCCAGCTGCAATTCGGTCGCCCGGTCAGCTCTTGCTGCCGGCCTTGTTTCTTTCGACCAGGGTGGTGATCAAGCCGTCGATGCCGCCCTTGGCCAATTCAGCCGCGAACTGGGCTCGGTAGTTCTGCACCAGCCAGATGCCGCCGACGTTGACGTCGATGATCTTCCAGACGTCGGTGAATTTGTCCAGACGGTAGTCCAGCTTGATGGCTTCGCCTTTGCCGCGCACTTCGGACTGCACCACGATCTGCGTGCTGCCCGCCACCGGCAGCGTCTTGGTGATTTCTACGCTCTGGTCCTTCAACTGGGCCAGCGCTCCCGCATAAAGGCGCAACAGCATCAGCTTGAATTCGGTCTGCAGCTTGCTGCGCTGTTCGGGTGTGGCCTCACGCCATTTCACACCGACGGCCGAGCGTGTGGCGACCTCGAAGTTCACGCTGGGCATGACCTTGGCGTCGACCAGGGCCACGATACGGCTCAGGTCACCGGCCTGCACCGCCTTGTCGGTCTTGGCGGTTTCGATAACCTCGGTGGAGATCTGACGCACCAGCGCTTCAGGGGCGACTTGCGCGTAGGACGGGGCGGCGATCAACACAGAGGCCGCAGCCACCCAGAGCGAACCGGTCGAGAACAGAGTCTTCAGCACAGAAATCCTTTCGGTCGGCGCCCATGAAACAGGGGCCACTCACCCTCAACGTCGCAGAGGGCCTTGCGGTTCACTTGATGGGCGAAGATGCTGCTCTGGCAGGCACAGCCGCAGCTTTGGGAGCCGCCACGGCAGCGGCAGCCGGCTTGGACGGACCGTCGCCAGGATCTTCGTCGAAGGTTTCCATCGGTGGCGCGCCGTCGTACAGCGCGTCGCGGCGCTGCGCCAGGTAGGCATCACGCAGAAAGCTGTAGCGGTCCAGCGCCACTTGGTCCAGCAGCTTGCCGGCCGACAACAACTTGCTGCGGGTGTCGACCACCTCCACGGCCAGCACGCTGTACTGGCCACCGGCTGTGGGCGGCAGGGTTGCCGGGCTGACCCGGCGATCGAGCAGGAAGCCAGCCGTGTCGCGCACGGTGGACGGCCCGATCACCGGCAACACCAGGTACGGGCCCGCACCCACACCCCAGCGGCCCAGGGTCTGACCGAAGTCTTCCGGCCGTTTGACCAGGCCCATTTCGGTCGCCGGGTCGAGCAGTCCGCCCAGGCCAAAGAAGGTGTTGGCGACGACGCGCATGCCCATCTCGAAACCGTATTGCCCTTTGCCTTGCAAGAACTGGTTGGCCGCCGACCAGACGTCGCGGATATTTCCGAGCACGTTGCTGACGCCCGTGCGGACCAGGCTGGGAACGACGGACTCGTAGGCCTGCGCCACCGGTTTGATGACCGCGTTGTCGATGGTGTCGTTGAAGGCGTAAACCTTGCGGTTCCAGGCTTCCCACGGGTCGCCCGGTGTGCGGGCCGGGGCTGCGGCCGATCGCGTCGTGCCGGTCCCGGCCGGGCTTGGAGCCGGTACGCTCGCGCAGCCCGACGCAGTCAGGACGGCAAACGTCAGCGCAGCGCAGCGCAGCGGCCGTGTCAGCAGCAGCGTCATTTGCCAGCTCCGGGACCGGACGCAGCAGTTGCAGGCGCACCAGCAGTTGGTGCATCGGCCTTGCTGCTGAGGAATTGCCCGATCAGGTTCTCCAGCACCACCGCCGACTGTGTTTGCGGCACGGTGTCGCCGGCGGCCAGGTTCTTGTCGTCGCCGCCCGGGTCCAGGCCCACGTACTGGTCACCCAGCAGGCCAGCGGTCAGGATTTTTGCGGCCGAGTCTTTGGGGTACTGGTAGCCGCGCTCGATCTCCATCGTTACCACGCCCTGGAAGGTCTTGCCGTCGAGCACGATCTTGGACACGCGGCCCACCGTGACACCCGCCGTGCGCACCGGCGCGCGCGCTTTCAGGCCGCCGATGTTGTCGAAGCGGGCCTGCACCGTGTAGGTGTCGCCACCGCCCAGGCTGCCCAGATTGGCCGCCTTCAGCGCCAGGAACAGCAAACCCAGCATACCCAGCAACACGAAGAAACCCACCAGGGTTTCGATACTCTTCTTGCCCATCAAAAAACGCTCCCTGTCGAGGCCAGATTCATGGCGTCGAGAACATCAATGCGGTGAGGATGAAGTCCATGCCCAGCACCCACAGCGACGAGATCACCACCGTGCGGGTGGTGGCGTAGGCCACACCTTCCGGCGTGGCTTCGGTTTCATGGCCCTGGTACAGCGCCACCACCGTACAGACCACGCCGAAAGCGCAGGCCTTGACCAAGCCGTTGCCGACATCGCGAAACACGTCGACCCGCGTCTGCATGATCGACCAGAAATTACCGCTGTCCACGCCGATCAGCAGCACGGCCACGATGTAGGCGCCCAGGATGCCGACGGCCGAGAACAGCACCGCCAGGATGGGCATGGACACGATGCCGCCGATGAAGCGCGGCGCCAGCACGCGGGCCTTGGGGTCGATGGCCATCAGCTCCATCGCAGCCAACTGCTCGCCGGCTTTCATCAGCCCGATCTCGGCCGTGAGCGAGGTGCCGGCGCGGCCGGCGAACAACAGGCCGGTGACCACAGGGCCCAGTTCGCGCACCAGAGACAGGTTGACGATCAGCCCCAGGCTCTCAGCCGCGCCGTAGGTGACCAGCGCGTAATACATTTGCAGCGCCAGCACGAAGCCCACCGCCAGCCCCGAGGCCAGGATGATGATCAGCGAGCGGTTGCCGATGGCGTAGACCTGGGCCACCACCAGGCGGAA
>JAYSYH010000179.1:0-15891 GCA_043716645.1 Betaproteobacteria bacterium | reverse complement strand
TGATCAACATCACCTCGGTGGTGGGCGCCATCGGCAACGCGGGTCAGGCGAATTACGCCGCCGCCAAGGCTGGTGTGGCTGGCCTGACGCGCGCGCTGGCGCGTGAACTCGGCGGTCGCAACATCACGGCCAACTGCGTCGCGCCGGGTTTCATCGACACCGACATGACCCACGGCTTGTCCGAAGCCGTGAAGACCGCCTTGCTGGCGCAAATCCCGCTGGGACGCCTGGGTTCGGCCGGCGAAGTGGCCCACGCGGTGCTGTTCCTGGCCAGCAAGGAAGCGGGCTACATCACCGGTACCGAATTGGCCGTCAATGGCGGCATGCACATGGGCTGAAGCGCCGAGAGGCGCCGATGCGCGCAACTCGGTGCACCGAGCTGAACACAGAAATCCGGTACAGGCCCCACCGGTAGAATCGAGGGCTGTTTGAACCGACCCCACTCCTGGAGGAGTCATGAGCGATATTGAAGCGCGAGTCAAGAAGATCATTGCCGAGCAACTCGGCGTACCCGAATCCGACGTCACCAACGAGAAGGCCTTTGTGGCCGATCTTGGTGCCGACTCGCTGGACACCGTTGAATTGGTGATGGCCCTCGAGGATGAGTTCGGGATCGAAATCCCCGACGAAGAAGCTGAGAAGATCACCACGGTGCAACTCGCGATCGACTACGCGAGTACGCACCAAAAGGGCTAAACACGGTGTCTCGGCGCCGCGTTGTCGTCACGGGCCTGGGACTCGTGAGCCCGGTGGGCAATTCGGTGGCCGAAGGCTGGGCCAATTTGTTGGCCGGCCGATCGGGTATAGCCCTCATCACGAAGTTCGATGCGTCGAACTTCGCCTGTCGCATTGCCGGTGAGGTGAAAGGCTTCAAGATCGAGGATTACATCCCCGCAAAGGAAGCCCGCCACATGGATGCCTTCATCCATTACGGCATGGCGGCGGCCATCCAGGCGGTGCAGGATGCAGGCCTGCCGCATGGCGAAACACTGAGCGAAGACGAGGCCGAGCGCATTGGTTGCTTGGTCGGGTCGGGCATTGGCGGCTTGCCGATGATCGAGCTGACCGATGGCGAATACCGTGAACGCGGTCCGCGCCGCATCTCGCCCTTCTTCGTGCCAGCTTCGATCATCAACATGATCTCTGGCCATGTCTCGATCAGGTACGGCTACACAGGGCCTAACCTGGCCATCGTGACCGCCTGCACGACGGGCCTGCACGCCATCGGTCAGGCGGGGCGGCTCATCGAGTACGGCGACGCTGACGTGATGATTGCCGGCGGCGCCGAAGGTACCGTGTCGCCGCTCGGCGTTGGCGGCTTTGCAGCGGCGCGCGCACTGTCCACGCGCAACGACGATCCGAGGACTGCCTCGCGCCCCTGGGACCGCGACCGCGACGGCTTCGTGCTTGGCGAGGGCGCTGGCGTGGTCGTGCTCGAAGAATACGAACATGCCAAAAAGCGTGGCGCCAGGATCTATGCCGAACTGGCCGGCTTCGGCATGGGAGCCGACGCGCACCACATGACGGCGCCCAATGTCGACGGCCCGAAGCGCAGCATGAAAGCCGCGCTGCGCAACGCCGGTGTCAACGCCAGTGAAGTGCAGTACCTCAACGCGCACGGCACCAGCACGCCGCTCGGGGACGCCAACGAGACGAATGCCATCAAGCTGGCTTTCGGTGACCACGCCAGGCAGCTGGTGGTGAACTCGACGAAGTCGATGACGGGTCATTTGCTGGGCGGCGCAGGCGGCATTGAGTCGGTGTTTTCCGTGCTGGCGCTGCACCATCAGGTGTCGCCGCCCACCATCAACATCTTCAACCAGGACCCCGACTGCGACCTGGACTACTGCGCCAACGAAGCGCGGCAGATGAAGATCGATGTGGCCGTGAAGAACAATTTCGGCTTTGGCGGCACCAACGGCACGCTGGTGTTCCGGCGCGCCTGATTCGGCATGCGCACCCCGCCCCCCGTCAGCGTGCGCTGCTCGGGCGGACGGTGGTGGCGTGGTCTGCAAACGGTGTTGCCGACCCTGGCAGCGTTGGCCCTCGGCATCTGGGCTTTGCAGTGGGCGCAACTTCCGCCAGGTCTGGTTTGCCTGCCAGTCATTGTGACGGCTCTGCTGTCGTGGCGACGGGCTGTGTCGACGCCCGTTGATCTGGCCTGGGACGGGGAGCGCTGGGCGGCGGATGGCCAGCCCGGCCAGCTGGAGGTGATGCTTGACGCTGGCGGTGCCATGCTGCTGCGCCTGCGTCCAGATGAGGGCCGACGGCCGCGCTGGATCGCGGTCACCCCAGCCGAGGCCGGCGTCGCCATGCACGGCTTGCGCGTGGCCGTCTACCACCGACCGCCAGAACGACCGCCAGAACGGCCGCCAGAACGGCCACCAGAACGGCCACCAGGCTCGGTTCGTCGCTGAATGGCCGACCCCGATATCGACGCCGCGCTGGTCGCGCGCGCCCAACAGGGCGATGTCCGCGCATTCGAGATGCTGGTGGTGAAGTACCAGCGCCGTGTCGAGAGGCTGATTGGCCGCATGGTTCGCGACAGCGACCTGGTGCAGGACATCGCGCAAGAAAGTTTCATCCGCGCCTACCGCGCGTTGCCGCAGTTCCGTGGCGAGGCCGCTTTCTACACCTGGCTGTACCGCATCGCTGTCAACACGGCGAAGAAGGCGTTGGTCGACATGAAGCGCGACCCGCTGTTGTTTGAATCGGCGCGCAACCTGAGCGAGGACGACAGTGAAACTTCTCGCAATGAGAGTGAACTAAGTGATGGCGAAACACCCGAAGCCTTGTTGGCCAGCAAAGAGATCGCTGCAGCCGTGAACGCTGCGATCGAAGCGCTGAGCGAAGATCTGCGACAAGCCATCACCCTGCGCGAGATCGAAGGCCTCAGTTATGAAGAGATCGCAGAAGCCATGAACTGCCCCACCGGTACCGTGCGTTCGCGCATCTTCCGGGCTCGCGAAGCCATTGCCACCCGCCTGCGGCCTTTGCTGGACACACGCGGCGGCGAGCGCTGGTAGCGATGCATTGGTTCACACACCTTGCGCTGGCCGCACCCGAAACAAACGTCTGATTTGCACGACTCCATCCATGCACGCCGAACCCGATAAGCGCCTTGAGCCTGCCCTCACCGATGACGAACAGTCGAGCCTGTGGCTGTCGGCCTGTGCCGATGGCGACGCGCAGGCGACTGATTCCGCCTGCCGGCTGTGGCGCGACGACGTTGTTGCGCGACAGACGTGGCACCGCTTTCACCTGATCGGCGACGTGATGCGTTCCGAACAACTGGCAGCGTGGCCCGCCCGTGACGCCGCTTTCTTGAACGGCCTGCGCAAGCGCATGGCGGCCGAGCCTGTGGTGCTGGCGCCGGGCGCGCTGCGAGCGGCCGTTGCGAAGGCAGCGCAGCGTCAGGCGTGGCACCTGCCGGTGGCCCTGGCAGCCAGCTTCGTGCTTGTGGCGGGTTCATTCACGGTGGCGCGTCTGGGCCCGATGTCCAGAGGCGGTGAATCTGCAGATGGCAGCGGTGCCGCAGCCGTGCTGGCTGCCGCTGGCACGCGGTCTGTCAGCGATGGCGCGTTGCTGGTCACTGACCCACGCGTGGATGAGTTCCTGCGCGCCCACCAAGCCATGGGCGGCGGCATGCAGGCCGCCGCACCGGGCAGCAGCCTGCGGCGGCTTGAAGGCATCGTTCCTGCCGTCGTCCACCGTTGATGCACGGGCTGCGTTCGCTTTGGCGGCCACTGGGTGCCGTGGTCCTTGCGTTGGCCGCGGGTGCTGCTTCGACACGCGCCGCATCCGATGCTGCTGCCAGCAGCGCCACGCTGGACGCGCGCGGGTGGATCCAGCGCATCCACCTGGCGGCCAACACCGGCAACTACCAGGGCACCTTGGTTTTCAGCGCCGGCGGCACACTGTCCAGCTCGCGCGTCGGGCACTACACCGTGGGCGACCAGGTCTACGAACAACTCGACGCGCTGGACGGACGCGAGCAGCGGATCTTGCGCCACAACGATGCGGTGCAAACGTTGTGGCCCAAGACCCGCACCGCGGTGGTCGAGAAGCGTGAGACGCTGCCCGGCTGGTCCACCACGCCGCAGACCGTCGAGCCGCAGGCGCTGGAACAGTACGACATGCGCCGCGAAGCCGACAGCCGAGTGGCCGGCCGCGCGGCGGCAGTTTTTCTGCTGGAACCGCGCGACGGCCTGCGTTACGCCCAGCGCTTCTGGGCCGACTTGGCCACCGGCCTGATGCTGCGGGCCGACCTGCTGGGGCCGCCCGTGCTGGGTAATTCTGCCGGTGCTCCAGGTGCTCCAGGTGCTGCACTTGTTACCGGGGCAGTTGCAACACGCACAGTGCTCGAATCGACCGCTTTTTCCGACGTCACCATCGGCATCAGGCCGCAGCCCGAGCTGGTGACTCAGGCCATGCAGAGCCTGAACAAGCAAGGCGGCTGGCGGGTGATCAAGCCCCTGCAGCAGCGCAGCAGCCTGGACGCGGAAGGTTGGGCGTTGGCCAATCCCGTGGCGGGCTTCAAGCTCGCTGGCAGCGTGCGCCGGGGCATGGAAGCCACGGGCGATGGCGAGCCCGTGCTGCAAGCCGTGTTCAGCGATGGCCTGACCCACGTGTCGCTCTTCGTTGAAAGCTACAAGCCGCAGCGCCATCGCGGCGAGATGCAGATGCAAGCCCAGCACGGCGCAACAGCCATGCTGACGCAGCGAAGCAGCGCGTATTGGCTGACGGCGGTGGGCGATGTCCCGCTGGCCACGCTCAAGCTCTTCGCGGTGGCGCTGGAACGGCGTCGGCCTTGAAGTGGGCGTGGCAGCCCTGCAGCTGAACGTTGTGCGGGTCGCAGGCGCCTCGAATAGCCCTGTCTGACCCACTCTGCCCCTTACCGGTTCCAATCACCGGTTTCGCTTATGGAAATCTGTCGCATGAACGCTCTTCGCCTGACTTCCATCCGCACCTGGCCCGGTCGCGTGGCAGCAACCACAGTGGCGTGCCTGCTGGGGTTGACGGCACTGCCGCCTGGTATGGGCCACGCGCAGGCTGCACCGGCGCTGCAGCTGCCCGACTTCAGCGAGTTGGTCGAGCGGGTGGGGCCCTCGGTGGTCAATATCCGCACTACAGAAAAGCGCGCAGTGGCCGGTGCCAGCGGTGAGGGCGATCCCAATATCGAAGAACTTTTCCGCCGCTTCGGCATACCGATGCCCAACCGTCCCAACCCGCGTCAGGCGCCGCGCAACGACGAAGAGCCGCAGCAGCGCGGTGTCGGCTCGGGCTTCATCCTGAGCGCTGACGGCTACATCATGACCAACGCCCACGTGGTCGACGGCGCCGAGGAAGTCATCGTCCGCCTGACCGACAAGCGCGAGTTCAAGGCCCGCATCGTGGGCGTCGATAAACGTAGCGACGTGGCCGTCGTGAAAGTCGA
Source organism: Betaproteobacteria bacterium (assembly GCA_043716645.1). Taxonomy (GTDB): domain Bacteria; phylum Pseudomonadota; class Gammaproteobacteria; order Burkholderiales; family Burkholderiaceae_C; genus Rubrivivax. The sequence continues at coordinate 10,454 of JAYSYH010000179.1, read as the reverse complement.
AGCGACGGGACTGCCCTTCGTGAAGATCGGTGATGTGAACCGCCTGAAAGTCGGCGAATGGGTGATGGCTATCGGCTCGCCCTTCGACCTGGACAACACTGTTACCGCGGGCATCGTCAGCGCCAAGCAGCGCGACACCGGCGACAGCTACCTGCCACTGATACAGACCGACGTGGCCATCAATCCCGGCAACTCTGGGGGGCCGTTGATCAATCTGCGCGGTGAGGTTGTGGGCATCAACTCGCAGATCTACAGCCGTTCTGGCGGCTACATGGGCATCAGTTTTGCCATCCCCATCGACGAGGCCACGCGCGTGGCCGAGCAGTTGCGCGCCAACGGACGGGTCATCCGCGGACGCATCGGGGTGAGCATCACGCAGGTCAGCAAGGAAGTCGCCGAGTCCATCGGCCTGGGCGCTGCCCGTGGAGCACTGGTCACCAGCGTCGAGAAAGACGGACCGGCCGACAAGGCTGGCATCGAGGCCGGCGACATTCTGCTGAAGGTCGATGGCAGAGCCGTTGAGAAGTCGGCGGATTTGCCGCGCCTCGTCGGCAGCATCAAGCCGGGGGCCAAGGCAGCGCTGCAGGTGTTCCGCCGCGGTGCCAACAAGGACATCAGCGTGACCGTGGTCGAGTTCGAACCTGAGAAGCCGGTCAAGAGGGCTGCGGCAGAAGCCGGCAGTGCGCCCTCAGCAGTGAAGAGCGCGCTCGGTATCACGGTGTCGGAAATCGCCGACGCGCAGAAGAAGGAATTGCGGGTGCGCGGCGGTGTGAAGGTCGACGCGGTGGACGGGGCCGCTGCCAGGGCGGGTGTGCGCGACGGCGACGTGATCCTGTCGATCGACAACACTGAAATTGCCGATGGCAAACAGTTCGCCGCTGCGGCCAGCAAGGCTGAAAAGGCCAAGACGGCGACTTTGCTGGTGCGGCGGGGCGACTGGACCAACTACATCGTCATCCGTCCTGGCCGTTGAGACACTGGCCTCATTAGCGGGCCGATGTTCAGGCCGCTGTCCGGGCCGCTGTCCGGCCGAGAAGCTGGTTGACTCTGGCGCCTGGTCTTTCCACATCGTGAAATCATATCTGATTCCGATATGACATCGGAATGCGCTCGTCAGGAGTCGAAAGTTAGTGACCTTTCACTTCATCAGCACGGTTTCTCGGATTAACGCATTGGCCGATTAGAATTTAAGGCTTATAGCTTTTATTGGCGCGATGTAGTGGCTCAAAGACCGCTGTCCAGAGCACCTAACAATTTGCCTCTAGCCCTGTTGATGACTTGTGGACAAGTTTTGCTGTCGGATCGCTGCAACGGCCGGAGGCCCAGCAATGACGCGGGTTCCGGGACTTTCGTTTTGGCTACAATGGGGCCCCAACAAGCAGTTGCCAAACGTCCTGTTGGAAGGCGCGTCATCCATTTGGACGCGCCTTTTTTTTTAGTTTCAGCACGGCGCCGAACGTCGCAAGTACGGCCGCAAATTTGGCCTCCAAATCGCCACACGATCGGGTGCCTGCGCTGAAGCGTCTTGCGCCGCTTTGCCCATCGCGCAATGCACGCCACCGAAGTCCATGAATCACATCCGAAACTTCTCGATCATTGCCCACATCGACCACGGCAAAAGCACGCTGGCAGATCGCATCATCCAGCGTTGTGGCGGCCTGTCTGACCGCGAAATGGAAGCGCAGGTGCTCGACTCGATGGACATCGAGCGCGAGCGCGGCATCACCATCAAGGCGCAGACCGCCGCGCTGGAATACAAGGCCCGCGACGGGCAGGTCTACCAGCTGAACCTGATCGACACGCCGGGGCACGTGGACTTCTCGTATGAAGTCAGCCGCTCGCTGTCGGCCTGCGAAGGTGCATTGCTGGTGGTGGACGCTTCGCAAGGCGTCGAAGCGCAGACGGTGGCCAACTGCTACACAGCGCTGGACCTTGGCGTGACCGTGGTGCCCGTGCTGAACAAGATGGACCTGCCGAACGCCGACCCCGACAACGCCAAGAGCGAGATCGAGGACGTGATCGGCATCGACGCCGACGAAGCGATTCCCTGCTCGGCGAAAACCGGCATGGGCCTGGACGACATTCTGGAAGCCGTCATCATGCGGATGCCGCCGCCACGCGGCAACCCTGACGGGCCTCCGCGGGCGATGATCGTCGACAGCTGGTTCGACAACTATGTCGGTGTGGTGATGCTGGTGCGTGTGGTCGACGGTGTCCTGAAGAAGGGCGAGCGCATCCGCATGATGGCCACCAATACCGTCTATCCCATCGAGCAGATGGGCGTGTTCACGCCCAAGAACGTGCCACGCGATGCGCTGAAGGCCGGCGAGGTGGGCTTCATCATCTGCGGCATCAAGGAACTGCAGGCCGCCAAGGTGGGCGACACGCTGACCCTGGACAAGAAGCTGCCCAACAACGCCGGCCCGGCGCTGCAAGCGCTGCCCGGTTTCAAGGAAATCCAGCCGCAGGTTTTCGCCGGCCTGTACCCGACTGAAGCGAGTGAATACGACCAGCTCCGCGACGCGCTGGAAAAGCTGAAGCTGAACGATTCGTCGCTGCGTTATGAACCGGAAGTCAGCCAGGCGCTGGGCTTCGGTTTCCGCTGCGGTTTCCTGGGGCTGCTGCACATGGAAATCGTGCAGGAACGCCTGGAGCGCGAGTTCGACCAAGACTTGATCACGACTGCGCCCAGCGTGGTCTACGAAGTCGAGCTGAACGACGGCGCGGTCGTCACCGTCGAGAACCCCAGCAAGATGCCGGACCTGGGGCGCATCCGCGAGATCCGCGAACCCATCGTCACCGTGCACCTGTACATGCCGCAAGACAGCGTGGGCCCGGTGATGACGCTGGCCAACGCCAAGCGCGGCCTGCAGATGAACATGGCTTACCACGGGCGTCAGGTGATGTTGACCTACGAGTTGCCGCTGGCAGAGATCGTGCTGGACTTCTTCGACAAGCTGAAAAGCGTGTCGCGCGGCTATGCGTCGATGGACTACGAATTCAAGGAATACCGCGCGGCCGATGTCGTGAAGGTCGACCTGATGATCAACGGCGACCGCGTCGATGCGCTGAGCATCATCGTGCACCGGGCGCAAAGCCTGTATCGCGGCCGCGCGGTGGCTGCCAAGATGCGCCAGCAAATCCCTCGCCAAATGTACGACGTGGCCATACAGGCGTCGATCGGCGCGAACATCATCGCCCGCGAAGACATCAAGGCTCTGCGCAAGAACGTACTGGCAAAATGCTACGGCGGCGACATCAGCCGCAAGAAGAAGCTGCTCGAAAAACAAAAGGCCGGCAAGAAGCGCATGAAGCAGATCGGCACGGTTGAAGTGCCGCAGGAAGCGTTCCTGGCGATCCTTCAGGTTGACGACTGAATCCGACAATTGATCAAATCCGCACCCTCCTTATGGCATCCATGGCTTCCTTGACCGCTGCACTTTATGGCGCACTGATCGTCTATCTCGGTGGTTGGTTCCTCGGCATGTGGAGCGGCAACTTCTCGCTTCTGCTGTTCATGCTGACGAGCGTGACACTGTGCTTCTGGCTGGCCGAACGTTTCGTCTTCCAGCCCAAGCGCCTGGCCGCTGCCATCAACCTTGAACAGCAGGACGCCACACGCCGTGCGTTGCTGGCCAAACAAGGCATTTCGCGCGTCGACGGTGACATCGAAGAAGCCAAGGGCAAGCTGCTGATGCAGCCCTGGTGGCTGGACTGGACCGCCGGTCTGTTTCCGGTGATCCTGATCGTCTTTCTGCTGCGTTCTTTCTTGTTCGAGCCGTTCAAGATTCCCTCGGGTTCGATGGTGCCCACGTTGCTGGTCGGCGATCTGATTTTGGTCAGCAAATTCCATTACGGCGTGCGCTTGCCGGTGATCAACAAGAAGATCATCGACAACCACCCGGTGGCGCGCGGCGACGTGATGGTCTTTCGCTACCCGGTGGACCCTCGGCTGGACTACATCAAGCGCGTGGTCGGCCTGCCGGGTGACGAGATCGCCTACCTGGGCCAGAAGCTGAAGGTCAATGGCGTGTTGGTGCCCACGGTGGCCCAGGGCGAACATTACGACGAAGACAGCATGAGCTATGCGCCGATGTACACCGAGAAGTTCGGCGAGCAGGAACACAAGATCCGTGTCGACTTGCGCCGCTCGGCCTACTACGGCCCCGAACCGCACACGTTCCCGAATGCGCAGAATTGTCGCTACAGCCCCGAAGGCGTGGTCTGCAAGGTGCCAGTGGGTCACTATTTCATGATGGGCGACAACCGCGACAACTCGCAGGACTCGCGCTTCTGGGGTTTCGTCCCGGACGAGAACATCGTCGGCAGGGCCTTTTTCGTATGGATGAACTTCGGCAACCTGGGGCGCGTCGGCCCGTTCAAATGAGCCACCGTCCGGTAGGCAGGAGTGAGCAGCAGTGACCATGCCCAACATGAGCCCGGGTCGCCGGAATTCCCCGGGCGCGATGGCCGCAACTGGCCGCACCAGTCTGCGCGCCCGTCAACGCGGCGTGACGCTGTTCGGCCTGGTCTTCTGGGCGTTTCTGGTCGGCTTCAGCGCCTACCTGCTGATTCGCACGCTGCCGACGCTGAACGAGTACTACACCATTCAGAAGGCTGTCGAGAAAATCGCTGCAGCCCAGCCGCCTACGGTGGCCGAGGTGCGCCAGGCTTTTGATCGGCAGAAGGAACTCGAGTACTCGATCTCGTCGGTTACCAGCAAGGATTTGGTCATCACGAAAGAAAACGACAAGGTCGTGATCGCCTACGCCTACGACAAGCTGGTGCCGATCATGGGCCCGGTGTACTTGCTGATCAAGTACGAGGGCCGGTCGAAATAGGCGCCATGGACGGCGGCCTGGCCCCCGAACTGCAGGCGCTGCAACAGCGCCTGGGCTACCGCTACACCCGCGCCGAACTGCTGCGCCGTGCGCTGACCCACCGCAGCTGGGGCGCCGAACACAACGAGCGGCTGGAATTCCTCGGCGACGCGGTGCTGAGCCTGGCCATTTCCCGCCTGCTCTTCGACCGCCATACCGACAGCGACGAAGGCGACCTGACCCGGGTGCGCGCCCACTTGGTGCGCGAAGACAGCCTGCACCGCGTAGCGCTCAGCCTGGGCCTGCCCGAGGTGATGCGCTTGTCCGAAGGCGAAGCGCGGGGCGGTGGTGCGCAGCGGCCATCCATCCTGGCCGACGCGGTGGAAGCGTTGATCGGCGCCGTGTTCCTGGAAGGCGGCTACGAAGCCGCGCACGCGGTCGTGCAGCGCTTGTTCGGCGAGATCATTTCGGCCACCGAGGCCGAAAGCTGGGGCAAGGATGCCAAGACCGAATTGCAGGAATGGCTGCAGGCGCGCCGTGTGCCGGTTCCGGCCTACCGCATCACTGCCACGCGCGGGCAGGCGCATGCACAAACCTTCGAAGTGGAGTGCGCCGTGCCCACGCTGGGCTTGGCCGAACGTGGCGAGGGCCGTTCGCGGCGCATTGCAGAACAGGAGGCTGCTCGCCGCCTGTTGGTGAATTTGAAGGCCAGCGACAGGCTAGAAGGACCGTTGAGATCATGAATCACGCGACCATGCCCCATGCGCGGAACCGGCTTCGCCGGGCCGCAGCATGAGCTTCCCCCTCGGGGGGCAGCGACCGGAGGAAGCTGGGGGGCAGATTCAACGCTGCGGTCTGGTGGCCATCGTCGGCCGCCCCAACGTCGGCAAGAGCACGCTGCTGAATGCGCTGGTGGGGCAGAAGATCAGCATCACCAGCAACAAGGCGCAGACCACGCGCCACCGCATCACCGGCATCCGCACCGAAGGCGTCGCGCAATTCGTTTTCGTCGACACGCCGGGCTTCCAGACCAAGCACGGCACGGCGCTGAACCGCACGCTGAACCGCACCGTGCTGTCTTCGCTGGGTGATGTGGACGTGGTGCTGTTCGTCGTCGAAGCCGGCAAGTTCGGTGCGCCTGACGCCAAGGTGCTGGGCCTGCTGCAGACCGAAGCCATGAAGGGCAAGCCGGCCTTGCTGATCGCCAACAAGCTGGACGAATTGCAGCGCCGCCAGGATGTGCTGCCGTGGCTGCAGCAGATGCAGGCCCGCCATGCCTTCGCCGAGTTCGTGCCCATGTCGGCCACGCGCGAAGCCGATGTGGCGCGGCTGTTGAACATCGTGCAGCCCTACCTGCCCGAGCAGCCCTGGCTGTACGAGGAAGATGCGCTGACCGACCGTAGCGAACGCTTCCTGGCCGGCGAGATGGTGCGCGAAAAGCTCTTCCGCCTGACCGGTGACGAGTTGCCCTACAACGCCACCGTGGTCATCGATTCCTTCGTCGAGGAGGGCAACCTGCGGCGCATCGCGGCCACTATCGTGGTTGAACGCGACGCCCACAAGGGCATGATCATCGGCGAGGGCGGCGAACGCCTGAAGCGCATCGGCAGCGAAACGCGCCAAGACCTGGAACGGCTGTGGGATGCCAAGGTCTACCTTGAGCTGTGGGTCAAGGTGCGTTCGGGCTGGGCTGATGACGAAGCGCATCTGCGCAGTTATGGCTACGAGTAAAGCCTCGGTCCCGCTGCTCAGCTATGTCCTGCACCGCTACGACTGGAGCGAAACCAGCCTGATCGTCGAGCTGTTCACCCGCGCGCAGGGCCGGGTGGTGGTGATTGCCAAGGGCGCCAAACGCCCGACCTCGCAACTCCGGCCAGTGTTGCTGCCCTTCCAACCGCTGCATGCCATGCTGGGCAAGACGCCGGCCGACACGGAAAGCGAAATCCATCTGCTGCGCAGTGCCGAATGGACTGGCGGGCAGCCTTTGCTGGCAGCCGCGGCGATGTTCTCGGGCTTCTACCTGAACGAGCTGCTGATGAAGTTGCTGGCGCGGCAAGACCCGCACCCGGCGCTCTTCGACGCCTACGCCGACACCCTGGCCGCGCTGGCGACCGAGCCCGATGAAGCAGCCGCGCTGCGCGCTTTCGAACTGGTGCTGTTGCGCGAACTGGGCTGGTTGCCCGAGCTGAACACCGTCACGCTGACCGCGGAAAGCCTGCTGCCCGAGCAGCACTACACGTTGCAGGCCGAAGCCGGAATCGTGCCGGCCGCCAAGGGCCCGCATGGCCGCGCGTGGGTGGCGCTGGAAGCTGCCCTGGGGCACGGCAAAACCCAAGGCAACCCGCAAGGCAGCCCGCAAGGCAGCCCGCAATGCAGCACGGCCGCTTTGCGCGCCTTGTGCGCGTCCGAAGCCGCTGCGTTGCGCGTGCCTTTGCGCACGCTGCTTCACTATCATCTGGGCCCTGCGCCGCTGCGCACGCGCCAAGTCTGGCAAGGCGTGCAGCGGCTCGCGCAGACCGCACCCGACCGCCGATGAACCCTTTGATTGCCGCCGACGCCGAACGCCCCTTGACCGCCTTGTCGGTCAACGTCAACAAGGTGGCGCAGCTGCGCAACACGCGCCACCTGGGCATCCCCAGCGTGGTCAAGGCGGCCCTGCTCTGCCTGCAGGCCGGCGCCGACGGCATCACCGTGCACCCACGGCCCGACGAGCGCCACATCCGCCCGCAAGACGTGCACGACATCGCCGCGCTACTGCACGACTGGCCGCAGGCGGAATACAACATCGAAGGCAACCCGTACCAGAATCTGATGGGCCACATCCGCGCGGTGAAGCCGGACCAGGCGACCTTCGTGCCAGACAGCGAAAACCAGTTCACCAGCGACCACGGCTGGGACTTGGCCGTGGACGGCGAGCGCCTGCGCCCGCTGATTGCCGAATGCCACGCGTTGGGCGTGCGCGTCAGCCTGTTCATGGACCCGACGCCCGAAGCGATGGCCATAGTCCGCGCCATCGGCGCCGACCGTGTCGAGCTCTACACCGAACCCTATGCCGCAGCCTTCGGCAAGGCCGGGCAGGGCGCACAACTCGACCGCTTCGCCGCCGCTGCGGTCGCCGCGCAAGCCAACGGCCTGGGCGTCAACGCTGGCCACGATCTAAACCGCGACAACCTGCCCGATTTCCTGCGCACCGTGCCCGGCGTGTTGGAAGTTTCGATAGGCCACGCACTGGTCGCCGACGCCATCGAACTGGGCCTGCCCGAGACCGTGCGTGCCTACCTGCGCGCCGTCCGGCAAGGCCACGGGACTGCAGCAGCGTGATCGTCGGCATCGGCACCGATGTGTGCGACATCCGCCGCATTACCACCACGCTGCAACGCCGCGGCGACCGTTTTCCCGAACGCGTGCTGGGCGCGATGGAACTGCAGACGTTCCACGCCCGCCGCAACCGTGTCGAAGCGCGCGGCATCCGCTACCTGGCCACACGCTTCTCGGCCAAGGAAGCCTTTTCCAAAGCGATTGGTCTGGGCATCCGCAGCCCCATGACGTGGCGCGCTTGCGAGATCTTGAACGAGCCCGGCGGCAAGCCCGTGCTGCGCCTGTCGGGCGAACTGGCCGCGTGGTTCGAAGCGCAGGGCTGGGTCGGCCACGTCACCCTCACCGACGAGACCGACTACGCGGCTTCCTTCGTTGTTGTCGAAAGGAAAGCAGGCCTGCCATGACCACCCACGCGCCCGTTGTCCTCGACATTGCCGGCACGGTGTTGACCGCGGCCGACAAACGGCGGATCCGACACCCGCTGACCGGCGGCTTGATCCTTTTTTCGCGCCACTTCGAAAGCCGTCTGCAGCTAACCGAACTGACGGCGTCGATCAAGAAGTTGCGCCCTGACCTGCTGATCGGGGTGGATCACGAAGGCGGCCGCGTGCAGCGTTTCCGCACTGACGGCTTCACCGCGCTGCCCGCAATGCGCCTGCTGGGCGAACAGTGGATGCACGACGCAATGACCGCCACCGACAGCGCAACCGCGCTGGGTTATGTGCTGGCCAGCGAACTGCGCGCCTGCGGCGTCGATTTGACGTTTGCACCGGTGCTGGACCTGGACCACGGCGGAAGCTCCGTCATCGGCGAACGCGCCTTCCACCGCGACCCGAGCGTGACCACGGTGCTGGCACAAGGCGTCATCCACGGCCTGTTGCGTGCCGGCATGGCGCATTGCGGCAAGCACTTCCCCGGCCACGGCTTCGTGGGTGCCGACAGCCACGTGGCGGTGCCCGTGGACAAGCGCAGCCTGAAGGCCATCCTGGCCGACGACGCCAAGCCCTACGAATGGCTGAGCAGCACGTTAACGGCGGTGATGCCGGCCCACGTGATCTACCCCAAGGTGGACAGCCGCCCGGCCGGCTTTTCCGAGCGCTGGTTGAAAGACATCTTGCGCGGCCAGTTCGGTTTCACCGGTGCCATCTTCAGCGACGACCTGAGCATGGAAGGCGCGCGGCGTCTGCAAGGCAGCGAGTTGACCTACGCCGAGGCCGCCACGTTGGCCCTGAACGCCGGCTGCGATCTGGTGCTGCTGTGCAATCAGACGCTGGACGGCGGCGCGGCTGTCGATGCCTTGCTGACCGGTCTGGGAGAACAAGCCGCGCTCGGTCACTGGCGCCCCGACCCCGACAGCGAACACCGCCGCCTGGCGCTGCTGCCGCAAACGACACCGCTGACCTGGGACGATTTGATGCACGACGCGGTTTACCAGCGTGCGCTGGAACGCCTGCCGTGATCGCGCGCTGACAGCGCCCTGACAGCGCCCTGACGCGTCGCAGACGAAAAAAAGGTCTCGCAGTTGCGAGGCCTTTTGAATCCGGGAACCGGCCCTCAGTGCGTTGCGGGTGGCGTGTCGAATGGCAACTTCACCTGAGACAGGTCCTTGCGCGTTTCAACCAGCACCAACGGGCCCGTGTCTTCCAACAGATGCCGCTTCGGCGCGCGCGGCACGCGGATGGGCTGTGGCTCGGCTGCCATCGCCGCTTGCACCGTGCGGATCTTTTCGGCGTCGGAGTTGACCCATTCCAGGCCGGCGGTCTGCGCGATGGTGTGCAGCGCGTCGGTCGGCAGAGCGTAGTGCTGGGCGCGGGCAGGCACCGGAACCGGGGCGGACACGATCGTTGCTGCGACCGGCGCCAGAACCGGTGCCGGGGCCTGTGCAGGCATCGCGTCGGCCGGGGTGGCAGCCGCTGACTCAACCTGGATCATCGGCAGCGCAGCGGTTAAGTCGGCCGCGGCCAAAGGGGCTGCAACCGGTGCTGAGACCACCGGCGTCACGCCAACGTCAAAGGTGGCCACGGCCAACGGTGCAACGGCTGAGGCTTCACCTTCACCGCCGCTTTCAGCGCCTTCGGCTGCGCGCGGCGCGCCGACTTCACGGCCTTCGCGGTTGCGCTCACGGCCGCCACGGCCCCGACGGCGTCCGCGTTCGCGCTCGCCGCCTTCGGCTGATCCTTCGCTGCCTTCAACAGGTGGCGCTGCCTGGGCCAGGGCCGTTTCGCTGGCGTTCGCACCATCCAGCCGGGGCTCGGCGCCTTCAACTTGGGCGCCCGCTTCGCCCAGCACGCCAGCTTCGTCACCCCGGCTATCGCC
>JAYSYH010000178.1:0-15891 GCA_043716645.1 Betaproteobacteria bacterium | reverse complement strand
AGGCTTTCCACCAGCCCGGCCACTTTCTGTTCGACCGCCGCGTCCATTGCAATGGTCCGGCCCCATTCGCGCGGCGTCTCGCCCGGCCATTTGTTTGTCGCGTCCAGCCCCATCTTGCCGCCCAGGCCGCTGACCGGTGAGGCGAAGTCCAGGTAATCGATCGGAGTGCGCTCGACCAACGTGGTATCGCGCACCGGGTCCATGCGCGTGGTGATGGCCCAGATCACCTCCTGCCAGTTGCGCACGTCCACATCGTCGTCGGTAACCACGATGAACTTGGTGTACATGAACTGACGCAAAAAACTCCAGATGCCGAACATCACACGTTTGGCATGGCCCGGGTAAGCCTTTTTGATCGACACCACCGCCATCCGGTAGCTACAGCCTTCGGGCGGCAGGTAGAAATCGACGATTTCCGGAAATTGTTTCTGCAGGATGGGCACGAAGACTTCGTTCAGCGCCACGCCCAGCACGGCCGGTTCGTCGGGCGGCTTGCCGGTGTAGGTGGAGTGGTAGATCGGGTCTTGCCGGTGCGTGATGCGGCTGATCTCGAAGACCGGGAACCAGTCCTGCTCGTTGTAGTAACCGGTGTGGTCGCCGAAAGGGCCTTCCAGTGCGTGCAAATAGCCGCCCTTTTCTTTCAACTTGACGCCATGTTCCGACTGGCTTTGGAAGCCTGGCGCAGCCACGGGGATGTGACCTTCCAGCACGAATTCCGCGCTGGCCGGCACCTGCAACTTCAGCGCGCCTTCGCCGACACCGGATTCGACGAGTTCGGTGCGGCTGCCGCGCAGCAGGCCGGCGAACTGGTACTCACTGAGCGTGTCGGGCACCGGCGTCACCGCGCCCAGGATGGTGGCCGGGTCGGCGCCCAGCGCCACCACCATCGGGAAAGCCTGGCCGGGATTAACGCGGGCGAATTCGCGGAAATCCAGCGCACCACCACGGTGGGCCAGCCAGCGCATGATCACCTGGCGCGGACCTATCACTTGCTGGCGGTAGATGCCCAGGTTCTGCCGCAGGCGCGGGGTGGCTACCGACTGCGGCCCGCGCGTCACGACCAAACCCCAGGTGATCAGCGGCCCGGCGTCGCCTGGCCAGCAGGTCTGTACCGGCAAAAGCGCCAGATCGACGTCGGTGCCCGACAACACGACGTCCTGGCAGGGGGCGCGGCGCTGCACCGAGGGCTTCATGTCCCAAAGCGCCTTGCCCATCGCCAGCAGCTTGCCGGCGTCTTTCAGACCTTTGGGTGGTTCCGGCTCTTTCAAACCGGCCAACATGCGGCCGACATCCCGCAGTTCGGCCAGGGACTGTGCGCCCATGCCCAACGCAACCCGCCGCGGCGTGCCGAACAGGTTGATCAAACAAGGAATTTTGTAACCGACCGGGTTCAGACAGAGCACCGCAGGTCCGCCGGCGCGCAGCAACTTGTCACCGATTGCCGTCATTTCGAGACACGGAGACACTGGATCGGCCAGTTTTTTCAGTTCAGCCAGGTGTTCAAGCTGCTGGATGAAGTCGCGCAAGTCCCGATATTTCATGCTTCTTGGCTATTAGAAAACGATTTGATATTCTTGACCGGGTATGAGACGCTTCCTAGAATTCAGCAAGACCTGAGAATTCAGGGTTAACCCGTAGCTGATGCGCCCGCACAAAGGGACGGCCGCACGGGCTGACACCGACCCGCCGAATGCGGCGCACACGAACGCAGTGCGACCAGCAAGTCAGCGGACGATTATCACCGGGGGTACCGGGCCAGCCTGACTGGCGGCCCGCAACCCCGCAGGACCCGGAGAGAGTCAGATGCGAGCCCTCGCCCTGCTGCGCCAAGCGCGGCACTCGACAGCCACGTCGCTGTCGGTTTTTACCCGTGACGTCGGTCGCGGTTTGCTGGAAGTGGGACACAACAGCCTGGCCCTGGTGGGTCTGGCTTCGGTGGCGGTACTGGTGTTCGCACTCGGCCGCGCCGACATCCGCGGCCAACTGGAGGTGGTGGCGCTGGAATGGCTGCAGACCCGGCAGGAAGCACGCGAACCGGCGTCGGACGACCTGATCGCTGCGGTCGCCGAGCCCTCGGCGGTGGCCCGTGCAACCGCCACCGACCTGAAGCACCTGACGCGCCAGCAAGCCACGCTGGCCAACTGGATAGCCCGCCGCTACAAGGTGGCGCCCGAGCCCATCGCGGCACTGGTGCAGGAAGCCTGGGCGATGGGCACCCGCGCCGGGCTGGACCCGACGCTGATCCTGGCCATCATGGCAGTGGAATCCAGCTTCAACCCCTTCGCCCAAAGCGCCGTCGGCGCCCAGGGCCTGATGCAGGTGTTGACCCGCGTGCACGACGACAAATACCAGGCCTTCGGTGGCAACCGCGCCGCCTTCGACCCGATCAGCAACCTGAGGGTCGGCGTGCAGGTGCTGAAAGAGTGCATCAGCCGCGCCGGCAGCCTGCAAGAAGGCCTGAAGCGCTACGTGGGCGCGGCGCTGATCGAAGGTGACGGCGGCTACGTCGGCCGCGTGATCAGCGAACAAACGCACATGCGCAGCGTGGCCGATGGCAAGGCAGTGGCGGCCAACGCAGGCGCCATCGGGCCGGTCTCGATCACGGTGAAAGACGGTGCCGGCAAGCCGGCTTCGCCCGCCGCATCGTCGGCGCAGCCTAACCTTGAAGCCGGTGCGGCTGAGCAGGTGGCGCTGCTGCGCTGAAGCCCGCGATGCCCGCTGGGCCCAAGGTCCAGCAACCCGGCCATTACACTGGTCGCGACCGCCGTTGGCCTTGCGCATGAGGCCCTTCGTCCAGAAGTTCCAACCGAAGAGGACCGCCATGTTCGACCGTTCCACCTCCACCCTGGCACACACCGACCCCGAGATCTGGGCCGCAGTGCAGAACGAAAACCGCCGGCAGGAAGAACACATCGAGCTTATCGCCAGCGAGAACTACACCAGCCCAGCCGTGATGCAGGCGCAGGGCAGCCAGCTGACCAACAAGTACGCCGAGGGCTACCCGGGCAAGCGCTATTACGGCGGCTGCGAATTCGTCGACGTGGTCGAGCAATTGGCGATTGATCGCGTCAAGCAGCTCTTCGGCGCCAACTTTGCCAACGTTCAGGCCAACAGCGGCAGCCAGGCCAACCAGGCGGTGTTCTTCGGCCTGCTGCAACCCGGCGACACCATCATGGGCATGAGCTTGGCCGAAGGCGGCCACCTGACGCACGGCATGCCGCTGAACATGTCCGGCAAGTGGTTCAAGGTGGTCAGCTACGGCCTGGACGCGAACGAGGCCATCGACTACGACGCGATGGAACGCCTAGCCCACGAACACAAGCCCAAGCTGATCATTGCCGGCGCCAGCGCCTACAGCCTGCGCATCGACTTCGAGCGCTTCGGCAAAGTGGCCAAAGCCATCGGCGCCGTCTTCTTGGTGGACATGGCGCACTACGCCGGCCTGATAGCGGCGGGCGTTTACCCCAACCCGCTGCCGCACGCCGATGTGGTGACCAGCACCACGCACAAAAGCCTGCGCGGCCCGCGCGGCGGCATCATCTTGACCAACGACGAGGCCATCGCGAAGAAGATGAACAGCGCCATCTTCCCTGGCATCCAGGGCGGGCCGCTGATGCATGTCATCGCCGGCAAGGCCGTGGCCTTCAAGGAAGCGCTGGAGCCGGCCTTCAAGGTCTACCAGCAGCAGGTGCTGGACAACGCCCGCGTGCTGGCAGAAACGCTGACCAGCCGCGGTCTGCGCATCGTCAGCCAACGCACCGAAAGCCACGTAATGCTGGTGGATCTGCGGCCCAAGAACCTGACCGGCAAGGAAGCTGAAGGCATTCTGGGCGACGCGCACATGACCTGCAACAAGAACGGCATCCCGAACGACCCACAAAAGCCGATGGTGACCAGCGGCATCCGTCTGGGCACGCCAGCCATGACGACGCGCGGCTTCAAGGAAGAACAGGCGCGGCAGACAGCACACCTGATCGCCGACGTGCTGGACCACCCGCACGACGCCGCGAACATCGCCGTTGTGCGCGCCAAGGTCGCGGCGCTGACCCGCGACTTCCCCGTCTACCGCTAAGCCGCACCCGCCCGGATGCGCTGCCCCTTCTGCGCCCACGACGAAACGCAAGTCGTCGAAACGCGCGAATCGGACGAAGGCGATGTCATCCGGCGCCGCCGGCGTTGCGTGAAGTGCGACAAGCGCTTCACCACCTACGAACGCAGCGAAATCGCCCTGCCGGCGGTGGTGAAGAAGGACGGCGCCCGCGTCGACTTCGACCCCGCCAAGCTGCGCGCCAGCATGTTGCTGGCGCTGCGCAAACGCCCCGTCAGCGTGGAACAGGTCGACGCCGCGCTGGACCGCATCCAGGACAAATTGCTGGCCAGCGCCGTGCGCGAAGTTCCCAGCGCAAGGCTGGGCGAATTGCTGATGCGCGAGTTGAAACGCATCGACAAGGTCGCCTACGTGCGCTTCGCGTCGGTGTACCGCGAGTTCGAGGACGTGGACGCGTTCCGGCAGTTGATACGGGATATCTGACAGCGATGGCGCTGTCCGAATCGCGCTGTCTTTGCGTTTTTCATTTTCAAGGCGCAACGATCCGCAAATGTAGGAAGTAAGTCTTGTACGGTGAAGCGTCGCGGGTCAACACGCTGACGTTGGCAACCGCTGCGTGGGCGCCGATGTAGAAATCAGGCAATGGTTTCAGCTTTGTCCCACCTCGGCTGCGGTACAGCGCGAACGCTGCCGCCGTCAGCGACGCGCACGCCCAAGGAATTGGCGCGCGCAGCGTGTCATAAACGTCGAGCAGCGCGTTCAGATTAACGATGTCTGGGCCTGGCACCAACAGCTCGGTGTAGACGATCAGGTTCACGAGCAACGGCGACCGTTCGCTGAGCACTTGAAGCTGTTCGATAGCCCATTCGTGCCATGGGCTGTTGGTATCGATGCATTCGATCCAGATGTTGGTATCAACCAGCGTGCCGGCGTTGCCGTCGTAGCTGCCGAGACTAGCGCTGGCCACGGCGTGCGGTAGTGGCAGCGGTTGGAGCAGGCTCTTCGCCGCGCAGGAAAGTCATGATTTCGTCGGCACAGAGCTGTTTGAACTCGGGCTTCAGGCTGCCTCGAACGCGGGCTGCAGCTGCCCGCAGCTTCGCGCGGCGATCGTCTGTGAAGCCAGAGCCGATCGGCGTGATCACGATCTTGCTGCCCTCAAGAGTGAACGCCACCTCGCTGCCGGGGCCGACGCCTGCGGCTGTACGGATGTGTTTGGGGATGGTGACCTGACCCTTGTCGGTGATGTGCATGATGATTCCGGTGGGAATTCAAAGTCGGTCTAACGTTGAGAAAAGTTGACGCGCTTCGCGCTTCGCGTCGGTTTGCCGCGAACACGACGGCGTGGATGCGTTCAGGCAGTTGACACGGCATACCGGGCAGCGGTCGGGTCGGGTGCCCCCGCCCGGGGGTGTCGGGTGGAGGTGCCATGGGGGCACCCGCGAGGGCCGGGGTCTGAACCCTCCCCTTGGGGTCGCGCAGAGCGGTTTCGATTTCTACAGTGCGTTCATGCCCTCAACGGACGGAACGCACATGAACAGCAAATCCAGCACCCGACGTCGCCAAACTGGTTTTTCCTTGGTGGAAAGCTTACTCGGCGTAGCGATCACCTGTGTCGCCTTGGGCTCAGCGCTGCCGGAGTTCCAGGCGGTGAAGGAACGGCGGCACCTCGAAGGTGTCTCAGCGCAGCTGGAGACCGATATCCAGCTGGCACGCAGTGAGGCAGTCACACGAAATCACACGCTTCGGTTGGCCTTTGCGTCGACGGCAGCAGGGAGTTGCTACGTCGTGCACACCGGCAGGAGCAGCGAGTGCAGTTGCAACCCGGACGGCAATTCCATTTGCACAGGCAGTGCCAAGATCCTGCGGGCGACCGGATTCAAGGCCGACGGCGCGGTGCAACTGCGAAGCAACGTTTCTTCCATCGTGTTCGACCCAATCCAGGGAACGCTCACGCCAACCGGGACCTTCCGCTTCACGGGAGCAAAGAACAGTGAAGTGCGCTTAGTCGTCAACATCATGGGACGGGTTCGCGCTTGCACACCGACCCGGGTTGCCGGCTACGTCACCTGCTGATCCCCCCCCCCCACGAATGCATGAGCTGCCGACGAGCGGCCAGTGAAAGTGGATCAGCGGTGCGCTTGCCTGCACTTCGGGCGCAGTCGCCGCCCGATAATAAAAGTATGCAACAGGGACTGCTTACACATTCGATGCGCGACCGGCGCTGCTATGGCTGCGGCAACAGTTCGGGCTTCTCATTGATCGAAGTGTTGATTGCGATTGCTATTGTTGCCATCCTTGCTGCAGTCGCATACCCGGCGTATCAAAACTCAATACGCAAAAGTCGCCGCGCCGAGGCTTACGCAGCGTTGAGCGCGGTGCAACTCGCACAGGAACGTTGGCGCTCCAATCACGCGGGCTACACCAACAGCGTAACTGGGACTTGGCCCAGCGCTGGTCTCGGTTTGACGGGGACCACAAGCGGTGGCTACTACGCTGTTTCGGTAGCGCTCGACGGTCCGGGTGAAACGGGCTACGACGTATTGGCAACTGCTGTATCTGGTACTTCGCAAGCAGAGGACGGATCGTGCGCGCGGCTACTGATCCAAATGCGCGGCGGCAATATTACCTACGGTTCTGCCGCCGCGACTGGTGCATTTGAGATGGCCGCGACCAACAGGTGCTGGAGCCGTTGATGCGATCAAAACGCCGCCTCGAGGGATTCACCTTGATTGAATTGATGGTAACCGTCGCCATTATTTCAGTGTTGCTGATGCTGGTCGGGCCATCGTTTCAGGACATGATTCTGATGCAACGATTGCGAGGTGCCAGCGCGCAGCTCGTCACCGACTTGCAGTTCGCGCGCGCCGAGGCGGTAAATAGAGGGCGCTATGTCCGCATTCATTTCGGCAGCGACGCAGATCAGACCTGCTACGTTTTGTATCTCGCAGAAAGCAGTGCTGCGGAACGTTGTGAGTGCACCCGCGGTGCAGGGCTGGCTTGCTCGCCAGGTGAGGGGCGTCTTGAGCTCAAAACAGTTTCGATCCAGAAATCCAGTCTCGTACAGTTGAGTTGGCCGGACTGGGATCCGGCTGCTGATCCGTCCTACCCAAACCCAGGATTTGCGTTTGACTTTGTCACAGGTGGCTTGCTGTCGATTCCGACGGACACGCCCATGCAGCCTAGCCCTGGGATATCGCTCGACGCCAGCATCGACGCCGACCGCCTGCTTCGACACAAGGTGCTGATCACCGGACGACCTGCAGTCTGCTCGCCGAATGCCGCTCGCATGCAGGTGCCGGAATGTTGAATCAACGCGTAAGACGGCCGTTGCACGCCCAGCAGCAAGGGCTTTCCCTTGTTGAGTTGATGGTAGGCATCGCAGTCGGTATGTTCGTCGTCGCCGCCGCTGCTACCTTGGTATCGACCCAGTTGGTCGATAACCGCCGGATGCTGCTTGAATTGCAAGTGCAGCAGGATCTACGCGCCACCGCGGACATCATCACACGCGACCTCCGCAGGATCGGTGCTGCCGGCGCCACGTCTATTGCGGACGCAAACACCCTCGTTTGGGATAGCGCTAACGGATCAGCGGTCAACACAAGCTACGCCTTACTTGGCTTGACCGCTTCGGAGATTCAGTTCAGTTCACCCCGACAAATCGGCGTTATCGGTCCCTACGGCTACAAGTTGGAAACGACCGCTACCAAAGGTTGGATCAGTTCCAGGCTGCCGAGCTCGACGGGTGCTGCATGGCAGCATTTGACTGATAGCGATGTCATGAAAGTGACAGCATTCAGCATGGTTCAAGTGGAGGAAACGCCAATCGTGCTGGCCTGTCCGAAGCAATGCCCGCTACCGCTGCCACTCGGAGCGATTGACACCAGCTACTGCTGGCCAACGCTGAAGGTGCGCTCTATCGAAATCGACATCACAGCGCAGGCACTCAGTGATCCTTCGGTCATACGTCGTGTCCGCAGCAAAGCCCGGTTGCGCAATGACCTTGTCGAATTCAATCTCCCGTCTGGCAGTACCACTCAGGCATGTCCGTCATGAATTGCGAACGCGTTAATTCGACAACCCAACAATCGCCGCCAACGGGAGGTATTCGGCGTGTCCGCCAGCGCGGGGCAGCAACGCTGATCGTCGTGATGATTTTGTTTTTCGTGGTGACGCTCGCAGCTGCATACGCCAGCCGGAATCTGATATTTGAACAACGAACGTCCATCAATCAATATCAGTCTACCAAGGCCAGTGAAGCTGCTGAAGCCGGTATGGAATGGGCGTTGACGATGTTGAATGGCGGGCGCATCGACGAGAACTGCGTCCCCACTACGGACGTTACCAAAGACAGCTTCCGACAGCGCTACGTTGTCTACAACACTGCCACGGGCGAAGTGAGGCGCACTGCGAATTCAACCGATCCGACGCTGCTGGTCTGGGCGGCATGCAGTTTTGATGGTGTCAATTGGTCTTGTTCATGTCCGCAACCCGATGGCGCTGTGGCTGCATCGTTACCGACCGGCATCGCAGCATTTGGAGTTCGCTTCGTCAATCAACCCCCCCTAGGCAAGCCTGGCGTCGTTCGCATCGAAGTCAATGGCTGCAACAGCTACGACTTGAACTGCATCACGGGCGTGCAACCAGGTACGACAGCGGTGTTCTGTCAATCAACAGCTTGTTCGTTGATTGCCCAATTCAGCGCACTGCGCCTGCCACCTTCTGCAGCAATTACTGCCAGAGGGAATGTGAGCGGAACATTCATCGTCTCCAATACCGACGTCACAGCGGGCGGCGTGACTGTTCACGCGGGTGGCGCGACGCCTGCAGATCCTGCGTTGACCGGAGAGAGCCTCGCAGGGATCCCACCCCTACGTTTTGCTGCAGCAACGACGCGGCCCAACTCTGCCGCTCTATCGAGCCTTGACGCCGATGCGGGTGACTGCACGAATTGCCTGTTCACTTCCTTGTTTGGATTGCGGCCCGACACCTATCGCAGTCAGCCAGCAGCCGTTGTCGTTGACTGCTCGATCGCTTGCACGACGACCTCGCCGGGCAGCGAATTGGGTAAGGCTTTGGCGGCCGAACGAGGCAGCATCGTCTGGCTGAAGGGCGCAGGTGGCTTGGCTTTGACTTCGGCTGCGAGTGCCATCGGCACGATCGCGAAACCCGTGACTCTGGTGGTGGAAGGGCCTGTGAGTCTTGCTTCTGGCGCGAAAGTTGTCGGCTTCGTTTACGGCGCCAGTGCGGTTCTCAATTCCGGCGAGATTCGCGGGGCACTTGCAAGTGCCAGCACGGTCAATGGCTCGGGGTCTGCACAGGTGACCTACGATTCGACTGTCCTTGCAACTTTGCAAAAGGTGAACGGTTCTTTCGTGCGCGTCCCAGGAAGCTGGAGAGATTTCCCGTGAAGCACCCAGCCCTTACACAAAGCGGCGTGTCCTTGATTGAGGCTCTTGTGGCCATGGCAATCATGGCATTCGGCATGCTGGCCCTGCTGGGATTGCAGGGAGCATTAAGGGGAAATTCCGACGTTTCGAAGCAGCGCTCAGAAGCCGTACGGTACGCGCAGGAAGAGGTCGAATTGCTGCGAACGTTCTCAACCCTGGAAACCCCCGGCACTCGGACGTACACCCTGATTGCGCCAGAAGCAAGCGCCGCGGTTTCGCTTGCCGGCTACACCTCGAGCGCCAATTTCACGCGGGAAGTCGGTGTCACCGACTTCCCGCCATCGGCTCCCAACGAATTTGATCTCTATTACGTTGCAGCGCACAAGAACGTAGTGACCAGGGTCAGTTGGACTGATCGCAATAACGATGTGCAGTGGGTGCAACTCAACACCATCATTGCCAGAACGGCGCCGGAGATCATTGGCGCGATGTCCGTTTCCGCGACCGGATCCGCAGTTCAGGGTCTCACTGTTGGACCCGTACTACCGAACGGCGCAATAGACCAAGGAGATGGCACAAGTAACTTTCGGCCTGCGCCCCTGGCCTCACCGGGCATAGTTTGGGTTTTGAACAATGCTTCCGGATTAATAACCAGAGTTTGCAATCTTTCTACCTGCACGACTGTCAATATGCGGCTTTTGGCGGGTTACGTACGGTTTGCCTTAGACGCAAGTCAGCCGCTGCCAGCTGATTCCGCGCAGCCCACAGGCGTATGGTCAGAACCCATCGCCATCGGTGTTCGAGTCAACACCACCTCGCCAACCGTCGGTACGGTGACCTGCCTCACAGACTCCGACGCTGACATGAGTTACACGGCCTATTTCTGCGCAGTCCCCGTCACGGTGGCCACGCCGAAGTGGTCGGGCCAGTCCTTGGTGACATTGAACGGCCAGACCGTGACTGGCGGCTACTTTGCAACAAGCGTGGCCGATGTCCGCGCCAATCTATACCGCGTTTGTCGTTACACAGCGTTGCGTTCGCAGTTGAGCATTCCAAATGCGCAGCACCCATTTGAATACGCTGAAGTTTCAGGGGCTTTGATTAACCAGAATTTTCTGATCATCCGTGCGGGGAACGGTAGCGTTGCATTCGATTGCCCTGACGACGACCTCGCTACGCCGATCAACGGGCGAACTTGGCATCACCAGCCCAGCACAGCGACATGACGGCATCCAGACCGAGGTGCTGGCGAATTTCGCGAACCGGTAGCGCCGTTGAATGCTCTTGACACGACGCGTCTAGAACAAGCATTGACAGCCGCGCAGGCTGCCATAGGCGTCAGTGATCCAAATCCCCGAGTGGGCTGCGTCATAGGAACTGCGGATGGTGTCGTTTTGGGTGTTGGTTCGACCCAGGAGACTGGCGGCCCACACGCTGAAATCATGGCCTTGCGCGCAGCGCGGGCCGCTGGGCATGACCTGCGTGGGGCTACCGCATGGGTCACTCTGGAACCCTGCGCGCATCACGGACGCACGCCGCCCTGCTGCGAGGCGCTGATCGCCGGAGGTCTGGCGAGGGTGGTTGTGGCAGTCAAGGATCCCAATCCGCAAGTTGCCGGCAAAGGTATCGATTCCATGCGGGCTGCAGGGCTGGTTGTCGAGATTGCGCAAGGCGATTGGAGCGATGCGGCGCGCGAATTGAACATCGGCTTTTTCTCGCGACATGAACGTGGACGGCCCTGGGTGCGGCTGAAGCTCGCAACGAGCCTGGACGGTCGTACCGCCTTGAATAACGGCATCAGCCAATGGATCACCAGTGCAGAAGCTCGCGCTGACGGACACGCCTGGCGCAAACGAGCCAGTGTGGTTATGACAGGGATCGGCACTGTCCTTGCCGACGATCCTCGCCTGGACCTCCGAAACGTCAACAACGTCAAGCAGCCGCTGCGCGTTGTCGTCGACTCGACGCTTCGACTACCTGCCTCGGCGCGCATCCTTCAGCCACCTGGCCGTGTGTTGGTCTTCACAACTTGCACCGATGCTGAAAAGCACGAATCTTTGCGCGTGGCCGGTGCGGAAATTTTGAACTGCGGTAGCCCAGGTGAGCAAGTTGATTTGCACGCATTGATCGAAGCTCTGGGGTCGCGTGAATTCAGCGAAATTCATGTCGAGGCCGGCTCCATCCTGAGTGGCGCTTTGATCCGCCAACAACTAGTGGATGAAATACTTTTATACGTGGCGCCAAAAGTTCTGGGGCCAGGTCGGGATGCGGTGACCTGGCCGCCATTTGTCACGCTGGCAGATGCACCACTTTTCCGCTTCACAGGAACCATGCGCGTCGGAAGCGATCTGCGCTTGACGGCGCGGCGGGTCGAACTTTGAGGCCGCGCTATGTCGGAATTTTTTACATTGAACCCTGATTTTTCGGCAGAGGAAGTCTAAGTCGTTGAAATTTCTGCACTTTTTCTTTTGGTTCAGAATTTGCTTGTAGCTAGTGAAGCGGGCCTGTACAGCGCCCTCAGCAACCTTCCGGAGTTTCCCTATGCCCAGCCGCTTCTTAACCCCCCGACTTAGCGCCCTGAGTGTGGCACTCGCGCTGATAAGCGCGTTGGCGCAAGCCGCGCCCACGACCTACTTCGCGACGCAGGGTCCGAAGGCCGTACTGGGCAACGCGGCGCCTCCAGTTCTGAATGCCGCGATGAGCGGCCAGCTGGCTGCGTTCAATTCCGACATCACCGCTTTGGGCCGCAACGAGTTCGAGTCGGGCGTCAATGCCGGACCGGGATCGTTCAACTACATCGGTGGCACCGCGACCCTCACGGGCGGCAACTTGGTTGGCGTTGCCCAATCGCCTACGCCGCTCGGTCGCTACAACATGACATCACCCGTGGCGGCAGACCCCTTCACCGGTGGCGTTGGGTATGGTCACTGGCTGGAAAGCTCTGCTAGCTTCACGTACGCCTTCAGCACTTTGATCTCGGCCATTGGCTTCTACGGCACTGACTTCGGCGACTTGAAGGGTACTTTTCAGTTGGAGCTTTACAGCGGCTCGGGGTTAGTGTATTCAACGTCTGGCATCACGAATGATGGCGCCAACAAGGGTAACGGTAACTTGCTCTTTTACGGCATCGCCACTGATTTCGGATTCGACAAGGCCGTCTTTAAGATCACGCAAGCCACGGGCGCGACATCCCTGGACGTGTTGGGGTTCGATTCGCTGATTGTTGGTCGGGCGAATACCATCCCCGAACCCACATCCCTCGCCCTGACCGGCCTGGCCCTCGTCGGCGCCGGCTTTGCCGCCCGCCGCACCCGTCGCATCTGACCCTCCCCTGGCCGCACAGCGGCCCACCCAGCAAACGGCTGGCCCCGGACGGGGCCGGCCGTTTGCTTTTGGGCCCGCCACCTACAATCCGGCGTATGTCGATATCCCCCATTCCCGAGCTTGTGGCCGAGCTGGCTGCCGGCCGCATGGTCATCTTGGTTGACGAGGAAGACCGCGAGAACGAAGGCGATCTGGTGCTGGCGGCCGAGCATGTCACGCCCGAGGCCATCAACTTCATGGCGCGTTTTGCGCGCGGCCTGATCTGCCTGACGCTGACCCGCGAACGCTGCGAACGCCTGCGCCTGCCGCCGATGACCACACGCAATGGCGCGCAGCACGGCACGGCTTTCACGGTGTCGATAGAGGCCGCCACCGGCGTCACCACCGGCATCTCTGCAGCCGACCGCTCGCGCACCGTGCAGGCCGCCGTGGCGCGCGACGCGCAGGCTTCCGATCTGGTGCAGCCGGGCCACATCTTCCCGCTGCAGGCGCAAGACGGCGGTGTGCTGATGCGCGCCGGGCACACCGAAGCCGGCTGCGACCTGGCGGGGATGGCCGGCTTGATGCCTGCGGCTGTGATCTGCGAGGTGATGAAGGACGACGGCACGATGGCGCGCCTGCCCGACCTGCAGATCTTCGCCCGCGATCACGGCTTGAAGATCGGCGCCATCGCCGACCTGATCGGCTACCGCAGCCGGAATGAAACGCTGATCGACCGCATCGGCTCGCGCCGCTTGCAAACACCGCAGGGCGACTTTGACTGCCTGGCCTACCGCGACAAGAGTGGCGGCCTGCACCTGGCGCTACGCCACGGCAGCTGGCAAGCCGGTGACGAGGTGCCGGTGCGCGTACACGAACCCTTCACAGCCTTCGACCTGCTGGACACCGCCGGCACCGGCCACAGCTGGCCGCTGCCCGCCGCGCTGCAGGCTTTGCGCGCCAGCCCTTGCGGCGTGGCCGTGCTGCTGAATTGCTCGGGCGACGCCGCCGCGATGCTGTCGGCCGTGCTGCCGACGCAGGCCAGCAAGCCCGCCGCAGCCATGAACAGCACAAGCACCCAGTTCGACCTGCGCACCTACGGCATCGGCGCACAGATCCTGCGCGACGTGGGCGTGCGCCGCATGCGCCTGCTGGGCAGCCCACGCCGCATGCCCAGCATGACGGGCTACGGCCTGGAAATCACCGGCTTCACTGCCGCGAATAGCCGATGAAAGCGGCCACGCCATGAAAGACGCCGACCAAGGCAGCGCCGGTGAACTCGAAGGCGCTGGCCTGCGCATCGCCATCGTGCGGGCCCGCTTCAATGACGGCCTGACCAGCAAACTGGCCCAGGCCTGCCTGAGTGAACTGGAAAGGCTGGACGTGGAAGCTGGCGACATCCGCCATGTCAGCGTGCCCGGTGCGCTGGAAATTCCGCTGGCACTGAAGGCCTTGGCCGACACCGGCGACTACGACGCACTGATCGCGCTGGGCTGCATCATCCGCGGCGAGACCTACCACTTCGAACTGGTGGCCAACGAAAGCGGGGCCGGCGTTTCGCGGGTCTCGCTGGACAGTGGCGTGCCGATCGCCAACGCCATCCTCACCGTCGAAAACGAAGCCCAGGCCTGGGCCCGCGCCGAGGACAAGGGCCGCGACGCCGCCCGCGTGGCCGTCGAGATGGCCAACCTGATGGACGACCTGCTGTGACCCTGCCGGACTCGACACCGCCCAGCGCCGAAGCTGCGCCGCGCCCGCCGAAGAAGCGCTCGCAGCCCAAGTCGGCCCGCCGCCGCGCGCGCGAGATCGCGTTGCAAGGCCTGTACCGCTGGCTGCTTGCCGGCGGGGAATCGAAAGCCGCCGAGGCCGACGTGGTCGATATGGACGGTTTCGAACGCGCCGACCGGGTGCATTTCGACGCGCTGCTGCACGGCAGTGTGGAACAGGCCGCGGCCATCGACGCGGTGCTGGTGCGCCACATCGATCGCAAGACCTCGCTGCTGTCGCCGGTGGAGCACGCCATCCTGATGATCGGCGTGTACGAACTGATGAACTGCGTGGACATCCCCTACCGCGTGGCCATCAACGAAGCGGTGGAACTGGCCAAGACCTTTGGCGGCACCGACGGCCACAAATTTGTCAACGGCGTGCTGGACAAGTGCGCCGCCGAATTGCGGCCCGCTGAAGCGCGCCCCGCCGGTCGATGAAAACGCGTCGATGAAAACATGTTCTTAAGCACGGGCCGATGAAACTCGCCAGCCGCCTGGATTTCATCGAACCCTTCTGGGTGATGGAATGCGCCAAAGCCGCTGACGTGCTGGCACGCAGCCCCGCGTGCGACCCGGCGCAGGGCGGCGAGCCGATGATCTTCATGAATATCGGCGAACCCGATTTCACCGCCGTTCCGGGCGTGCAGCAGGCGGCCGCCGACTGCCTGGCGGCCGGTCGCACGCAGTACACCCACGCCACCGGCCTGCCCGCGCTGCGCGAGCGCATCGCGGCCTGGTACGGCACGCGGTTCGGGGTGCATGTTTCAGCCGAACGTATCGTCGTCACGGCTGGCGCGTCTGCCGCCTTGCAACTGATCTGCCTGGCACTGTTCGAGCCCGGCGATGAGGTGCTGATGCCCGACCCCAGCTACCCTTGCAACCGCCAATTTGTGAGCGCGGCAGATGGTGTGCCGGTGATGGTTCCGACGACCGCCGCCGAGCGTTTTCAGTTAAGTGCAGCCAAAGTTGAAGCCGCATGGCAAGCTGGTAAAACGCGCGGCGTGTTGCTGGCATCGCCCTCAAATCCTACGGGAACATCGATTCACCCAGACGAAATGCGCCGCATCCACAGTTTTGTGCAGCGGCAAGGTGGTATCACGCTGATTGACGAGATTTATCTGGGTCTGAGCCATGATGATACATATGGTCAAACTGCGTTGGCCTTGGATGACCAAGTCATCAGCATTAACAGCTTTTCCAAATACTTCAATATGACGGGTTGGCGGTTGGGCTGGTTGGTCGTGCCAGAAGCTTTGGCACCGGTGATAGAACGCATCGCACAAAATTTGTTTATTTGCCCGAGCACAGTCACGCAGCATGCTGCGTTGGCTTGCTTTGAAGATGCCTCCATCGCTGAATACGAGCAACGCAGAGCCGAATTCAA
>JAYSYH010000177.1:0-1647 GCA_043716645.1 Betaproteobacteria bacterium | reverse complement strand
TGACTGCGCTGACATCCGGGGGCACGATTCCCGAAACCGGCGACTACACCGTGATGCTGGAGCCGCAAGCGCACAAGATCGGCAGCGTCAACGAGGATTTTGCGGTGGAGAGCCTGGCCGGCGACGTGTTCCAGCTCGGCAACACGAGTTACCGCATTCTCAGGATCGAGTCTGGCCGCGTGCGCGTGGAAGACGCCCATGGAGCGGCGCCCAACATCCCGTTCTGGCTTGGCGAGGCGCCGGGGCGCACCGACGAGTTGTCGTTCGGCGTGTCGCGGCTGCGCGAGGAATGCGCCCAGCAGTTGAGCGCCAGCGGCACCGAGGGCACGGTCGCCTGGCTGAACCAGGTGCTGGGGCTGGGTGACGACGCGGCGCGCCAGATCGTCGACTACCTCGCGCGCCAGATGGCCGTGCTGGGCGACCTGCCGACGCAGCAGCGGATCGTGCTGGAACGTTTCTTCGACGAATCGGGCGGCATGCAACTGGTGATCCATTCGCCGTATGGCAGCCGGCTGAACCGCGCCTGGGGCCTGGCGTTGCGCAAGCGTTTTTGCCGCAAGTTCAATTTTGAATTGCAGGCCGCCGCAACCGAGGACGCGATCGTGTTGTCGCTGTCCACCAGCCACAGTTTTCCGCTGGCCGAGGTGACGCACTACCTGCATTCGGCCACAGCCATGGACGTGCTGGTGCAGGCGCTGCTGGATGCGCCGCTGTTCGCCGTGCGCTGGCGCTGGAACGCGACCACCGCGCTGGCCCTGCCGCGTTTTGTCGCTGGCCGCAAGGTGGCTCCACAGCTGCAACGCATGAAGTCCGAAGACCTGCTGGCGTCGGTGTTCCCCGACCAGGTGGCCTGCGCCGAAAACCTGGCTGGTGATCGCGATGTGCCGGAACATCCGCTGATTGCCCAGACCCTGTACGACTGCCTCTACGACGCGATGGACGCCGCGGGCTGGATGCAACTGCTGCAGCGGCTCGAAGCCGGCACGGTCACCGTCCTGGCGCGCGACCTTCCCACACCGTCGCCGTTTGCTGCTGAAGCCCTCAACGCCCGGCCCTATTCCTTTCTGGACGACGCGCCGATCGAAGAACGCCGTACCCAGGCAGTGCAAAGCCGCCGCTACACCGACCCGCAAAGCGCCGACGACATGGGCCGGCTCGACCCCGACGCCATCGAAAGCGTGCGCCAGGAAGCCTGGCCAAGTCCGCGTAGCCCGGACGAAATGCACGAAGGTTTAAGCGGCCTCGGTGTCGTGACGGATGCCGAGGTCGGGCGCAACATCGGCTGGGCCGCGTGGCTGGACGCGTTGGCGCAAGCCGGGCGGGCGACACGGCTGGTGTTGCCGCCAGAACAGGCTGGTTGCTTCGACGTCTGCGCGGGCTGCGTGCCCACCAAGCGCAGCCCGAACAGTATTGCGGCTGTCGATACCGGTTTGTGGGTGGCCGCCGAAGGGCTGCCACTGGCGCAGGCGCTGTATCCTGCCGGGGCGATGCAGCCGCCGATCGCGGCGCCGGATGGATATCCCCCGGCCCCAAATGACCGCGACGCGACGCTGCGCGAGTTATTGCGTTCGCGCATGGGCGGCATGGGGCCGACATCGGTGCCGGTACTGGCGCTGGAACTCTGTTTGCCGTGCTCCGACATCGAGG
>JAYSYH010000176.1:0-5273 GCA_043716645.1 Betaproteobacteria bacterium | reverse complement strand
TGAAGGCCGGTTTGCGCTTGCTGACGAAAGCTTCCATGCCCTCACGCTGATCGGCAGTGCCGAACAGCGCGTGGAACATGCGGCGCTCGTAGCTGATGCCGTCAGCCAGACCGCTCTCGAAAGCGCGGTTGACGCATTCCTTGGCCGCCATCACGCTAGGGCCGCCCAGGGCGCAGATCAATTCGGCGGCAGCAATCGCCTCGGCCAGCAGCTTGCCGGCCGGCACCACGCGCGACACCAGGCCGGCGCGTTCGGCCTCGGTGGCGTCCATCATGCGGCCGGTCAGCACCAGGTCCATCGCCTTGCCCTTGCCCACCGCGCGCGGCAGGCGCTGGGTGCCGCCGGCACCGGGGATGATGCCCAGCTTGATCTCGGGCTGACCGAACTTGGCGGTGTCGGCGGCGATGATGAAGTCGCACATCATGGCCAGCTCGCAGCCGCCACCCAGCGCGAAACCGGCCACCGCCGCGATCACCGGCTTGCGCACCTGACGGATGGTTTCCCAGTTGCGGGTGATGAAGTCGCCGGTGTAGGCCTCAATGAAGGTCTTGGTCGCCATCGCACCGATGTCGGCGCCGGCCGCAAAGGCCTTGTCGCTGCCGGTGATGACGATGCAGCCGATCGTGGCGTCGCGGTCCCAGGCCAGCAGCGCGCCGCCCAGTTGCTCCATCAGCGCGTCGTTCAGCGCATTCAGCTGCTTGGGCCGGTTCAGCGTGATCAGGCCGACGCGGCGTTCCGTGCTGCCAACCCGTTCGGTGAGGATCAGGGCTTCGGTCATGGTGGGTGCCTCCTGCAGTGGTTCGTTGGAAATATACGGCCCGGCCTGTACAGCCCAGCCGTCAGCGGCCGTCAGCGGCCGCCGGACTGGCGCGGCACTATTTGCCGGGTTCCGCCTGCTCGGGCAAGCGTTCGATGTCCAGGTCGATGTGGGTCTGGGCGTCGACACGGATCACGATGCGCACCGGCAGGTATTGCAGGCTGGGCGCGACCCAGATCTCGGCCGTCATGTCCACGCCGGGCCTGGCTTCACGGCGCGGCTTGACGTGCACGGTGTCGACGGCGCCGGCCGGCGTCAGCAGCGTTTCGTTGCCCACCACGTCGTAGATCCACGGCTCGACCTGGCGCGGCAGCGCCAGCGGCAGCGTGATGCTGCGGCCCGGCTGCAACAAGTCCGGCTGGGTCGTGAACAGCCAGGTCAACTGCACGAACTGGCTGGCGCTGTCCTGCAGGCCGGGCGGGCGCGGGCGGCGGCTGCCGTCGGCCAACAACACGCTGGCATCGTCCATCTGGATGCTGGACCGGCGCGGCGCCATCAGCACGACCTTGGTTTCTTCGTCATACCGCCGCGGCTGCAGGCCCTGCACCGTGACGTCGCCGTTGCTGCTGACCCGGCGGCTCATCAGCGGCGCGAAAGCCGGGCCGATGCTGAGGTCCATGAAGACTTGGTAACGCGCGCCCGATCGCAGCCACTCGACCTGCGCCTGGCCTTCGACCGGCCCGCGGTAATTGCCGGTCAGGCGGTAACTGAGGCGGGTGGACGGCGGCCATTCGAAGGCCGGCACCGCGGCTGAGGCAGCGCTGGCCGGCGGGCTGGGTGCTTGGCTGGGTGCTTGGCTGGATGGCGGGCTGGGTGCCTGGCTGGTCTGCAGTGCCGGCAGCGCGGCCGCTGGCCCGTCGCGGTCGGTCAGGAAATCGGGCAACCGGGGCACCGACACCACCACTGGGCCGGACCCATCGGCGTCATCGGCGGCGGGTGACGAAGCCGCCCGCAGCGGTGCACGCGCGGCAGCCGGGGGGGCCGGACGTGGCGCGGCCGGGGCAGGGCCCAGCACTGGGGCGGCAACGGGCGTCAGGGTGCGCACGAAGGCAACGGCGATGCGCCGGGGTGCGCGGTCGGCGGCGCCGTCGCCGATGCGGTCCGGCCAGGCGTGGTTGGCCAGCCACAGGTGGGCCATCAACACGGCGCATACCAGCGTGACGAGCGCGGCTCGCGGCGCCAACATCGCCAGCGTTGCCAGCGTCGCGACCGCCGCCAGCGGCCCGCCCCGCCGCGCCGACATGGCTGGCGAGGTCAGCTGCCGGCCGCGCCGACCAGGCAGCACAGGCTGGCCACCGCGCTGAGTCGGAAGCGCAGCGTCAGCCAGTGCGCCACGCCTTGTTCCGCATACAGCCGACGGTCTACACCGTAGCAGACCAGCAGCATCGCGCCCAGGATCACCAGGCCAGCGCTGGGCGGCATCATCACCGCCGGCCAGGCCAGGGTGGGTGGCACAACACCCCAGACCAGCAGGCGGGTGGGTGGCTCGGCATGGCGCATGGCCAGGCCCCAGTGGATGCCACCCAGAAAACTGACGATGACCGCGGCGTAAGCCGCCAGGGCCAACGCCACATACGGGTGGGCGTCTTCGCGCACCAGCCAGACCAGCAACGCGCCCAGCGCGAAAGGGACCAGTCCGCCGTAGCCCAGCCGCAACGCCGTGGGCGTCAGACCGACGGGGTTCGGCACAGGGGCCTTGCCGGCGGCCATCATCGTGCTCACGGCTTCTTGCTGCCGGTGGTGGCGGCGGCGGCGGCGACCAGCAGCTTTTCAACCATCGCGCCGGGTATGGCGCCCGGCTTGCGCGTGCCGTCGGCGAAGAACACCGCCGGGGTGCCGTTGATCTTGTATTTCTGCGCGAAGGCCAGATTGCGGTCGACGGCCGTGGTGTCGCACTTGGCGTCGGCCTTGCCCGGCGCCACGCCGTCCAGCATCCAAGCGCGCCAAGTGGTGCCGGCATCTTTCGCACACCAGATGTCGCGCGACTTGACGCTGGAATCGGGCCCCAGGATGGGAATCATGAAGGTGTAGACCGTGACGTCCTTGATGGCCGCCAGGTCGCGTTCGAAGCGCTTGCAGTAGCCGCAGTTCGGGTCGACGAAAACCGCCATCTTGCGCGTGCCGGCGCCCTGCTTGATGAGCACCGCGTCCTTGATCGGCAGCTTGTCGAAATCGATGGCCGTGAGCTTTTCGATGCGCGCTTCAGTCAGGTCGGTTTTAGTCTTGGTCTCGACCATCGAGCCGGTCAGGATGTGTTCGCCCTTCTCGTCGCTGTACAGGATTTCAGTGCCGCCGTAGCGCACCTCGTACAGGCCGGGCACCGGCGACTTGCTGACCTCGTCGATCTTGGGCAGGTTGGGCAGACGTTCGGCCAGGTTCTTGCGGATGGCGGCTTCCTGTGCGAACAGGCTGCCGCTGGCCAGCAAGGCCGAGAGCGCGGCGGTGGCCAGCAGGGTGCGGACGACCGGGCCCAGGGGATGGCGCATTGCGAACTTCATGGCGGCTTTCAAAAACAGAAAAACTGGAGGGAGGGGGATTAACGACCCACTGCGCCCTGCGTCAGCAGGCGCTTCAGCGGGGACAGGCGATTGACCAGCGTCAGCCCGCGGTTGCGGAATTCACGGGCCAACGGTGCCGGGCTGGCGAAAAGATGCAGCAGCGCATCGGTCACCTGCGCCATCGCGCGCACCGGGGCGTGGCGTTCACGGGCGTAGCGGGCCAGCAGCTTGGGGTCGTCCAGGCTGCGCCAGGGCTCGCGCGCGGCCAGCGTCGCGGCCAGCGCCAACACGTCACCGAAGCCCAGGTTCAGGCCCTGCCCGGCCAGCGGGTGCACCAGATGGGCGGCGTCGCCCACCAGCACCCAACCGGGCCCGTGTAGCGCCTCGGCGTGGGCCAGGGCCAGCGGCCACTGCGCGCGCGGGCTGACCAGCGTCAGCGCGCCAGCGACGCCGCCGGTGGCGTCCATCAGCGCCGCGGTGAAGTCGGCATCCGACAACGCCATCAGCCCGTCGGCGCCGGCGTCGGGCAACGACCAGACCAGGCCCAGACCGTGGCCGGTCTGACCTTGGCGGAGCGGGCGGTCCAGCGGCAGCAACGCCAGGATGTCGGGGCTGCGGAACCACTGCCGCGCCAGCCCGGCGTGCGCCTGGTTGCTGGTGAAACGTGCCGCCACGCCGCGCTGGCCGTAAGCCTGGCGCGGCATCTGCACGCCCAGCCGGGCGCGGGTGTCCGAGTCCTTGCCCTCGGCCAGCACCTGCAGCGTGGCTGGCACTTCGAAGCCGACGATCTGGACATGCGGCGCGAAACCCACCGCGGCGCGCAGTGCGCGTTCGAGTTCAGCCGCGTCGACGATGAAAGCCAATTCGCCCAGCGACTGGTTCCAGGCCGAGAAATCCAGCACCGCGCCTGGCGCGTCGCCTTCGATGTGCATCTCGTGCACCGCTGTGCGGGCGTCGGCGGGCAAGGCGTCCCAGACCTTCAGTGTCTGCAGCAGCTGCACCGAGGCGGCGTTCAGCGCGTAGGCCCGCACATCGGGCGTTGTCGGCTCTGCCAGCGTGCCGAGCAAGGCGACGGACAGCCCCTGGCGCGACAAGGCCAGCGCGGTGGCCAGACCGACCGCGCCAGCGCCGCGAACAAGAACGTCGGTTGGGAGCATGCGGCGGATTGTAGGGAGGGCCCCGCGTCAGAATCGCGGCCTTGGAAAGTCCTTCGGCCCCACCGTGACACCCACCGTGACACCCACCCTGACACCCGCCCTGACACCCACCGTGACACCCACCGTGACACCTGACACCGACACTTCAGCCACGACCCCGCCCTGCACCGTCGCGGCGGTCTTCGTGCACCCCATCAAGTCGTGCGGTGGCATCGAAGTGGACAGCAGCCTGCTGATCGAGACCGGCCTGGAATTCGACCGCGCCTGGATGGTAGTGGGCGCGCACGGCGAGATGTTGACCCAGCGCGACCTGCCGCGCATGGCACTGGTGCAGCCCACCCTGCGCAGCAGCGACATGGTGCTGCGCGCGCCCGGCATGCTGGCGCTGCACATCCGGCTGGACACCGTTGAAAAGGCCACCCGCGTCCAGGTCTGGACTGACATCGTCAAGGCCTACGACATGGGTGACCTGGCGGCCCAGTGGTTCAGCGATTTCCTGGGCGTGAAAGTCCGCCTGGTGCGCTTCGACCCCGAGGAAAAACGCCTGGCCGACGCGACGTGGACGGGTGACATCGAAGCCGAAACCGCCTTCACCGACGGCTACCCCTTGCTGGTAGCGAACACCGCTTCGCTGGACGACCTGAACGCACGCCTCGCCGCGCGGGGTGTGGCGCCCGTGACGATGCAGCGCTTCCGACCCAACATCGTGCTGAGCGGCCTGCTGGCCTTCGACGAAGACCACATCGGGGAAGTCACCGTCACCACCGCCGAGGGCCCGGTGGTGCTGCGCTTGGTCAAGCC
>JAYSYH010000175.1:0-5322 GCA_043716645.1 Betaproteobacteria bacterium | reverse complement strand
CTTCCAGCGTGGCGTGGTTCGGTGCGCGCAAACGGTAGCGAGCGCAGATGACCTGAGCATTGGCCCACCAGATGCGCTCTGGCGCCTGGAAATTGGTCTGTTCGACCGTGCCCAGCACGCCCAGGTCGAGCTTCACGGACCGCACGGCCTTGGCCACGGTGTCGGTGGTCAGTGTGCCCACGCGGCTGTCGGCGGTGCTGGACAACTGCAGGCGCATGGTGGCCGTCTGTCCCTTCGGTGCCAAGCTCGTTCCCGCCACCACCATCAGGGCCGCCGAGCCGTCGTTCCAGCGCGTCAGCACGCTGCAGGTCAGCGTGCCGTCGTCGGGTGAAGCCAGGGTCGAGCCGGCAGGAACCTGGCCTTCCAGCGGGAACACCGAAGCGGCGAAGCTGCGGCTGCCGTCGGCCGTGGAATTCACGGTCAGCGTCGTGATGACGGCCTTGGCGGCAGGCGGCGGCAACGGCCTGACAACCCGCAGGGCTTCGGAATTGGCGGCCGCAGCAGCATCGGCCTGCAGGGCGCTGTCGCTGCCGGCCCCACCGCCGCCACCGCAGGCCTGCAAACCCAGGCCGCCCATGGTCATGGCGGCTGCGTTGATGAAGCGACGGCGCGAATTTTGTTCAGGGTTCATGGCGAGGGGGCCTTGTTGAAGTGGCGGGCGCTGAAGCGCAGAAGTGAAGGCGAAGCGGAAGCAGCGGTGCACCGCGTTCCTGGGGCTGTTGTGAAGGCCATGCCAGTCATTTCGGAAGCGCCTCCCGGCGCTGAAGGCGTGCATATGCAGCTTCATGCTTCAGATGAAACAAGGCGCAACCCGGAAGGGCTTCAGCTTTCGCGGTCCGGGCCGAAAGCCCTGGGGATGCGCGGTCCGCGCCGCAGGTGGCAACGCCCGCCCGTCCTGTTGAACAATGCCCGCTATGACCCCAGCCCTTTCAACGCGCCAGACGCGCCACGTTCCGTGATGGCGGGCACGGCCGCAGGCTTGCCCCTGGTGGTTGACCTCGACGGCACCCTGACCCACACCGACACCCTTTTCGAATCGGTGCTGGTGCTGCTGAAGCGCAACCCGCTGTATGCGTTTGCGGTGTTGTTGTGGGCCTTGTCGGGCGCGCGGGTGTTGAAGACCCGTGTGGCCGGACGTGTTCAGCTGAATGTGGCCACCTTGCCGTGGCGCAAAGACCTGCTGGCTTGGCTGGCGCAGCAGCGCGCTGCCGGCCGCACGGTGGTGCTGGCCACGGCCGCGCACCGCAGCATTGCTGACGCGGTGGCCGCCCACCTGCAGCTCTTCGACTTGGTGCTGGCCACCGACGAACACACCAACCTGAAGGGCGAGCGGAAGCTGGCGGCCATTCGCGCGGCTGTCGGCCCTGAATTTGTCTACGCCGGTGACAGCGCCGCCGACCTGCCGATCTGGCGTGCCAGCACGGCCGTGGTTTTCGCCGGTGTGCCCGCCACGCTGGCCGCGCTGGCCGTGGGCGCGCGGCCCGGCACCCGCGTTGAAGCCGCATTCACCCAGCCGCCGGCCGGCTGGCGGCTGTGGCTGAAAGCGCTGCGCGTGCACCAGTGGATCAAGAACCTGCTGCTTTTCGTGCCGCTGTTCACCGCCTTCGCCTTCACCGACACCAGCAAGGTATGGGCCGTGCTGCTGACCTTCGCAGGCTTCTCGCTGGCCGCTTCAGGCACTTACGTGATGAACGACTTGTGGGACCTGGAAAGCGACCGCCAGCACCCGCGCAAGTGCGAACGCGCTTTCGCCAGCGGGCGCATCGGCGTGTTGGCCGGCGTGCTGGCCGCCGCCGGGCTGGTGCTGGCCGGCTTGCTGGTGTCGCTTTGGGTGTCGTTGCCGGTGGCGGTGGTGCTGCTGGGCTACGTGCTGCTGACCACCAGCTACAGCTGGGTGCTGAAAAGTTATGTGCTGATCGACGTGCTGATGCTGGCGCTGCTGTACACCTACCGCGTGCTGGCCGGCGCCGTGGCCACCGACATCGCGCTGTCACCTTGGCTGCTGGCCTTCAGCATCTTCACCTTCTTCAGCCTGGCTTTGGTGAAGCGCTGCGCCGAACTGGTCAGCCTGCAGCAGTTGGGGCGGGTGGCCGCGCGGGGCCGCGACTACCGGGTCAGCGACCTGGTGGTGCTGTGGCCCTTCGGCGCCAGCGCCAGCATCTGCGCCATCGTGGTTTTCGGCCTGTACGTGGCCACGCCAGAAACGGCTGCCCGCTTCGCCCACCCGCAGCTGTTGTGGCTGGTGGCGGTGGGGCTGATCTATTGGTTCGGTCGCCTGTGGATCAAGACCGCGCGCGGCGAAATGCACGACGACCCTATCGTCTTCGCACTGCGCGACCGGGGCAGCCGGGTCACGGTGCTGGCGATAGGCGTTACCTTCGCGGCGGCTTTTTTGGTGCCGTGACAGAAATCTGGCAACGCGTTCCGTTCTGTTCACGGGCGTGAGAGCCCCGCAGTTTGGTAGCCCGGCACGGCGGCGCCTTGTGGCTCCCCTGCATCCCACTATCAGTCGACATTCGCAGCCCAATACTGCGGACTTTTTCGCAAAACCTTCACGGAGAAAGTGCGATATCCCACGCGCGGTGCCATGAACTGGATGCAACCCGTCATTTGCAATTGCCGGCTGTCAATTGCGCCAGTTAACGGCTATCGAAATAGGCGGTTGCGGATGCTACGTGTCAAACGGTTGCCCAGCTTGACCCGCTCGGCAGAGAACTGCTCCAGCGTCAACGAAGGGATGCGCGATATAGGCAGTTGCAACTGCGGCAATTCGCAGCGGTAGCGATCCAGCAGGTCCAGAAAGCCCTGACCGGTTTTTTCGTCTGTGCAGTGCGCCCGTAGCCACTGCAGCGCGCCGCTGTCGCGTATGACGAGTGAGTCCGCGGCCGGATCTAGCCGGCCGAGAAAGGCGTCCAACTGGCGTGGCGAATCGAACAGGAATCTTTCTAGCCCCAAGGTACTGAGCAGCGCCGCGTAGGCGGGTGTGGCGGTGACGATCGGGATGGTTCCTGCCATCAATGCGGTGATGGCCTTGTTCGGTGACTTGACCAGCGAATTGATGTGCAGGTCCAGAGGAAGATGGCTGAGCACCACGTAGTCGAATTGGCGCAGGTCAGACCTGAAGGTGGTGTTGGCGTACGGCTTGAGTTGCAAATTCCAGTCGTTGGCGAATCGCCGCGTGTCGGTCAGCAATGTGAAGCTGTCCAGATGGCCGCTGTCGACGCGCCGCCTGAGCACTGGCATCAGCGACAACATCCCTTTGTAGAAACTTTCGGGGTAGCCGAACCAGCCGAGATGCTTCGCATGCTTGTCAGGAAAGTCAGCGGTTCCTGTTGATGCCAGTGCGACCGGATCCACCGGTTCGGCCAGTGCAAACACAGGTACCTCGAACTGTGCAGCGAGAACGCTGCGGTGCAGGTCGGTCGGCATCACGAAGAAGTCTGCGATGTCCGACAGTTCGGTGTAGCGGCGGTAGCTGTAGATGTCGGCACCGAAGCAGGCCACCACGGCTTGGGCTGCTAGATGCCGATGCGCGCGCAGGAAAGCGACGGCTTCAACGTCGTTGTAGTGAAAGCCCAGGCAGTTGATAGGCTGCGTTGCAAATCCCGGCGCGCCGGGCTTGTGCATGTGGCATTCCACATCCGCACGGCCAGCCAGGCCCCTTGCCACGGCACCGCTTTGCAGGCGCACGCAAGCGTCGCCCTCGTCGTAGGCGCAAACCATCACGATGCGTTGCGGCGTTGTGCGGTCGGCGGCGGGCTGCCGTGCACCGGCAGCGGCTGCGGTGGACGAGGTTTCAGCCACGGCGCTCCTTTTCGGTGCGGTGTTGACGGCTCATGGCAACAGCGGTTGCTTTAGGACGAAGTCGATCATTTGTGTGTAGATGCCGTAATTGTTGATCGCGCACAGTGCCACCAGCAGCAATACATAAATGCGAATCCACTTTCCGGAGTAGCGGCGTAAAGCAGCCCCGTAGCCCATGACCAAAACCATGAACAATGCAAAGCTGGTGTGCGCGCCATACAAGTAGATGCTGCCCCTGTATTGCCAGTACCAATGCAGAAGGACATTGCACAACATCCAGACCGCTGCAACCACCAGCAAGCGTCGAGTGGCGTGGTCGCGCCAGGCCAAGCGAGCGCTGACCACCAAAGCCGAACCCCAAAGCGCCAGTGCCGTCCCACCAGCGACCCCAAATTGGAAGACCCGGAAGTCGAGCATGGCGTGCGAGTCTGGAGCAGACAGGTCAACCAGCGTCAATCCGGGCGCCACGAAGCTGTAGAGAAAAAAGGTGCACAACACCATCCACAGCGATGCCGGATCGCCACGGTTGATGTTGATGATCCACCAGACTTTCTGGGGCGCTTTGCCCGCCATGCCCAGCAGTGTTGGCTCGAAATACGCCGCTGCTGCCAAGGTGACTAAGAGCAGAACGCCACCACCGATCAACCAAACTTTCACTTCGTTGCGCAGCCAATCGCGCAGTTGCATGCGCTGCCAGTTCATGACAGCCGCGGACACGATGTTCAGCACCGCGTTGGTGAGCGTGAAGCCCAGATTCAGGAACAGCGAGAACGCCGCTGCTGGGCTGGTGCGGTAAGCGTTAGGCGCGCTACGTGAAAGCAAGGCCAGGTGCACGCCGATGCCCAGCAAGGCGAAGCCGAAGGTCTCGGGAATCACGCCGAGCATTAGCGGCTGTACCGAAACGGAAAAAGCCGCCGCAGCCAGGATGCGGTCTGTTTCGTTGGCGCAGAAGTTGGCGGCCAACGCGTAGGCCACGGCCGAAGAACAGCCGGCGCAAAGCGCGGTCAACAGCATCAGCGCACTGCCAGGGTCAGCCGCCCAGGGTGTGATGGCCAGGCAAAGCGCCCGGGTGGGCACGCTCAGCATATGGCGCGCGACAAAGGAAACGTCGTCGATACCGGGCATGCCGCCAATGCCGGGCTTGCACCAGGGTTCGGCGAAGCGCGCTGAATCGAAATCAAACAGCCAATTGAACGATTGCATCACCACACTGTGGGCCAACGGCATGCCGTGAATCGCATGAAAAACAGTCACGAGTAGCGCGATGGCCAGCGCAACTGAACCACGTGCCGGTGGGACGTAACCCAGGGCCTGACGGTCAGGATGGATGCGCGTCACGTCGGTGGTCAGGGATTGAGGCGGCCGGGTGGGTTGCGGGCAATTAGTTTCGCGTGCAGAAACTCAAACCCGCGACGCCAGGCTTGCTTGCGCCGTTCGGTGAATTCGGCCACGACGAACACCGCCAGCAGCGTGCCGACAAAGACCAGCCCGCGGGTGCGGGGGTCGGTGGCCGGCCAC
>JAYSYH010000174.1:0-16090 GCA_043716645.1 Betaproteobacteria bacterium | reverse complement strand
CCGGCCACGCCGCACATCACGGCGGAAAGCGTCCAGATGCTGAGCTTGTAGGCGACCGGGTTGTAGCCGGTGAACATGACCCGCGTTTCGGCGTCGCGGATGGCCTGCAGCACACGACCGAACTTGCTTTGCACGATGGCCCGGGCCATGACGAAGAAGCCGATCAGCACCAGCCCGCTGATCACGCACAGCAGCACGCGCATGCTGGGCGTGGTGATGGGCACGTCCAGGATGCGCTTGAAATCGGTGAAGCCGTTGTTGCCGCCGAAGCCGGTTTCATTGCGGAAGAACAGCAGCATCGCGGCGAATGTCAGTGCCTGCGTGATGATGGAAAAGTAAACGCCCTTGATGCGGCTGCGAAAGGCGAAGAAGCCGAACACGAAGGCCAGCAGACCGGGCACCAGCAACACGAACAGCATCTGCACCACGAAGCTGTCGCTGAAAGCCCAGGCGGCGGGGAATTCCTTCCAATTCAGGAAGACCATGAAGTCGGGCATGTCGGATTTGTACTGGCCGTCGCGGCCGATCTGGCGCATCAAATACATGCCCATCGCGTAGCCGCCCAAGGCGAAGAACAGGCCGTGGCCCAAGCTCAGGATGCCGGTGTAGCCCCAGATCAAATCCATCGCCAACGCGCAGATCGCGTAGCAGAGGATCTTGCCCAGCAGGCTGACATAGAAGTCGCTGAGGTGGAAGGCGTTGCCGTCGGGCACGACCAGGTTCAGCACGGGCACGACGACAGCCATCACCAGCAGCGCTGCGAACACAGCGCCCCAACCCTTGGCGGAGAGGATGGTGGTCTTCATTCCGCCGACCGCCCTTTGAGCGCGAAGATGCCCTGCGGCCGCTTCTGGATGAACACGACGATGAAGGCCAGCACCATGATCTTGGCCAGTACCGCGCCCTGCCAGCCTTCAAGCAATTTGTTCAGCACGCCCAGGCCCAGGCCGGCGTAGGCCGTGCCGGCGATCTGCCCCACGCCGCCCAGCACCACGACCATGAAGCTGTCGACGATGTAGCCCTGGCCCAGGTCGGGGCCGACGTTGCCGACCTGGCTGATCGCGCAGCCGGCCAGGCCGGCGATGCCGGCGCCCAAAGCAAAGGCGTAGGTATCGACCCGCGCCGTGTTCACGCCGACGCAGGCCGCCATGCGGCGGTTCTGCGTGACGCCGCGTACGAAGAGACCCAGCCGGGTCTTGCCGATCAGCAGCGCGATGCCCAGCAGCACCAGGCCGGCGAAAGCCAGGATGGCCAGGCGGTTGTAGGGCAACACCAGATTCGGCAGCACCTGCACACCGCCCGATAGCCACGACGGGTTCTCGACGCCGACGTTCTGTGCGCCGAACAGCGTGCGCACGCTCTGCATCAGGATCAGGCTGATGCCCCAGGTGGCCAGCAGCGTTTCCAGCGGCCGGCCGTAGAGCCAGCGGATCACCGTGCGCTCCATCAGCGCGCCGACCAGCGCACTGGCGATGAAGCTGCAGGGGATGGCTGCGACGATGTACCAGTCGAAGGCGCCAGGCGACATCTGCTTGAACAGGTTTTGCACGAAGTAGGTGGCGTAGGCGCCGATCATGATCAGCTCGCCGTGGGCCATGTTGATCACGCCCATCAGGCCGTAGGTGATGGCCAGGCCCAGGGCCGCCAGCAGCAAGATGGAACCCAGGCTGATGCCGGTGAAGAGCACGCCGAAACGCTCGCCCCAGGCCAGGCGGCCGGCGACGGTGGACAGGGTCTTGTTCAGCGCGGCCTTGACCGCGGGGTCGGTTTCAGCGGCGATGCGCTCGATCAGCAAACTCTTGGTCGCGGGCTGGTCGCTGTCGGCCAGCAATTGCGCGGCGGCCAGGCGCTTGCCCTTGTCGGCGGACGAGATGAGAACGGCGGCTTTCAAGAGCGCCAGTTGCGCCTTGATCTCGGCGTCGGTTTCGGTTTTCTCGGCCTTCTCGATCAGCACCAGCTTGCTGTCGCTTGAAAACCCGTCAGCCTGGTCTTTCAGCTCGGTGGCGGCCTTGGCCCGCTCGGCGCGATTGGGCGAAAACAGCTTCAACGCGGCCAGCGCGCTTTCCAGTTCACGACGCACGCGGTTAGGGTTGACGACGTCCTCGCTGCCGTCGGGCAGCCTTGTCGCGGCGCCGGATGCGGCGTCGGTGGCCTTGCCGTCACGGATGATCAGCGCCTTGCCGCCGGCCACTTTCACTTCATCGGCCAGCAACGCCTGCACATAGGCGGCCAGCGCGGGGTCGGCGGCGACAACCACCTCGTTCAAGGCCGCGATGCGGGCATCGCTTTCGCCCTGCGCGATGCGCAGGGCTTGATCGGGGCTCAGCGCCATCGCAGCACTGGCCCCGGCAAGAAGAAGGCCTCCCACGCACCCGCGGAACAGGCCCTGCAGCCACTTCATCCGCTTACTTCTTGGCCATCACCGGCTCGTCCGGTTTGCCCTTGTTCTCAGGAATGAACGGGCTCCACGGCTGGGCCTTGACCGGGCCCGGCGTCTTCCACACCACGTTGAACTGGCCGTCACCCTTGATCTCGCCGATGAACACGCTCTTGTGCAGGTGGTGGTTCTTGGCGTCCATCATCGACACGATGCCGCTCGGCGCCTTGTAGGTCTGGCCGGCCATCGCCGCGATCACCTTGTCGGTGTCGGTGCTCTTGGCCTTGGTCACGGCCTGCGCCCACATGTGGAAGCCGATCACGCTGGCTTCCATCGGGTCGTTGGTCAGCGCCTTGTCCTTGTGGCCGGCGATGCCCTTGGCCTTGGCATAGGCGCTCCACTGCTTGATGAACTCGTCATTGGTCGGGTTCTTGATCGACTGGAAGTAGTTCCAGGCGGCCAGGTGACCCACCAACGGCTTGGTGTCCACACCGCGCAGTTCTTCCTCGCCCACGCTGAAGGCCACCACCGGTACGTCCGTTGCCTTCAACCCTTGATTACCCAGTTCCTTGTAGA
This sequence comes from Betaproteobacteria bacterium, assembly GCA_043716645.1. Taxonomy (GTDB): domain Bacteria; phylum Pseudomonadota; class Gammaproteobacteria; order Burkholderiales; family Burkholderiaceae_C; genus Rubrivivax. The sequence goes on along the minus strand of JAYSYH010000174.1, from coordinate 13,137 downwards.
ACGGCACGTTGCTGTCGCCGTTGATGGTGGAGACCACGGCCGTCTTCTTGCCCTCGGCGCTGAACTTCTTGATCTTGGCGATGATCGACTGGTAGTCGGAGTGGCCGAAGGGGGTGTACTCCTCCACGATGTCTTCGTCCTTCACGCCCTTGCTCTTCAGGAAGGACCGCAGGATCTTGTTGGTCGTGCGCGGGTACACGTAGTCGGTACCCAGCAGCACCCAGCGCTTGGCGTTGCCGCCGTCCTTGCTCATCAGGTATTCCACCGCGGGTATGGCCTGCTGGTTGGGCGCGGCGCCGGTGTAGAACACGTTCTTGCTGAGCTCTTCGCCTTCGTACTGAACGGGGTAGAACAGCAGGCCGTTGAGTTCTTCAACGACCGGCAGTACGCTTTTGCGCGACACGCTGGTCCAGCAGCCGAAGATCACCGCGACCTTGTCCTTGCTGATCAGCTGGCGGGTCTTCTCGGCGAACAGCGGCCAGTTCGAGGCCGGGTCGACCACCACCGGTTCCAGCTTCTTGCCCAGCAGGCCGCCCTTGGCGTTGATGGCCTCGATCTCCATCAGGATGGTGTCCTTCAGCACCGTTTCCGATATCGCCATGGTGCCGGACAGCGAGTGCAGCACGCCGACCTTGATGGTCTCTTGCGCCCATGCGGGAGTGACGCCGAGACTGGCAGCGGCCAGCGCGACAGCGGTGAAGGTCTTGCCGACGGTCGTTGCAAATACGCGGCGGTTGGTCGTCATGGGTCTTGTGCTCCTGGGTGTTGGTAAGGATCTGACGGCATGACGGTAGGCCGCCGCACCAGCCGCTGAAATACGCCAGAAGGCGTACGCCTTGGCGCTGGCTAGACTCAAGCCCATGCACTTGACTTCGACCGCACGCCAGGGGTTTTGCGCCGCGCTGATGGCCCTGGCCTGCTGGGCACCGCAGGCATGGTCCCAGACCCAGGCGGAATGGCCATTGCCCAGCCTGGACAACCTGCCCCGCCCCCGCACGCCGCCGCCCGAACGCGGCCCGGTGCTGCCAACGCAGGTGGAGCGCTGGCGCGCCGAAGCCAAGGCACTGGAACACGGCGACGGCCTGGAGCGCGACGCCGTGCGTGCCGCCCAGCTGTACTGCCGTGCCTCGCGTTACGGCGACGCTGAAGCGCAATTCAGCCTGGCCTGGATGCTGACCAATTCGCGCGGCATTGAACGCGACGAAGCGCAAGCGGCGCACCTCTTCGCGGCGGCTGCCGAACAGGGCTACTTGCAGGCGCAGAACATCCTGGCGCGCATGGGCCCGCCGCAGGGCCCGCCGCCGGCCTGCTTGCGTCCGCCGGACGAAGACCGCCTGGCCACGGCCGCACCGCCCGTGGCCGCCAGGTCGCCCGCGAACAACGGCGCCAAGCCCTGGTTGCCGCCCCCGCCACCGCCACCCGCGAACGCACCCGAACCCGTCGTGCGCTTCGTCAACCTGGTGGCCCCGGAATACAAGCTGCCGCCTCATCTGGTGCTGGCTTTCATTGCGGTGGAATCGAATTTCGATCCGAACGCACAGTCACCGAAAAACGCGCAGGGCCTGATGCAGCTGATCCCCGAAACTGCCGCACGTTTCGGCGTGCGCAACATCAAAGACCCGGTGCAGAACCTGCGCGGCGGCATGGCCTATCTGCGCTGGTTGCTGGCGTACTTCGAAGGCGATATCAACCTGGCCGCCGCCGCCTACAACGCCGGCGAACGCGCGGTGGAACGCTACCTGGGCGTGCCGCCATACGCCGAGACTCGGCTGTACGTGCGCAAGATCCGCGCAAACATCGGCGGGCAGACCCAGGCGCCTTTCGACCCGGCGGTCACCAGGCCTTCCGAGCTGATGACCCTGCTGCGGCCGGCCTGGCGGCCGCGCTGAACCGGCCTCCACCCCATATGCACGGCAAGCGGCGGCCATCCGCGGCCATGGCCGCCAGCCCGGCGCACCGTCTGTCGGGCCTGCTGGCGCGCTACAACGGCACGGTGTTGCGGCCGCCGGATGCGGCACCGTCCACCACCGTCCCCCAGCTTGCCGTCGTTCAGTACCTGCGGCGCTGGTGCCTGGATGGCGCGGGCCCCGGCTGCAGCCCACTGCTGCGGCCGCTGTCTGCACCGGTCATCGCGCAGCGCCTGCGCATTGCGGTGCTGGAGGGCGACCCGCCAGCCGCAACCCGCATCGCCAACCACTTGAGCTTGCTGCTGGACGGCAGCCTGCGGCTGGCCGAAGCCGGGCCCGCCGGTCGCGTTGCGCTGAAGCTGCAGACCAAGCTGCACGATGCCCTGTGGTGGCGCCATTTGCGCGATGGTGACCCGTGGGACTGCGGTTGGCTGCAGGGCAGCGCCACCGACCTGTGTGCCTACAGCCCGCGCCGGCCGACTTTGGTGGTGGCCAAAGACCTGTCAGCGCCGACCTTGCAGACGCTGCGCGAACGACAAGCCAACTACGCCCATGCCGTGAGGCTCTTGATCGTCGGCCAAGTGCCGCCGAATTTCCCCGACAGCTTGCCCCTCAGCCGCTGGAGGCTTTGAGGCGCGGCCCGGCTGGCTGTGCCTACTGAGCGCGGCGCCTGCGCGACCAGCCCAGTGCCGCGAGGGCCGCTGCAACCAGTGCCAGCGCACCGGGCTCGGGAACCGTGACCCCCGACTGCCCTAGATATACACCTCCGGCATTCAGATGTGCACCGAGTGCATTGCCGTTGGCATCGGTGAACTTGGGCACCGTCGTGTCGTTGCTGGTGTAGGTTGTCAGGTACTGGTCCAGCCCAATGGTCTGGGCAAACACGTCAGGGTTACCTGCACCAAACCCGCCGCACTGGTAGCAAACCACGCTGGGGCCGCTGACGCCCAGCGATGCGCCGAATGAGTTACTACCCGACTGGAGCACGGCGTTCCAAGCGCCGGTGTACACAGGGGCCTGATTGAGACCGAGGAAGCCGGCCTGAAATCCGACAACTTGGCTGGCCACCACCCGCACTTGGCTGATCACATAGTTGGCGCCGCCCAACCCTTGCAAATCGATGAAATTTGAATTGGCGCTCGACTCGAAGAAATTGGTGGTGGCGCTGCTGTTGAACAGCCGCAGGTTGAAATTGATCGTCGACGACCCCGAGCAAGCGCCCGAAGCGGTCGTGTAGATACCGTCGGCCTGCGCCGAGCAGCCATTGGGAACGAGGAAATTGGCTTTGATGGCCCAGTAGAGGCCGGGCAGGAAGGGCCCGAAAGGCGGGTCCCAATTGCCGGTAACCAGACCGGCGCGGGCGCCAAAAGGAATAGCCAGCAACATGGCGGCAGCAAGCGCAGCCGTGCTTGAGGATTTCAAAGTCAAACGACGCATACAGCCTCAGTGTGGTGGTGGTGTCGATAGCCGCCTGCCAGCCCGCTATCCAACAGCGTAGGTTAGCTGCGCGCAGCTTGCCTCGCGATCCCCCGTTCACAGGGTTCATTGCCAGGCCGGTCGGCCGGTGCGGTTGCCCCGTGCGGGCTGACAGCCAGCGCGCGCAGGCGGATTTCGGTCGTCTCCCAGGCCTGCGCTTGCGCCCATGCTGCCGCGTAGCCGTCGGCTCCCAGCACATCGCGCAGCTCAGCCAACCATTGCTCGAAGCGGGCTTGTGCCTGCGGTGATCTTGCCAGGTGCGACCGCTCGCGCGCCTGCTGCGCGGCGGCGGCCAGACCGCAGGCGAGCCCTGGGTCGCCCCAGGCCAGCGCCAACACGGCATGGTCTTCCAGACAGCCCACCCACGGGCCGCGCATTTCGAAACCGTCGAAGGCCGACAGCGCCTCGCGCAATTGCGGCAGGGCTGCGTCCAGCTGGGCGGCGCGCAAGTCCAGCCGCCCCAGCGCCCAGCGCGCATTGGCCTCGCCGCGCCGATCGCCGGCGCCCACACACACCGCCAGCGAACGCTGAAAGCGCCGCTCAGCTTGCGCTTGCTGGCCGCACTCGGTCTCGATTTCGCCGATCAACAGTTCCGCTTCGCCTTCGGTTTCCGGGTGTTTGATATCGGTGGCGATGGCCAGCGCCGCCTGCACGTGCTGGCGGGCCAATTCGGGGTGCGCGAGGTGCAATTCAACCTGGCCCAGTTGCACCAGCGCAATCGCTTCGGCCACGCGGTAGCCGCACTGGCGGAACAGTTCGACCGCCTCGGCACCCGCGCTGCGCGCACCGTCGATGTCGCCACTGCTCAGCCGCGTCACGGCCAGGGTCGACAGCGTCGTCGCCACGTCTACCGGGGGCGCGTCCTGGCGCCGCAATTCAAGGCACAGCAGCAGCCCTTGCAGGGCCTCGTCCAGGTCGCCCTGCGTCCAGGCCAGGGCCGCGCTCACGTACAGCGCATGGGCCCTGGCCATGGCCGACGCTTGCACGGCAGGGTTCGCCAGCATGGCGCGCATCGCCGCCCGGCCCTCACCGGCGCCGCCGCGCATGATCCAGAAGTTCTGCAGCGCCACCGCCATCTTGATGACGATGAACGGGTCGACCTCACTGCCATGCACTTGGGGCAAGGCCATCGCGGCACGCAAGTTGTCCTGCTCGACTTCCAGCCTGTCCAGCCACACACCCTGCTGCGGGCCTTGCATGCCATTTCGCGCCTGCTTGGACAAATCGAAGTAGTACAGGCAATGCCGCGCTGCCACGAGTGTCCGACCCCCCTGCTCGGACAACTTGCCGTCGGCGTATTCGCGGATGGTCTCCAGCATGCGGAATCGCCCCTGCTCGTCGATCTGCACCACCGCCACCAGCGACTTTTCGACCAGCGAATTCAGCACCTCCATGATGTCTTCGGCGCCGAGTTGATCGTCGGCGCACACCGCCTCGGCAGCCGGCAGGTCGAAGCCGCCCAGGAACACCGACAGCCGTTGCAGCAACAGCCGCTCGGGTTCTTCCAGCAGGTCATAGGACCAGTCCACCAGCGCGCGCAGCGTTTGCTGGCGCTCAAACAGCACACGGCCGCCGCCCGTCAGCAGCTTGTAGCGGTCTTTCAACCGCAGGTTGATGTCGGCAACGCTCAGCATGCGCACGCGCGCAGCGGCCAGTTCCAACGCCAGCGGTATGCCCTCCAGCCGCGCCACCAGTTCGGCCACGGCCGGGGCTTCGCGCTCGGTGAGGACGAAAGACGGCTTGTGCAGCTGTGCGCGCTCGACGAACAGGCGCACCGCGGTTGAACGCTGCAGCGCGGCCAGCCCGTCGCCACGCCCCGGCAAGGGCAGCGGCAACACCGGATAGGCCTGCTCGCCAGGTATGCGCAAAGCCTCGCGGCTGGACGCGATGGCCCGCACGCCGGGCGCCGCCCGCAAGTGGGCGTTGACGAGGTCGGCCGACGCCCGCATCAGGTGTTCGCAGTTGTCCACGATGATCAAGACACGCAGCGTCTTCAAGTGCGCGCAAACGCTTTGCAGCAATGTGCGACCCGGCTCTTCGCGCACACCCAGCACCTGCGCGGCTTCGCTGACGACCAGCGCCGGGTCGCGGATGGGCGCCAGGTCGAAGAACCACACCCCGTCGGGGTAGTCGGGCATGACCTCGGCCGCCACCTGCAGTGAAAGCCGCGTCTTGCCCAGCCCACCCATGCCCAGCAACGTGAGCAAGCGCGTGCGTGGCAACAGCGCCCTGACCTCGGCCAGTTCACGGTCGCGGCCGATGAATGACGTGGTTTGCTGTGGCAGGTTGTTCGGCAGTTCCTTGACCGGCAGCCAGCGCTCGCCCACCCGGACCACGCGGTACACCTTTTCGCCGTCGGGCGGTGCCGAGAACGGGCTGCCCGCCTCGGCCACCTCGAAAAGTTCCAGCGGCTCGGGCACGCCCTTCATCACCCAGTGGCCGTGCGACTGCAGGGCCAGCACGGTCGCGCCCAGCGCCTGCTGCGCATCGGGGGTAATCAGCGTCTGCCCGCCCACGGCCAGCGACATCACGCGGGCCGCGGTCGGTTTGGCCAGGCCGTCCACCTCCAGCGGCTTGGCACCGCGGGCCACGTCTTCGGCGCTGTTCTCGCGCAAGATCACCGGCCCCACATGCAGGCCGGCGCGCGCTTTCAGCGGCACGGGCAGCGTGGCCAGCGCGCGGTGGTAGGCCAGCGCATAGCCGGCCGCGTCGGCCGCCGTGTCGAACATCAACAGCATGCCGTCGGTCTTGTCGATTTCACGGCCGCGCCACGGCGGCAGCAGGTCGCGCGCGAGGCGATCGTGTGCGGCCCACAGCTGGGCCATCGCGCCGTCACCCAGGGTCGCCGACAGCTGGGTGCTGTCCACCACATCGGTCAACAGCAGGGCCTTGATGTCGCTGCTTGCGCTGATCTCCACTGCCTGCATGCCCTTTTCACCACCCCATCGAATCGGCCGTTGGTTGAAGCCACCCCGCTGTCTGGCCGTATTCGTGGGCCTGAACGATAGCGCCTGTACGCCTGTACGCCAGGGCGCCATGCGGACGCTTGCGGACACCTGACAACGATTGCGCACGCCTCAGGTGACCGATGACCTGAAAACCCGCCCCCAACGAATCGATGCATGCCGGCTGCAATGCGGGCACATAGAAGGCGGCTGGCGCCCGATCCTCCAGCGCCAGGCAGCCCCAGGCCGCTAGCCTTGCGACAGCGCGCGCACCTTCTGCACGGCCACGCCGGCCGCGGCGGTGCGCGTCTCTACACCCAGCTTCTCGTAGACCCGTTCCAGGTGCTTCTTCACGGTGGCCGGACTGCTGCCCAGGATGTCGCCGATGTCGCGGTTGGTCTTGCCCTTGACCACCCAGTACAGCACCTCGCTTTCGCGCAGCGTCAGGCCCAGCGCCTGCATCGTGGCTTCCACGGTGGCCGCGTCGCTGACTTCGCGCAGCACCACCAGCCAGTCTTCGTCGGGCGTGCGACCTTGCAGCGTGCAGACCAGTTGCTGGGCGCCGCGCGCTGTGGTCAGGGGCCGCAGTTCGCGCCGGTCGGCGGCGCTGTGCAACCACTGCAGCAACGGCGCGGGCACGGCGCCGGGCGTGCATTCGAAATAGGCCGACAGCCAGCGCCGGGCCAGCGGCGTCTGCCAGGTCAGCCGCGCCGTGTTGCCTTCCACGCGCACGGCAATGGTCGCGTGGCCGTAGGCGTCCAGCGCGTTGCGTGCCTGCCGGGCGTGCCGCGCGGCCTGCATGTGCGCGGCCATGCGGGCCAGCACTTCGGGTGGGCGGATGGGCTTGGTGACGTAGTCCACGCCACCGGCTTCGAAGGCCGCCAGCACATGCTCGGTGTCCGTCAGGCCGGTCATGAAAACGATGGGGATGTGGGCTGTTTCGGGCCCGGCCTTCAGCCGCCGCGCGACTTCAAAACCGTCGATGCCGGGCATCACGGCGTCCAGCAGCACGATGTCGGGTTCGGCCTGTGCGGCGCGCGCCAGCGCCGTGGCGCCGTCGGTGGCCACCAGCACGGTGTAGCCGGCTTCGTCCAGCGCGTCGTGCAGCACGGCCAGGTTGTCGGGCACGTCATCGACGATCAGCACCAGGCCCGCGCTGCTGGCGCGTTCAGGGACCAGCGCAGCGCGCGGTGACCCTTCAGTGGACATCGGCTCGCGCCAGAGCGGCGTCGATCAGCGGTGGGATGCGCTCGAACTGGAAGCCCGCGGCCAGGGCGCGCAGGGGTACCAGCCAGCGCGTGCATTCGGGCCGCTCGGCCTCGATCTGGTCCAGCAGCCGCCGCACGCCACGCGGGTAGCCCAGGTTCACCACCTCGCGCAGCGCCAGCAGTTGCGTGCGCGTGGGGCGCGGTGCGTCGGCGGGTGAAGGTGCCGGCGGCGGCACCGGCGCGCTCGCCAGCCATTGCAGATGCAGGTGGCTGCCCAGCCAGTCCAGCAACTCGTCGAAGCGCACGGGCTTGGTGATGAAGTCGCCCGGGGTGATACCGACGTCGTTGTCTAGGCCCTTGTCGAATGCGTTAGCCGAAACGATGGCCACCGGTGCACCGCTCAGCCGCTGGCGGCGCAGGGTGCGGATGGTTTCCCAGCCGTCGATGCCGGGCATGGCCAGGTCCATCAGGATGGCGTCCACGGGCATCAGCGCCTGCGCCTGTTCATGCGTCCTTTCACTCAATAGCGCCAGCGCGGCGTGGCCCGAACCGGCCTGCAGCACGTCGAAGCCCACGCGCTGCAGACGACTGGCCAACAGCATTCGATCAACCTCTTCGTTGTCCACCACCAGCAAGCGGCGCCGCACACCGGCATAGCCGGCGCGCAGCGGCAGCGGTTGCGGGGCTTTCACGCCTTGCAGTTCGGGCAGGAACAGACGCACGCGGAACAAGGTGCCCGGTGTTCCCCCACCCTCTGCGGCGGTGCGCGACGACACCGTCATCTCGCCACCCATCAGGTCGGTCAGCATCTTGGCGATGGTCAGGCCCAGCCCGGTGCCGCCGGCGGCCGATGACGGTGACGGCGCGCCATTGGCCGAGTCGCCGCGCGAGAAAGGCTCGAAGATGCGTTCCAGATCAGACGCGGCAATGCCCGGCCCGGTGTCCTCGATCTCGAACACCGCCATCTCGCGCACATGCAGTGCGCGGAAGCTGACCCGGCCGGCCTGGGTGAACTTCACCGCATTGCCCAGCACGTTGATGAGGATCTGCGTCAGCCGCCGTTCGTCAGCCTTGACCAGCGCAGGCGCGCCGGAGGTGTCGTGCTCAAAACGCAGGCCCTTGCCGGCGGCCTGCAATTCGAACATTTGCACGATCTGGCGCAGCGCATCGTGCAGGCGCATCGGCTTGGGTTCCAGCGCCAGCTTGCCGCCTTCGATGCGCGCAATGTCCAGCGTGCCTTCAATCAGGCTCAGCAGGTGTTCGCCGCCGCGCCGGATGACGCCCACGGCCTGCTTGCGGTGCACCGGCAGCGTCGGGTCTTCATCCAGCAGTTGCGCATAGCCCAGGATGCTGTTCAGCGGCGTGCGCAATTCGTGGCTGACAGCGCTGATGTAGCGCGTCTTGGCCTGGTTGGCGGCCTCGGCCGCATGCTTGGCGGCCTCGGCCGTGAGCCGGGCGCGCTGCAGGGCTTCGTCGGTGCGCAAGTGGGCTTCAATCTCGCGCACCAGCGCTTCGGTCTGCCGGTTGCTTTCCTCTTGCGCCACCCGGCGGCTGATCTGCGTCAGCACCCCCCACCAGCCGATGACGCCGGCCACCAGCAGCAGCCCGCACCAGGCTTTGATGAAGCCCGCGCGCAGCGCCGGTGCCAGCGCTTCGGCGGCCCCGTTGACGTCACCCAGCTGGCGCAATTCCGCCTGGTAAAGCATGGCCAGCAGGCCGGCCAGCGCCACTGCCACCACGGCCATCAGCAGCAGGTAGCGGCCCAGGCCGGTGTCGAGCTGCGGCCACCAGGCGCGCGGCGTCAAACGCCGCAGCAAGGCCTGCAGTTGCCAGCGCGCTCGCGCCGATTCGGGCTTGCACAGGTCGTGGCAGCGGGCGTCGAGTGAGCAGCACAGGCTGCAGATCGGCCCGCCGTAGGCCGGGCACTGCGCCATGTCTTCGCCTTCGTAGTCGCGCTCGCAAATCACACAACGGCGCAGTTTCAGCACGCCGCTGGTCGCGCCCAGGTAGGCGCCCTCGTCGGACTTGCGGGCGATGTAGTAACGGCCCTTCGTGAACCAGGCGATCAAGGGCGACGTGACGAAAGCCACCGCCATCGCGATCACCGCCGAGAAAGCCTGCGCCATGGCGCCGAAGAAGCCCAGGTAGGCGGCGATGGACAGCACGGAGGCCAAACCCATCGCACCCACACCGACCGGGTTGATGTCGTAGAGGTGTGCCCGCTTGAACTCGATGCCGGCCGGTGAAAGACCCAGTGGTTTGTTGACCACCAGGTCGGCCACCACGGCCATGATCCAGCTGATGGCGATGTTGCTGTACAGGCCCAGCACGCCGCCTATCGCCTTGAAGACCTCCAGCTCCATCAGCATCAGCGCGATCAGCGTGTTGAACACCACCCACACCACGCGGCCGGGGTGGCTGTGCGTTACGCGCGCAAAGAAGTTCGACCAGGCCAGGCTGCCGGCATAGGCGTTCGTGACGTTGATCTTCAACTGGCTGACGATGACCAGCAGCGCCGTGGCCGCCACCGCCCAGGTGTAGTGCGGGAAGACCAGCTCGTAGGCCGCCAGGTACATCTGGTTGGGGTCCACCGCGCGGTCGGCCGGCACCGCCAGCGTCAGCGCCAGGTAGGCCAGCAGCATGCCGCCCAGCATCTTCAGCACGCCGGGGATGACCCAGCCCGGCCCGCCGATCAGCACGCCCAGCCACCAGCGGACTCGCGTGGCGGGCGTCTTTTCGGGCATGAAGCGCAGGTAGTCGGCCTGCTCGCCCATCTGCGTGATCAGCGCAATGCCCACGGTCAGCGCACCGCCGAACAGCAGCGGGTCGAAAGCTCCGCCCTTGCCGTTCTCACCGGCATAGGCCCGCAATTCGCTGACCAGCGTCGGGTGGGCCTGAAAGACGTAAAAGTAGGGCACCACCAGCAGCGCCAGCCACAGCGGCTGCGTCCACACCTGCAGCTGGCTGATGGCGGTGACGCCGTGGGTGACCAGCGGAATGACCACCAACGCGCACAGCAGGTAGCCCCAGGTCGGCGGCAGGCCCCAGGCCAGCTCCAGCGCGTAGGCCATGATGGCCGCTTCCAGCGCGAAGAAGATGAAGGTGAAGCTGGCGTAGATCAGGCTGGTGATGGTGCTGCCGATGTAGCCGAAGCCGGCGCCGCGCGTCAGCAAATCCATGTCCAGCCCGTGGCGCGCGGCGTAGACGCTGATCGGCAGACCGGCCGCGAAGATGATCAGCGCCGTGGCCAATATCGCCCAGAAGGCGTTGATGAAGCCGAACTGCAGCAGCAGCGTGCCGCCCACCGCTTCCAGCACCAGAAAGGAAGCCGCGCCGCCGATGGCGGTGTTGGCCACGCGCCCGCTGCTCCACTTGCGAAAGCTGCGCGGCGTGAAGCGCAGCGCGTAGTCTTCCAGGCTCTCGCTGGCGACCCAGGCGTTGTAGTCGCGGCGCACCTTGATGACGCGCTGCTGCGGCGGCGGCGGGGCGTCTGCGGTCGGGTGGGTGGCGGGCAAGACGCTCATGCGGAGTGTCGATGATGCACGGACTGCGCCACCGGCCCAGGGTCGGCGGTTAGGATGCCGGCACCCGTCGTGCATAGGCTCAAAGCATGGACTTGACACCCCGAGAAAAAGACAAGTTGCTGCTCTTCACCGCCGGCCTCGTGGCCGAGCGGCGCCGGGCGCGCGGCTTGAAACTCAACGTGCCCGAGAGCATCGCCTTCATCAGCTGCACCATCCTGGAAGGCGCCCGCGACGGCAAGACCGTGGCCCAGTTGATGAGCGACGGCAAGACCGTGCTGACGCGCGCCGAAGTGATGGACGGCGTGCCGGAAATCGTCAGCGAGATCCAGGTCGAAGCCACCTTTCCGGACGGCACCAAGCTGGTCACGGTGCACCAACCGATTGCATGAAGGGGCCGGCATGATTCCTGGCGAATTGCTCATCGACGACGGCGTGCACACGCTGAACCCCGGCCGCGCCACCGCGACGGTGGTGGTGGCCAACACGGGCGACCGGCCGATACAGGTCGGCTCGCACTACCACTTCGCTGAAACGAATGCGGCGCTGCGCTTCGACCGGGAAGCAGCCAAGGGCATGCGCTTGAACATTGCCAGCGGTACCGCCGTGCGTTTCGAGCCGGGGCAGGAACGAACCGTCGAACTCGTCGCCTACGCCGGCCTGCGCCAGGTGTGGGGTTTCCGTGGTCTTGTGAACGGAGCCCTCTGAGGGAAACAACATGGCCCTGATCGGAAAACGCGCGTATGCCGAGATGTTCGGCCCCACCGTGGGCGACCGCCTGCGCCTTGCCGACACCGGCTTGATCGTCGAAGTCGAGCAAGACCTGACCCTGACCGCCGGTGGCTACGGCGAGGAAGTGAAGTTCGGCGGCGGCAAGACCATCCGCGACGGCATGGGGCAGAGCCAGGTGGTCAATGGCCCGGGCCACGCTGAGGCGGCCGACTGCGTCATCACCAACGCGCTGATCATCGACACCTGGGGCATCGTCAAGGCCGATATTGGTCTCAAAGGATGTCGGATCGCGGCCATCGGCAAGGCCGGCAACCCCGACGTGCAACCGGGCGTGGACATCGTCATCGGCCCGGGCACCGAGATCATTGCCGGCGAAGGCATGATCGTCACGGCCGGCGGCGTCGACGGCCACATCCACTTCATCTGCCCGCAGCAGATCGAAGAAGCGCTGATGAGCGGCGTGACGACGATGCTGGGTGGTGGGACAGGCCCGGCGACCGGCACCTTCGCCACCACCTGCACGCCGGGCCCCGAGAACATCCACCGCATGCTGCAGGCCGCCGAGGCCTTCCCGATGAATCTGGGCTTCCTGGGCAAGGGCAACGCCACGCAGGCCGCCGCACTCAGCCAGCAGATCGCCGCCGGCGCCATCGGCCTGAAGCTGCACGAGGACTGGGGCACCACTCCGGCGGCCATCAGCAACTGCCTGGACGTGGCCGATGCCACCGACACGCAGGTCAGCATCCACAGCGACACGCTGAACGAAAGCGGCTTTGTCGAAGACACGATGGCCGCCACAGGCGGGCGCACGCTGACCGCCTTTCACACCGAAGGAGCAGGCGGCGGGCACGCGCCCGACATCCTGCGCGTCGTCGGCGAAGCCAACTTCCTGCCGGCCAGCACCAACCCGACCATGCCCTACACCGTGAACACCGTGGACGAGCACCTGGACATGCTGATGGTCTGCCACCACCTCGATCCGTCCATTGCCGAAGACCTGGCCTTCGCCGCAAGCCGCATCCGCCGCGAAACCATTGCGGCAGAGGACGTGCTGCACGACCTGGGCGCGATCAGCATGATGTCCAGCGACAGCCAGGCCATGGGGCGGGTCGGCGAAGTCATCATCCGCACCTGGCAGACGGCGCACAAGATGAAGGCGCAGCGGGGCGCGCTGGTGGGTGACAGCGAGCGCAACGACAACCACCGGGTGAAGCGCTACATCGCCAAGTACACGATCAACCCCGCTATAGCGAATGGAATCTCCCACGACGTGGGCAGCATCGAAGTCGGCAAGTGGGCCGACCTGGTGCTGTGGCGCCCGGCCTTCTTCGGCGTCAAGCCCAGCCTG
>JAYSYH010000173.1:0-5358 GCA_043716645.1 Betaproteobacteria bacterium | reverse complement strand
TCCACCTGCTTGAGGAACTCCGCAGCGAATACGAAACCGAACAGACGCCAGTAGTCATCAGCGGATGCCTCGGCCCTCGCGGGGACGGCTATGTTCCTGATCGCGCCATGTCGGCGCAGGAAGCAGAGGCCTATCATCGGGAACAAATTGAAACGTTCGCCGGCTCTGCCGTAGATATGGTGTGTGCCTTTACCATGAACTACGTGGAAGAAGCGGTTGGGATTGCGTGTGCTGCGCAGCGCGCGGACACGCCGGTTGCCATTTCCTTCACCGTCGAGACTGACGGTAAGCTTCCGACCGGCCAAACCCTGAAGACGGCGCTTGAGCAGGTGGACAATGCCACGTCAGGCTATCCCAGCTACTACATGATCAACTGTGCCCACCCGACCCATTTCGATGGGGTGCTGGCAGAGGGGGAGTCATGGGTGAAAAGAATTCGCGGTCTTCGGGCGAACGCCTCTCGAATGAGCCACGCCCAACTGAATGAAGCCTCCGAGCTTGATGCGGGCAACGCGACTGAGTTCGGGCAGGAATACGCTGACTTAAAGAAGCGGTTACCGCAGCTGAACGTGATGGGCGGGTGTTGCGGCACAGATCATCGGCACATCGAACAAATCGCGTCAGCCTGCCTGCCACTCTTCCGAAATGCGACCTATTGATCCGGCCTTATGAACTATGAACCGTTCGGGTTGAGCCCGCAGCTCCGATCATCCTGAGCTTGTCGAAGGAAGGGTAACGACCAAGCTCAACCCGAACGGGAATTGATACATCGAAACAATCGGGGTCTGACCCCAATTGATTCTCCCCAATTGATTCTCCGATTGATTCTCCCTTACCCTACGCGCAAAGGTTTCTTTGGACGAGGGCGGGGGTATTGCTGCTGATGCTGTATGTTGTTTATCTCGCTACCATCCTGCAATACTAAGCAGCGCTGGTGTGTTGTTCACTTTTGTTTTACTTGGAGTATCGGAATTCATGGATCCCACGGTTCTTGGTTTATTCGTTCTCGGGCTGGTGCTGCTGGTGGCTGGCGCCGAGTTGCTGGTGCGCGGCGCCGCGCGCCTCGCGGCGCGGTTCGGCATCTCGCCGCTGGTGATCGGCCTCACCGTGGTCGCCTTCGGCACCAGCGCGCCCGAGATGGCGGTGAGCGTGCAGGCCAGCCTGGCCGGGCAGGCGGACATCGCCATCGGCAACATCGTCGGCAGCAACATCTTCAACGTGCTGTTCATCCTCGGCGTCTCGGCGCTGATCGTGCCGCTGGTGGTGTCGCAGCAGTTGGTGCGGCTCGATGTGCCGCTCATGATCGGGGTGTCGGTGTTGCTGCTGGTGATGGCGCTCGACAGCCGCATCAGCAGGCTCGACGGCCTGCTGCTTTTTGCCGGTATCGTGGCCTATACGGTGTTCGCCATCCGTCAAGGCCGCCGGGAAAGCCCGGCAGTGCAGGCCGGGTACGCGCAGGAGTTCCGCAGCGGCGGCAGCCCCTGGCTCGAGCGGCTGCCGGTTCAGATCGCGTTCATCGCCGCCGGGCTCGCGCTGCTCGTGCTCGGCGCCCACTGGCTGGTCGGCGGGGCGGTGGCGATCGCGCGGCTGTTTGGCGTGAGCGAGCTCGTCATCGGCCTCACCATCGTCGCCGCCGGCACTTCGCTGCCCGAGCTTGCGACCTCGGTCGTGGCAGCGCTGCGCGGCGAGCGCGACATCGCCATCGGCAACATCGTCGGCAGCAACATCTTCAATATCCTCGCCATTGCCGGCATCGCCGCCGTGGTCGCGCCGGGTGGACTCGCGGTCGCGCCGGCGCTGCTCCGCTTTGACATCCCGGTGATGATCGCGGTGGCGCTCGCCTGCCTGCCGATCTTCGCCAGCGGCCACCTGATTGCGCGCTGGGAGGGGGTGCTGTTCCTCGGCTACTACGCGGCCTACGTGCTGTACCTGATCCTCGCGGCCGCACAACACGACGCGCTGCCGGTGTTCAGCGCCGCCATGTTCGGCTTCGTGCTGCCGCTCACGGTGGTGACGCTGATCGTGCTGCTGGTGCGCCATCGGGCGCGGACTGCGGAGGGCGCGCCATGACCCGCGTCGTCCATGCCAGACAGCGCATCGCGCGCGCCGTGCTTTGGCGCGGCGCGCTGTTCGCCGTTCTGTGGTGGGTGCTGGCCGGGGGGCGCGCCGACAGTTGGGGGGTCGGCGGGGTCAGCGTCATCCTGGCCCTGGCCGCCAGCCTGGTCCTGCTGCCGCCGGCGAAAGGACGCTTCTCGCCGCTGGGGCTTGCGGCCTTTGTCGGGTTCTTCCTGGTCCAGTCGGTGAAGGGCGGCATCCAGGTGGCGGCCATGGCGCTGCGGCCGCGGCTCGATCTTGCCCCGGCGATGGTGGATCTGCCCATCGCGCTGCCCCCCGGTCTGGCTCGCGTGATGCTGGTCAACACCCTGAGCTTGCTGCCCGGCACCCTGAGCGTGCGCATCGAGGGCGACCGGCTGCGGCTGCACGTGCTGGATCGCCGCCTGCCGATCATGGAGGAACTGCGCGCGGCCGAAGCGGCGATCGCCCGCATTCGGGGACCTGCTCGATGACCGGCCTGGAAGGGCCGCTTGCCCTGTTCCTGCTGCTCAACCTGCTGGTGGCCCTGATCCGCGCGGCGCGCGGACCGACGCCGGCGGACCGCATGCTGGCGGCATTGCTGTTCGGCAGCACCGGGGTCGGCGTGCTGCTGCTGCTGGCGCACGCCGGCGGCGGCGCGGCGCTGGTGGATGTAGCGTTGTTGCTCGCCCTGCTGGCCGCCATCACCGGCGCGGCCTTCGCTCTGCGCGCCTGGGGTCGGGGAGGGGGGGCATGAACGCGGCGATTGAGTGGCTGAGCGCCGGGCTGTTGATCGTCGGCGCGGCGTTCTATCTCGCCGGCACCATCGGCCTGCTGCGCTTTCCCGATGTCTATACCCGGCTGCACGCGCTGACCAAGGCGGACAACCTGGGCCTGGGGTTCATCGTCCTGGGGCTGGCCGTGCAGGCCGACAGCCTGGCGATGGCCTGCAAGCTGCTGCTGATCTGGCCGCTGGTGCTGGCCGCCAGTGCGACGGTCAGTTACAGCATCGCCCGGCGCGCCGACGAGTTGGGCATCGCGCCCGCCATCGGCAAGCAGGACGCGCCATGAGCCGCCGGGCCGTTCCCAAGGCGAGTACCGAAGCGCGCAGCGCGGAGCTTGCCTGATGAGCCTGCTGTTCGACGCGCTGCTGGTCGCCACGCTGCTGTGGAGCGCCTGGCGCACGCTCGCCACGCCAGATCTGGCGCGCGCGGTGGTGATGTTCATCATCTTTGGGCTGCTGATGGCGCTCGCCTGGGCGCGGCTGGCTGCGCCCGACATCGCGCTGGCCGAGGCGGCCATCGGCGCGGGACTCACCGGCGCCCTGCTGCTCGATGCCCTGAGTGCCCAGCCGGGCAGGCCAGCGAACATCCCGGCCTTGACCCTGACCCTGAAGCGCCTGGCCGTGCTGTTGACCGGCACCGCACTCGCCGCCGGGCTGCTGCTGGCCGTGCTCGATGCGCCGCTGCCGGCGCTGCGGCTGCCGGCGATGGTGGCGGCCAGCATGGCGCAAAGCGGGGTGACGCATCCCGTCACCGCCGTCCTGCTCAATTTCCGCGGCTACGACACCCTGCTGGAAGTGGCCGTGCTGCTGCTGCCGCTGCTGGGGATGCTGGCGCTCGCCCCCGCACGGTCGGCCAGTGCCGACCGCGCACCGGTCGATCCGGTGCTCGCGACCCTGGCGCGCCTGCTGGCGCCGCTGATGATCCTCGTCGCCGGCTACCTGCTGTGGGCGGGCGCCCATCAGCCCGGTGGCGCCTTCCCGGCGGCGGCGGTGCTGGCCGCGGCGGCGGTGCTGCTGCATCTGGCCGGCCTGCTGCCGGCCTGGGCGAGTCCCGGCTGGGTGTTGCGCCTCGGCCTGGCGGGGGCGTTCCTGGTCTTCCTCGCGGTGGCGGCGGCCTTGCTGGCGCAGGGCAGCCTGTTGCAGTTCCCGCCCGCCTGGGCGGGGGCGCTGATCCTGCTCATCGAGGCCGGGTTGACCATCTCACTGGGCCTCGTGCTGGCAGGGCTGTTCCTGCTCCTGTCCGGGCGGCGAGGCGGTTCATGACGCCCGGGCTGCTCTATGCGCTGGGCGGTGTGCTGCTGTTCGTGCTGGGGCTGGGCGGGGTGATCCTGCTCGGCCAGCCGCTGCGCAAGATACTGGCCTTCAACCTGATGGGCAGCGGCACCTTCCTGGTGCTGGTGGGGCTGGCCCAGCGCGATGGCGTCGCCGATCCCGTTCCCCAGGCCATGGTGCTCACCGGCATCGTGGTGGCCGTGGCCGCCACCGCGCTGGCCCTGGCGCTGCTGCGCCGGCTGCATGAGCTGTCGGCGCCTGACCACCCGCCGCAAGAGGAGGATGACGGGCATGACTGAGCATCTCTTCGACCCCCTGCCCTGGCTCATCGTGCTGCCGCTGGCGTGGGCCGCGGTGGCCTTTCTGCTGGGGCCGGGGCGCGGTGCGTGGCTGGCAATCGCCGGGCTCGCGGGACAACTGGTCCTGGCCGTGCTGCTGGCCGCGCAACTGCTCGACACGGGGGCGCGGGTGCATGCCGTGGGCGGCTGGGACGCGCCGCTGGGGATCGCGCTGGCGGCCGACGGCCTGAGCGCGGTCATGCTGCTGCTGACTCAGGGGGTGGCGTTGCCGCTGGCGGTTTATGCCCGCGCCTATTTCGCCCAGGCAGGCCAGGGCGCGGGCGCGACCTGGTTCTGGCCCTTGACGGGTTTTCTGCTGGCCGGGATGAACGCGCTGTTGCTGTCCGCCGATCTGTTCAACCTCTATGTCACGCTTGAGCTGCTGAGCCTGGCCGCGGTGGCGCTGGTGGCGGCGGGCGGCGGCCGCGCCCAGGTAACTGCGGCGCTGCGCTATTTGCTGGTGAGCCTGGCCGCGTCCGGCACCTACCTCATGGGCGTGGCGCTGATCTACGGCGTCTACGGCAGCGTCTCCATCGCCACCCTGACGCCGCTGCTCCAGGCCGGGGTGCCGCTGGCGGTCTGGTGGGCGGCGGGACTGATGGCGCTGGGGCTGATGGCCAAGAGTGCCTTGTTTCCCTTCCACTTCTGGCTGCCGCCGGCCCATGGCGGCGCCCCGGCTCCGGTGTCGGCGCTGCTCTCGGCCCTGGTGGTGAAGGCGACGTTCTACCTGGTGCTGCGCCTGACGCTGACGGTGTTCGCGCCGCTCGCCGAGGCCGCCGCCAGCCTGCTCGGGCTGTTCGGTGCTGCGGCCATTCTGTGGGGCTCGTGGCAGGCGCTGCGCGCGACCCGGCTGAAGATGCTGGTGGCCTGGTCCACGGTGGCGCAACTGGG
>JAYSYH010000172.1:0-1683 GCA_043716645.1 Betaproteobacteria bacterium | reverse complement strand
TGCCGCTCGAGTTGTCAACGTAATGCAGGCCCACGCCCGTCAGGCTGGACGAGGCCAGCGCCTGAAAGTCGCCGAAGCGCACGCTGCGGTCGGCATCTCTGGTGCGCACCAGCCAGGCTTGTGGCGTGGTGCTGTTGTTCAACATCGACGCATCGGCCGCCACGCCACGCGCAATCAGCACCTGCGCCTCGGCCAGCGTGGCAGCACCCAGCATCATCGCAGGGCGCAGCTTCAGATCGGTCCAGGGCTGGCGCGTGTCGACGTTGTAATAGGGCTGAGGGGTGGGCGGCACGCATTTGCCGCACAGCCGGGTGTCGTAGCCCAGGGTCAGCGCGCTGGTGATGCCCATGCTGCAAGGCGGCGTGGCGCCCGTGCCGGCCACGCGTGAAGGCTGCATCCACGTCAACAGCAACGCCTGCACAGTGGCTGGCAGCCTGGCTTCGAGGCTGGCTTTCAGCGTGGCGAACTCGTCGCTGCTGATGCTGTCGCTGCCACGCGGCACGGCCAGGCGGATGAGGTGGGCGTCAGGAATGCCGCGGGCTCTTTGATAGGCCAGACCGATGGCCTCGCTGACGGCGTCGCCTTCGGCGATCAGCACCGCCAGTTGGCTCGCGGCCAAAGAGGGTGCGGGTGCGGGAACCGGCGGGGGCGTTGGGCTGGGGTTGGGGCTGGTTGACGGTGCCCCTGTCACGCCACCGCCACCGCCGCAGGCAACCAGCACCAGCCAGCTGGCCGACGCAGCCGCCGAAAGCAGCCTGCGTGCTGCGCGGTTCCGGCGTGGCGGGGGGCATGGCGGAGGGTAAGAGGGGATCAGCGGAAGGGGCGGCGCAACCATCGGCCAAGGATAGTCGGCGGGTCGGGCCAAAAACCTTTCAGTGTGTGACGGTGCAGTGGCCCGCCCGGAACCGCTGCGCAGGACGCCGTTCAGTGGCCGTGACCGTAGCCGTGACCGTGACCGTGACCGTGGTCGTGGTCGTGGTCGTGGTCGTGGTCGTGGTCGCCGTGATCGTGCCCGTGGTGGTCGCGCTCGGGCGGCGCCTCGGCTTCACCGTAGCCAAGCATCACCGCTTCCATCACCTTGCGCATCGGGTCTTCGTTCAGCGCCACCTGGCCGGCCAGGAAACCGGCCAGCCGCGCCAACACCAAAGACTGCATGGCCATCGTGCGGTAGCCGGTCTGCTCGGCGTTCACACCGTCGGCCCGGTCGGCATCGGCCACGCAACGCTGCAGCACAGCCTTGAACAGGCCGTCGAGGTAGCGGTTCATTTCGCCACCCTTCGAGGCCTGCTCCAGCATGGCCTGGCTGTGCACCCGAAAGCGCTGGTAGAGATCGCTTTCGATGCGGTCTTCGGGTTCGAGATCGCCGCACACGATCAGAAGCCTTCGGCGCGTTCGAGTTGTTCGAACCAATCGAAACCCATCGGTTTCACGATGCGGCTGTTGACGACCACGATGCGGGCTTCGTTGTCGGGGTCGCTGTTGAAATGCTGGTGGGCGCAATAGGGCGGGATATAGACGAAGTCGCCCTGGCTCCATTCGAAGCGCTTGGGCGTTTCGTCCCAGCTGAATTCAAATTCGTCCTTGCAGTCGAAACGCACGTCCCAGTGCAGGTCGTAGCCGCTGCCTTCGACGACGAAGAAGATCTCTTCGGTCAGGTGGCGGTGCTTGCCGCTGGCCTTGCCC
>JAYSYH010000171.1:0-16170 GCA_043716645.1 Betaproteobacteria bacterium | reverse complement strand
GTAGACGACATGGACGTCTTCTCGCTTCCTGCCAGCTTTGAATGGCCGGCAAACCAGGCCGTAGCCTTTGCCAATATGTCGCGCTCCTGCTGAACCTGCTTGAGCTTGCGGCGCAACTCGATCAGCTCTTGGCGCTCGTTCATCGACAACGGGGCGTCGGTGCTGGTAGCGCCGCTGCCATCAGGGCCGCCGGCCGCCTTCATCCACGCGTGGATGCTGCTGGCGTTGCAGCCGAACTCTCGGGCCAGGTCACTGATACCGCGACCCGCGCGAACCAGCTCGACCATCTGTTGACGAAACGCCGCTGGATACGGCGGCTTGGGGGTTGGCATCTCGGACTCCTTGTTGAGTGAAAAAGGTGTCCGCAAAATCGGGAGAACTTCAACTTCACCCTCAGCAGAAGCCGGCGCGCTTCGGCGCGGTCGTCGGCGCGGTCATCGGCGCTGTCGTCGACGATGACGATGTGCCAGACCTCCCCGGTCATGGCGTCAGCCTTCGCGCGGTGGGCTTGAGCACCTTGACCAGCCAATACTGCAGCAGTTCGGTCAGCATCTGTAGGTGCTCGGGGTAGCTGATGGGCTTGACGTGGTACGCGTTGGCGCCGCACTGGTAGCAGTAGTCCACGTCACGCGGGCTGGCCGACGTCGTGACGACGACCACCGGAACGGCCCTCAGCAGCGGGTCAGCCTTGATCTGGCGCAGCGTTCCGCGGCCGTCGGTGCCGGCCGTGTTGAGGTCCATCATCACGAACGCCGGCCGCTCGGCGCCGCCCCGTCGCAGTAGCGCCAAGCACTCGTCGCCGTTGCTCACGCGGCGCAGGTTGGCGGGCAGGCCGGACAAGCGCACCGCCTCGAGCACGGTATCGAAGTCGTCGTCAGAATCTTCGACCAGCACGATGTGCGGTGCGTCTTGGGTAATGGTCATGCTGGCGTGGTCAGGTGGGCGTGGACAGGCGGACGTGGGCATGTGGACGTGGGCATGTGGGCGCATTCATGCCGGCGCGGCAGTGTCTGCAATGAGCGTGAAGTAGAACGCTGTGCCCTGCCCCGCCGCCGATTGCACCCACACCTCGCCGCCGTGGCGCTCGACGAGCTTCTTGACGATGGTCAGGCCGATGCCGATGCCATTGTCCTTGACGTAGAACACCGGACGGTCGGCGCTGCCTGCCGACGCCTTGTCAGCATCTTCGCAACCGATCTCGATGCGACACACCGGCTTGTCGTTGTACTTCAGCGCATTGGACAGCAGGTTGACGAAGATTTCGCGCACGCGCACGCGCACGCGATGGCAGGTCACCCAGGGCAGCACGCCCGCCACGCTGATATCGCATGCGCGCTCCAGGCGTCGCGCATCGACCATTTCCAGCGCCTCGGCGACGACGCCGTTCTGGTCGGTCTTCGCCATGTCCAGCGCCATCCGGCCGACGCGCGAAAAGTGCAGCAGCGAGTCGAGCAGCGCGTCCATCCTCACCGTCAGCCGCATCATGCGTTCGAGCTTGTTGCGGCCGTCGCTGTTTAACGCGGGCGCCGATTCGTCGAGCAACTGGTGGGCATGCTTGTAGATGCCGCGCAGCGGCTCCTTCAGGTCGTGGCTAACGAAGTACGCGAACGCGTCGAGCTCTTCGTTGCTGCGTTCCAGGTCGATGTTCAGCTCGGCCAGCCGCTCGGCGCGGCTGACCACCAGTTCCATCACCTGCATCCGAAAGCGCAGCGCCAGCGCGACATCGACTTCCAGCCAGGGCAGCCAGCGCCCGGCCACCGATTGCGCAAACAGCTCGAAGCTGCGCCGCGGCGCAGGGCCATCGTCAGCCCGGCCGTCACGCCCATGTTCTGCAGGTACTCGGTGTCCATGACAGACGCGCTGCGCAACGCGCACTGGGTCACCAGTAACGTCTGGCCTGTCTGCAGGTTGACCAGCGGCGCCAGGTCGGCACGCCCGCTTTCGGCATACACGTCGCCGTGGCCCTCGGGGTGAAACTGGTAGACCATGACGCGGTCCAGGCCGGTGAGCTCGCGAATCTCCTGCACGGCGATGGTGAAGAAGTGCAGCAGGCCCGTCGCCTGGCGCAGCTGTCCGACCGCCTTCTTCACCAGCGCATAGCCGTGTTGCGCCTGCGCCTCGTCGCTGGGCAAGGACGGCTCGAACTCGGCCAGGGCCAGGCCCTCGAGCGTGTGCATCGACACATCGAGCGCCGGCCCTTCGCTGCAGCCATTGAGGCCACTGCGGCCACTGCGGCCGGGCAGGGTGAATAGGCGCAGCGGGTTGGCGTCGGTCGCGCCGCCGTCCATCGATGCCCGCAACTGCGACGCGCCGGCTTCGCCGGTGACGACGTCGATGGGTTGGCCGAGCAGCTGTTCAGGCGCGATGCCCAGCAAGTCCGCGCTGTTCTCGCTGGCCTGCAGGATCACCAGTTCGCTGGGCCGCAGCACCAGCAGCGCGCCATGCGCCTGGATGCAGCCGGGCGTCTGCACCAGCTCTGCATCGCAGCTGTTCAGCGTGACGCCGTGGCACTTGATGCTGTAGGCGCCGCCCGCCCACGGCAACGGCGCGGGGGCTGTGGACAACAAGGTCATGGGTGTCCTTTAAAGCGACCCGGTCGTGATCGTTTTCGGTAGCCATACCCTTCAGCAAGACCGTTAGAGTGCGCTGAAAATTTATCAGAGTTCAGCGCTGCCGTATGACTTCTCAGCAGGCGCGGGGGATCGCCGCCTTTGCGGCCACCACAATGATCTATCCCAGCCGGCCCCTTGCTTCATGAACCCCCAACTGCTGTTGCTGACCCTTTGCCAGGGTCTGTTCCTGTCGAACAACGTCACCTTTATCGCCATCAACGGCCTGGTCGGCCTGAGCCTGGCGCCGCAGGCCTGGATGGCTACGCTGCCGGTGGCCGGCTATGTGGCCGGTGGTGCACTGGCTGCCCCGCTGGTGGCCCGCCACCAGCGGGCCTGGGGCCGCCGCCGCACCTTCCAGCTGGGGCTGGTGGTAGCGATGGTGGCTTCAGCGCTGTGCGCTGTGGCGGCCGTCATGCACATGTTCTGGCTGCTGGTGGCGGCCACGCTGCTGGCCGGTTACTACAACGCCAACGCTTCGCTGTACCGCTTTGCCGCCACCGAACTGGTGGCGCCGTCGATGAAGGAAAGAGCCATCTCTTGGGTGCTGGCCGGCGGCATCCTGGGCGCCTTCGTCGGTCCTAACCTGGCCACCTTCACGCGCGACGCCCTGCCCCAGCCTTTCGCCGGCGCTTACCTCGCGCTGGTGGGTGTGGCACTGCTGGCGCTGCTGGTGATGTCGCGCATCGAATTCCCGCCGCTGAACCCACCGGGCCGCGCCCCGGTGCAGGGCCGCCCATTGCGCGAAATTGCACGCCAGCCCAAGTTCATCATCGCGGTGGCGGCCTGCGCGCTGGGCTATGGGGTGATGAATCTGCTGATGGCCGCCACGCCGATTGCGATGGCGCAGTGCTCCCACCCTTTTTCGTCAGCGGCGCTGGTTTTGGAATGGCACGTCGTGGGCATGTACGCACCCAGCTTCTTCACCGGCAACCTGATCCATCGTTTCGGTTCGCTGCCAGTGATGGTGGTGGGCCTGGCGCTGAACGTGGTGTGCGTGCTGATCGCGCTGTCGGGCGTCGACCTGATGCACTTCCTGGCCGCGCTGATCACGCTGGGCGTGGGCTGGAACTTCCTGTTCATCGGCGGCACCACGCTGGCCACAGAAGCCTATCGGCCTGAAGAACGCACCAGCGCGCAAGCGGCAGTCGATTTCGCCGTTTACACCACGATGACCTTCACCGCTTTCGGCTCGGGCGCGCTGGTCACCACCGGCGGCTGGCAGGCCATGAACCTGGGTGCACTGCTGCCGCTGACCCTGCTGGGCGGCGCACTGACCTGGCTGGCGCTGCGCCAATGGCGAGCGCGTGGCGTTGCGGCAGGATGAAACGGGCGCACGAAGCACGGCGCACGATGCACGGCGTACGGCACGGCGCGGCACGGTCAAGCAACCCGCCGTCATGTCGCATCGTTGGGTGCCCGCACGGGGCATTTGTTTTCGATGCAGGCCAGCAAGGCATGCCACGACTGCGCGAAGGTGGCCACGCCTTCACGCTGCAGCCGCAACGCCAACGCGTCCAGGTTGATGCCTTCGCGACGGTGTTCCTGCAGCACGCCATCGGCGTAGCCGCCGTCAGCGGGCATTACAGCGTCGATGCCCGCGTCGAGCTGGCCGTGATCGGCCCAGGCCAGCAGCGTCTTTTCTGGCAGGGTGTTGATGGTGCCGGGCGCTGCCAGGGCCTGCACGTACAGCGTGTCGGCCGCGTCCGGGTCTTTGACACCAGTGCTGGCCCACAGCAGACGCTGCGGCTGCGCCCCATTGGCCGCCAACCGCTTCCAACGGTCGGTGGCCAGCCACTCGCGGTGCGCGTGGTAACTTTGCATGGCCACCGCAATGCCCAGCCGGTTGCGAAATTCCGGCGCCACCGTGTCTTGTACGGCAACGTCCCAGCGGCTGATGAACAAAGACGCCACCGAGGCCACCTTCAGGTGCAGGCCGGCAGCCAGCCGGCGTTCCAGCGCGCGCAAGTGCGCAGCAGCGGCGGCACGGTACTGCTCGGTGGAAAACAGCAGGGTCACGTTGACCGGCACGCCATCGAAGAGAACTTCTTCCACCGCGCGCAAGCCTTCGGGCGTGCCAGGAATCTTGATGAAGACATTCGGCCGTGCCGCCCTTTCGAACAGACGCGAAGCCGCGTGAATGGTGTGAGCGGTGTTGTCGGCCAGCAGCGGAGACACTTCCAGCGAAACCCAGCCTTCAACCCCGCCGCTGGCATCGAAGGCCGGCCTGAACAGGTCTGCCGCGCGCCGCAGGTCTTGCAGCGCCAATTCGAAAAACAGGTCTTCGCCAGCCAAGCCCTGGATGTTCAAAGCCACGATGCTGGCGTCATAGGCCGTGCCAGCCGCAATGGCGTGTTCGAAGATCGTCGGGTTGGACGTCAGACCACTCACCGACAGGTCGCGCGCATAGTCTGCCAGCGTGCCACTGTCAAGCAGGCTGCGCGTAATGTTGTCCAGCCACAAGCTTTGCCCCAGTGCCCGCAACTGCTGGGTGCGGGGGTTCAGCGTGCTGGGCGATAAGGGCGTCGCGAATACGGTGTTCATAAGGCGATTTTGTACGCCAGCGGTGGTGGGCCGTCCGTACGCCAACGTACGGGCCGCAGCGTGTGAGTTACACAGAACGGAACTCCAACGAAAGCGGTACGCTGTCGCACAGACTGCGGCCCGGCAACAGCCGCAAATTCCGGCCCTGGACTTCGCGCACCGGCATGCCGCTTGTGACGCTGGATGGCCTTCCGGGAGCCCGCATGACCTCTATCACCCGCAGCGCGCGCATCACCGGGCCTGTGCCCTACAAAAGCGCAAACGGTATCTGCCACCACATCCCGCTCGGCCCCTGCCTGGTGGAGTTGCTGGAAGACAGTCAGGTCGACATCATCTGGGGCGCCAGCGGCCAGCGCTCGGTGGCCTTGCCGATGGCCGAAGTCGAAGCAGCGAAGGACACCGGCAACCTGGTCTTGCTGGACTGAACGCCCAGGCGTGCTGCGGCATCCTGCACGCGCCAGGGAAGTCGTGGTTGGCAGCGTCAACACGCCGCAGGCCGCGACAATGGCCGCATGACACCAAGCACCCGTTGGGCTGTGGTCGGCGCCGCCGCTGCCGTTGGCGTGGCACTGTGGTTGGGCGGCCGGGCGCTGCTGCAGCCGCCCGCGCCGCAGACGCCGCCGTCGGCACAGGCTGCGGCCAGCCAGGGTCTGCCCTGGCAGGTGGATGTGCAGGCCGACGGCACGTCGCGCGTGATGGGCCTGAACCTGGGTGTCGACAAGTTGGCGCAGGTGCGCGCCCGCACCGGCGACGGTCTGCAAGTGGCGCTGGTCGCGCGCCTGGGCGAGGTGGGCGTGCTGGAGGCGCTGGCCGAGCCCTTCAACGCGGGCTTTGTCGCCGGGCGCCTGGTGCTGTCTTTCGACGTGCCTGCGACCACGCTGAACCGCTGGCGCGACGGCAGCACCGGCAGCACGCCGATGGAAGGCGGCGTGCGCCGCTTTGCGCTGCGTGCGGCCGACCTGGCCGAGGCCGACAGCGCACCGTTAGCCGGGCTGAGCTTCATACCGGTGGCCCGTCTGAGCGAAGGCGACGTGCGCCAGCGTTTCGGCGAACCGCAAACCCAGCGCGCATTGGACGGTGGCGCCACGCTGCTGGGCTACAACGGCCGCGGCCTGAACGCGACCGTCGTCCCGGGCCAACGTGCGGTGTTTCAGTACGTGGCTCCGCGAGACGCGGCGCGGCTGGGCGGCGCGCTGCCTTGAAGGGGCCGCCCACGCCGCGGCGAGCGGTCAGCGGCGCATAAGGCCAACGGCTGCGGGTGCGGCAGGCGCGGGTTCGGGTGCAGGTGCTGTGGCGGGTACGCTGGAACGGGTCACGCGCCAGATGGCGTTGCCCACATCGTCCGCCACCAGCAGTCCGCCCCGGGCGTCGACAGCCACGCCGACCGGCCGGCCCTGCGCTTGGCCTTCGGAATTGAGAAAGCCGGCCAACACATCGACTGGCATGCCGTCAGGCTGCCCGTTTTTGAAGGGCACGAAGATCACTTTGTAGCCACTGTGCGGCTGGCGGTTCCAGGAACCGTGCTGACCGACGAACAAGCCTTGCGCAAATGGCGCAGGCCAGGCGCTGCCAGACGACGCAGCCAGGCCGAGTGAGGCGGTGTGCGGCCCCAATCCGTAACTGGGCACGATGGCACTGGCCACCAAGTCGGGCCGCTGCGGCGTGACGCGGGTGTCCACGTGCTGGCCGTAATAGCTGTAAGGCCAGCCGTAGAAGCCACCGGGCTTCACCACGGTCAGGTAGTCGGGAACCAGGTCGCTGCCCAATTCATCGCGCTCGTTGACCGCCACCCACAGCGCATCGGTGCCCGGCGCGTAGGCCATGCCCACCGGATTGCGCAAGCCCGAGGCGTGAATGCGGTGCGCGCCGGTGGCGATGTCCACCGCCCAGATCGCGGCGCGTTCTTGCTCGACGGCCATGCCGCTTTCGGCCACGTTGCTGTTCGAGCCGACGCTGACGTACAGCGTGCGACCGTCGGCGCTGGCCAGCAGGTTCTTGGTCCAGTGGTGGTTGATGGGCCCGCCGGGCAAGGTCACCAACAACGTGCCGGGCGCGCTGATGCGGGTGTCGCCGGTGCGATAGGGAAAGCTGAGCACCGCGTCGGCGTTGGCCACGAACAGGCGGTCGCCGATCAAGGCCATGCCGAAAGGCGAATGCAGGCCGGTGATGAAAGCGGTGCGGGTCTCGGCCACACCGTCGCCGTCTGCATCGCGTAGCAGCGTAATGCGCTCGGCGCTTGGCACGGTGGCGCCTGCCCGGGTCATCACCCCTGCCGTGACCCAGGCCTTGATACCGCCGCCGGCCTTGGCCGGTGCACTGGTTTCTGCCACCAACACGTCGCCATTGGGCAGTACCAGCAGCCAGCGCGGGTGGTCCAGCCCTTGCGCGAAAGCGCCCACGCGCAGGCCTGCGGCGGCCTGCGGCGTGGTACCGACTGGCCAGCCCACCGCCGGCGCGATGTTCAACGTGGGCAGCAGCGTGCTGCGGGGCGCGGGCAGCGCCGGCGCTGGGCCGGTACCCGCCGCCACGGTGAGCTGCGCGGTTTCACCGCAGCCCGCCATCAGCCCCACCAGCCCGATCAGCCCGATTAACCCGCCCAGCGCCAGTTCGAAGGCGCAACGGCGCGGTCCGGGTTGCGGCTGGTGCATGGTCGACAACTCGACCGCCGGCTCAGGTCTTGCCGTAACGCGACTTGGCCGCAGTCATGCATGACGTCTTGGCGTCGCCCGAAGATGCATCGCACTTTTCGGCGGCCACCTTGTAGTCGGCGTCGTTCTTGTCGGCGGCAGCGTCCTTGCGGGCCGCGCCAATTTCCTTGCCCATCTTGGCATCAGCAAGGGCTTTCACGTGAACCGCTTTTGCTTCTTTCACGCAGACGTCCTTGGCATTGCCGGTCTGATCGTCACACCGTTCCTTGGCCACTGAATAGCTCGAATCGGCTTTGGCCACCAGCACTTTGTTGGCGTCGTTGGTCTTGCCGGTGTAGGCATATTCCAGCTCCGCCTTGGCGACCTTTTCCTTGGCCTTGGCTTCTTCCACGCAGATGTCCTTGACGTTGCCGGTGCTGGATGCACATGCGGCCTTGTCGGCTTTGTAGGCGTCAGAGATGCGGGTCTTGCCAGACTGGTAGTCGGCCTTGGCCATCGTCGCGGCGTGGGCCAACGGCAAGGCCAGCAACGCGGCGATAGCCAGAGCTGTATTGAAAACGTGGGGCTTGTTCATAGAGTCCTTGTGGTTGTAAGAGTAGGGCCTATTTCTTGGCTAGGTCTTTGGCGGCCGCCTGCAGGTCACCGACTGCTTTCTGCGTCTTGCCTTCGACCTGCTTCTTGATGCCCTTCATCTGCTGGTTGCCGCTGCCCACGGCTTCACCCGCGGTTTGCTGCAGTTTGCCGGCGGCGTCTTTGACGGCGCCCTTGACCTGGTTCGTGTTCATGCGTTCACCTTGGGTTGAGATTGCGAGGACTGCATTGCGCTTGTCTTGACGCTGTGATCAGCGCTGTTGTCAGCACACCCATGACCGTAGCCGGGCGAGAGCGACGAGTCTGTGCGCAAGCGAACGATGTTGCGCAGGCACACGCGGTGCGCAGGCGTACAGACAGCAGCAGCGTTAAGCGTCAGATTTAACCAATTGAAACCAAAGGTTCTCCATGCTCAAAGTCTGCTTCGCGACCCTAATTTGTTCTTCGGCCGTGTTGCTTGGCGGCTGCCAGAAGTCGGCCGCTGACGGCAGCTCGGCCGGCGCCCGCGGCCCGCAGCAGCCCAGCGCCACGCAGACCGTGCCGGGCACGCAAGCCGGTGGCGCGGGCAACACCTCAGTGCCGGCGGCAGAGACCGCTGTTGCGCCATCGGCGATCAAACCAGCCGACACCGCGTCGGCCGGGCGCACCAACACCGAGATGAGTCGCGCTCAAGAATCCAGCGCGATGCCGATGCCGGGTCAAGTCAACGACCATTCGGCACCGCTCGTGACGGACAAGTCAGCCTTGCCCGCCCGGCGCGCCAGCGCGCCCTGACCCGCATCAAATCAGGCCGGATCAGATCAGATCTTCAACCGTCAGCGTGCGGTAGTGAACGGCCAACGTGGCACCACAAGTCTGCGCAATCCGCGCTGCAACTCCGGCTTGTGCTTCACCTTCCACCTTCACCAGCAGCCATCGGTAGCCCTGCTGGGTCAACGCCACGTAGCGCCGCAGCAAGGTGATTTCATAGCCGAAGCCGGCCAGCCCGCCCGCGTTGTCCAGCATCGCCTGCATGTCCGCTTCGCTTTCGCTTGGCGTGAACGGCAGCACCGTCGCTCCGGGCCATCCGTCGCGGCCCAGCGCCACCAACAACGCGTCGGCCTGGGCCTGCGTCGGCAAGCCCACCATCACCCAGCCGACCGGTTTGAACACACCGAACGAGGTGGGCATCGTGTCGGCTGCTACCCCGTCTGCGTCGTTCAGCTTGACTGTGTTCATCGGTGTTCCATGTGGAAAAATTCAAAGCCGGCTGGCATCGACCGCCAAACCGGCTGAGGAAAGATGACGAGGGCGCCGCATGCAGCGCCCCCAGGTTCACGTCAGCGGGGTCGGCTCAGCGGCCTCGTCGTCGGGCACCGCGAAACCGGCCTTGATCGTCAGTGGTTCTGATGTTTCATCAGTCGCCAACATGCCGAGGATGAAGCTGAAGAAGGCGCCGATGCTGACCCCAGCACTGTCGGGCACCTCGTTGCTGGCCACCGGCGGCGGCGGCGGCAGCACCGGATCGACCTTCTGGTTGTCGTCATCCCAACAGCCCGACAAGGCCAGAACAGCGGCCAGCGATGCGGCGGCGAGTACCGTGCGTTGATGTTTCATGCCGACCTCACGGGTAGACCGTGCCAGCGGCTGCGGCAGGGTTGAAGTTGCCCGGCAACGGCGTTGTCAGGTACGGGAATGTCACGCCGTAATTAGCGGCCGTCTTGCGCACGCCGTCGGTCAGGGCCAGGCCACCCGCCGGTGCATCGGAGGGCTTGCAACCGACCTTCAGCGTATCGGTGGCGCCAGTCAACACGCACAGCGCGCCCATCGAAACGCGTAGCGACAAGTCGACCACGTCGTCGGCCGGACGGCGGCCGTTGGGGAAGCCGGCGTTGTCGCCACCCGCCACGCCCAGCGGGTTTTGCGCTGCAGGTGCCGTGACCGCGATGGCGGTATTCAGGCGCAACATGTCGGCCAGCACGATGTTCGCCGCCGCCGGCTGGTTGACGCCGCTGATGCCCTTCAAGAAGACTGTGACCAGGTCGGTGCGGGGGAAGTTGGTGGGCGCCACAGCCGCCGGGAACAGGGTCTGGATCAAGGCCGGCAGCACCGGGTTGGTGACGTAGTCGGCGAAGTTGGTGGCGTCGTTCTTCGGCTTGGACGCGTTGAACTTGTCCTTGTCGTCGATGCCGATGATCAGCTCATTGACCAGCGGCATGCCCAGGCGCGAAACCTGGGTCCAGGCACCGCCGCTGCGTACGACTTTGCCCAGGCCGCTGGCCGGCGAACCGTCGAGCAGGCGACCCTGGCGCAGGCTGGCCGTGGTGTAGGCGGCGATGACAGGGTCGGTGCCCGCCGTCAGGCAGCTGATCGGCAGTTCCAGCGCCAGCGTGCTGACGTTCTTGCCTTCGAGATCGTTGTTGTTGCCACCCACTTCGGCACCCAGCGGGTTCAGGTTGAAGAGGTCGAAGGCGCGGCCTACTGCGATGTAGAAAGGCTCTTTGCGCTGGCCGACGAAAAGGCGGCCCGGCGTGGCGCAACCCGGAATCACCACGTCATAAATGTGCTGGTTGGCGTAGGTGGCATAGCCTGTGGCGCTGCCGAAGACCTTGTCGCCGATGTTGTCCACCGGCTTGTCGAAGGTGGCGCTACCGCCCACTGAATTGGTGACGCTGCTGCGTGCGGTGCGGCGGCCATTGCGCAGCACGTCGACGGTGAAGGTTTCACGCACATTCAGTGCAGCCGGGTTGACGCCGGCAATCACGCCGCTGTTGATCAGCGGAATCTTCACCGACTTGCCGCCCACGGTCAGTGCAGTGGCCTTGGAAGTGTTGTTGAAGCGAAACTGGAAGGTGATGTCTTCGACCGCGTCGCCGTTGTTGTCGATGTGGATTTCGTACAAAGCCTCGGGACTGAACATGTAAAAGTTGGGGCCACCCTGCGGGTCTTGAAACGGCTGGTAATTGGCCAAGATGGTGACGTAATTCTGACGGCCCGCTTCGTAACTTCGGAACATGTAGAGGTCTGTGCCGTCCAGCTTCGCCTGGCCGCTGATGTACGGCGCCTCGCGGTGGCTGGAAGCGTAGGCCAGCGGTGCTGTTGCGAGCAGCGATGTCAGGCCCAGACACAGCGCAACGCTGGCCCGATTGGGGTGAGAGCGCGTTAATGGCAAATCAAATCGACTGTGTTTCATGGGTGACTCCAAATGAACAGAATAGGCCCGGCCTTTCTTGTGCACGCCGATTCTCGACATACCAATCAGCACCAGCGGACTTCGCTCGCGAATGCGCAAGTTCCGACGCAGACCGTAATTTGAATTCCACAGACGCTCTGTTCGTCAACGCACCGTGTTCCTTCATTTCGGGCGTGGGGCATGGGTTTTCTGATCGGGCTGGCTTAAACGCCCGACCCGCAATTCAGTGACGGCGCACACCACCGAACGGGCCACGTTGCGCACTTCTTCTTGCACGGCTTGGTCACGGTCCAGCGCTTCATGGCTGTTGAAGTAGGGCTCGAAGTAGCCGATGTAGCGGTCCAGTCTGGCCGCTGCGCCGGCGTCGATCAGGCCCATCCAGTCGAGCCAGTCACACAGGTTGCGGCGGTGACTTTCGACGCCGGCGACATCGCCGTGCACCACCACGCCGTAAGCTCGCCCGGCAACATGCTTGGGATAGCCCCAGCCTTTGGCTTCCACTTGCTTGGCTTGCGCCACGTGCTTGCCGTGGGTGGTGGTCGGGTCGGGGTTGCCACCGTCGGCACAGACCATGCGGTCGATCATCAGCTTCAGCGGGCTGGGCGACTGGTACCAGTAGGTAGGGGCCAGCACGATGACGGCGTGCGCCGCCACCCAGCGTTCGTAGATCTCGGCCATCCAGTCGTCAGCCTGGTTCAAGGCATGGTTGGGGTAGCAGCTACAGGGCCAGTGGCACAGCGGCATGGCAGTAGAGACGCAGCCCTTGCAAGGGTGAATGGCGCGGCCGTATTCCGATGTCACCAGGCTCAGGTCCAGCACATCGGCGTCGATGCCCGCCTGCTGCACAACCTGCTGGGCGATTTCGGTCAGGCGCCAGGTCTTCGAAATCTCGCCCGGGCAGGTGCCGTCGTTGCGCGCGCTGCCGCAAATCAGCAGCACGCGCGACGGTGTGGCGGTGTCGGCCTGCCGCTGCTGTGCCGCCAGCAGGCGTTGGCGGGTGGCCAGCCACTGCACGGAAATCGGGTAGGTCGGGTCGGCAAAGCCAGGGCCTGCCGGCTGTGTCAGCGGCGCCTTGCGGCCTTGCTGCAGCGCTTCCCAGGCAATGTCTTCCAACCGCGCGATGGCCGCTTGTTCCCCGGCATAGGCCGGGTCGTAGAACTGCAGCTGGTGGCGTTCGTGGAATTGCGCACGGGTCAATGGCGCGGGCGCTTGTCCGGTTCGTATGGTGGTCATCACAGCTCCATGTGGCCCACCTCCGGCACTTACAGCGCATGCAGCGCGGCGCAGGGGTTAGAAGCCAACCGGATGCTGGCAAGCGAGGGCCGGGCCGGTCTGTCGGACAGCGCACGCATGCCGCAAGATGGCCGCAAGATGGCCGCAAGAAAGCCGCAAGAAGGCCGTGAGAAAGCCGTGAGAAAGCGTAAGAAAGCGGTGAAAGAGCCGCGAGCAAGCTGCGAGGCGTCCTGCGGCGCAAGCAAGAGCGCCCTGCCAGTCGAATCGACCGGCAGGGCGCGGCTCACACCTGCGCTGGTTTCAGCTCAGCGCACCTTGCCCGCCTTCCACGCATTCAGCAGCGTGTCGTAGGCAATCGTCTCGCCCTGCGGCTTCTCGTTGGCCAGCTTCTTCCAAGGCGCACCCTTGTCGCTCAGGTACTTGTTCGGGTCGCCGATCGGGTTCAGCTTGGGTGCGCAGTGCTCCATGCCGGCACGGCCCAGGCGCGCCATCACGTCGTCCATTTCCTTGGCTAGGTTGTCCATCGCGGCTTGCGGTGTTTTCTCGCCGGTCACGGCCACGGCCACGTTCTTCCACCACAGCTGCGCCAGCTTCGGGTAGTCGGGAACGTTGGTGCCGGTCGGCGTCCAGGCAACGCGCGCGGGACTGCGGTAGAACTCGATCAGGCCACCGTACTTGGCCGCGTTCTGCGTGAAGTAGTCATGCCGGATGTCGCTGTCGCGCACGAAGGTCAGGCCGACGATCGACTTCTTCAGTGAGGTCGTCTTCGCGGTCACGAACTGGGCATAGAGCCAAGCCGCCGCGACCTTGTTGGCATCGTGGTCCTTGAAGAAGGTCCAGGAGCCTACGTCCTGATAGCCGTTCTGCATGCCCTGCTTCCAGTAGGGACCGTTCGGGCCGGGCGCCATGCGCCACTTGGGCGTGCCGTCGGCGTTCACGACCGGCAGGCCGGGCTTGACCATGTCGGCGGTGAAGGCCGTGTACCAGAAGATCTGCTGCGCGATCTGGCCTTGTGCCGGCACCGGGCCCGACTCGCCGAAGGTCATGCCGGTGGCTTCTTTGGGCGCGAACTTCTTCATCCAGTCGATGTACTTGGTCAACGCATAAACGGCGGCCGGCGAGTTGGTGGCGCCACCGCGCGAGACCGATGCGCCCACGGGCGTGCACTTGTCGTCTGCCACGCGTATGCCCCACTCGTCGACCGGCAGGCCGTTGGGGATGCCGATGTCGGCCGTGCCGGCCATCGACAGCCACGCATCGGTGAAGCGCCAGCCCAGCGACGGATCTTTCTTGCCGTAGTCCATGTGGCCGTAGATCGGCTTGCCGTCAATCGTCTTCACGTCTTCGCTGAAGAACGCGGCTATGTCTTCGTAGGCGCTCCAGTTCAACGGTACGCCGAGGTCGTACTTGTACTTGGCCTTGAATTTCTCTTTCAGGTCCGGCCGCGCGAACAGATCGGCGCGGAACCAGTACAGGTTCGCGAACTGCTGGTCCGGCAGCTGGTAGAGCTTCTTGTCAGGTGCGGTGGTGAAGCTGGTGCCGATGAAGTCTTTCAGGTCCAGGCCGGGGTTCGTGAACTCCTTGCCCTTGCCCACCATGTAGTCGGACAACGCCAGGATCTTGCCGTAGCGGTAGTGCGTGCCGATCAGGTCGGAATCGGAAATCCAGCCGTCGTAGATCGACTTGCCGGACTGCATCGAGGTCTGCAGTTTCTCGACCACATCGCCTTCCTGGATGATGTCGTGCTTAACCTTGATGCCGGTGATTTCCTCGAACGCCTTAGCCAGCGTCTTCGATTCGTACTCGTGTGTCGTCAAGGTCTCGGAAACCACCGAAATTTCCTTGACACCTTTTGCGGTGAGCTTCTTTGCAGCTTCGATGAACCATTTCATCTCGGTCATCTGCTGCTCTTTGTTCAAGGTCGACGGCTGGAATTCGGCGTCGATCCACTTCTTCGCTTCGGCCTCACCGGCCCACACGCTCTGGCCAAGGGCCAGAGCGGCGGCGGCGGCAATGGCCGTCCTGGCCACAGCATGCAAGCGTCGTTTCATTTCGATGTCTCCTGAAATCCTTCCCGTTGATGGAACGACACGCCGGCCGGGAAGGGGTGGCCGACGGTCTTTTTGAAACGCTAACCCTTGCGCAGGATCAGCCCGAGCACGAGCGTCGAAGCGGCAAAGCCGAACCAGATCGACGGCTCTTGCGCCAAGCCGAACCACGCGACCATCTTTTCGCTCACGGCAACAAAGGCCAGGTTGATGTAGGCAGCGCAAAGCAAGCCGATGAACAGCCGGTCGCCGCGCGTGGTGGTGATCGGCAGCCAGCCCTTGCGCTCGATGGTCGGCGACTTGAGCTCCCACACCGTCATGCCCGCCAGCATCAAGGCGATGCAGCAGAAGAACACCGCCACGGGCACGGTCCAGGCCATCCACTCGAACATCAGCAGTTCCTCAAGATTTCAAAGCGCCACGGCTGCTGCGCTTCACACCCGACCCATCGCGAACCCCTTGGCGATGTAATGGCGCACGAACCAGATCACGACGGCTCCGGGCACGATGGTCAGGACGCCGGCAGCAGCCAGCACGCCCCAGTCCATGCCCGAAGCGCTGACGGTGCGCGTCATCACCGCCACGATCGGTTTCGCGTTCACGCTGGTCAGCGTGCGCGCCATCAGCAGTTCGACCCAGCTGAACATGAAGCAAAAGAAGGCCGCGACTCCCACGCCTGCTTTGATGAGCGGGATGAAGATGGTCAAGAAAAACCGGGGGAAGGAATAGCCGTCGATGTATGCCGTCTCGTCAATCTCACGCGGGATGCCGCTCATGAAGCCTTCCAATATCCACACCGCCAGCGGCACGTTGAACAAACAATGCGCCAGCGCCACGGCAATGTGGGTGTCAAACAGGCCAATGGACGAATAAAGTTGAAAGAACGGCAGCGCGAATACGGCGGGCGGGGCCATGCGGTTGGTCAGCAGCCAGAAGAACAGATGCTTGTCGCCCATGAACCGGTAGCGCGAGAAAGCATAGGCGGCAGGCAAGGCCACCAGCACCGAAATCACCGTGTTCATCACCACATAGATGATGGAATTGACGTAGCCCATGTACCATGAGGGATCGGTCAGGATAGTGGCGTAATTGGCAAGTGTTGGATTTTGCGGCCACAATGAAAAGGTGGACAGAATTTCGGTGTTGGTCTTCAGGCTCATGCTGATCAGCCAATAGATCGGGATCAGCAGGAACAGCAGGTAGACGGTCATAACGATGGCGGCATTTTTGATACGCATTATACGCCATCCCGTTTATCAAGGTTGGTCATCACGGTGTAGAACACCCATGATATCAACAGGATGACCAAGAAATACATGATCGAA
>JAYSYH010000018.1:0-23520 GCA_043716645.1 Betaproteobacteria bacterium | reverse complement strand
GAGCGGGGTGGTCATGGTTGGGGTGTCCTTGTCGGGTCGGCAATTTTGTAGAGGCTTCGGGGCTTCGCGAGGCCAGGGGGCTGCGGTTGCAGGCTGTCCTTGTCCACTAACGCACGGCGCAACGCGGTAAAGGATCACGGCAGCAGTGCGCAGCGCCGGGTCAGGAGCCTGCAGCAGCCGACGGGCGCGCCGACAATCCGTGCGATGAACAACAGCAGCCCGCAGGCCGCAGACATCACGCATTGGTTGGCCGACCTGGACCGTGCGACCGGTGGATGCGCAGGTGAATGCAGTGCGGGCTCGGGTGCGGGCTCGACCACCACCGTCGACCGCCTCTTCGGGGCGCTGTACGGTGAACTCAAACGCAGCGCCAACGCGCAGATGCGCAAGGAATACGCCGGCCACACGCTGAGCGCCACCGCGCTGACCCACGAAGCCTGGTTCCGCCTGACCGAGCAGACGCGCACGCAGTGGCAAAGCCGCAGCCACTTCCTGGGCATGGCGGCCATCATGATGCGGCGCATCCTGGTCAACCACGCGGTGGCCAAGCTGGCGATGAAACGCGACGTGCCGCTGGTGTCTCTGACCCTGACCGAAGCGCAACAAGTGGCCGGCGACGGCGGCGACGGCCGCGACGGCCGCGACGTGGTGCGGGTGCACGAAGCGCTGCTGGCGTTCGAGCAGGTCGACCCGCGCGCCGCCAAGGTCGTGGAACTGAAGTTCTTCGGCGGCCTGGACACTGACGAGATCGCCGAACTGATGGGCCTGGGCAGCGCCACCGTCAAGCGCGACTGGGCGCTGGCGCGGGCTTGGCTGCACCGGGAACTACAGGGCTAAGGCCCGGGCGCCCACCACGCCCGCCAAGCCCGCCAAGCCCGCCAAGCCCGCCGCGCCCGAGAGCGCGGCCCGGTCAGCCCTTCAGGCCGCTGGCCGGCGACGTCGAGCCATCGCCGCCACGCTGGCGAGACCGGCACCGAACAACGCCCAGCTGCCGGGCTCGGGCACGGCAGCCAGCGAACCCATCGCGTTGATTTCATCCAGCGCCGACCAGTGGCTGCCGCCCACCACGCGGTACTCCAGCCAACGCGCCAGCGGGCGGGCGGCGCCCGACCAGGCGTAGTTGTCGGTCAGCGCGGCGCTGTTGCCGGTCAGGTCGGTCAGCGTGCCGCTGCCCAGCAGTTGCCAAGCCAGGCCGTCGACGCTGCCGCGCAGTTCGTAGACATTCGTATAGCCCTGCCAGGCGCCGGCGTTGTCGTGAAAGCGCAGTTCGGTGCTGCTGATGGCGTAGACGGCGCCGAAGTCCACGCGCAACCAGTTCGGGTCGGCGGCCGTGCCGTGGTCGCCGGCGCTCCAGCCGTGGCCACCTGAGTTGGGGATGTAGGGCAGGTTGTCGATGGCGTTGGCCGCCACGAACAGACCCGGTACGTTGCAGGCGCTGAGGTAGCAGGAATTGGCCGTGGCGACCACGCCGGGCAGGTCGGTCAGTTCGACATCGGCATGAGCCGTTGCGGCGCACAGCAAGCCTGCGGCCAGGGCCAGCCCGTGGCGGAACGAGCGGTTGAAAACGGGGGTGATCGACATGGGGAAACTCCAGGGTTTGCGACAGAAGACCGCACCGCACAGGTCTGCGCAGGTGGCCTCACCCATCAACGCAGGCCCAACCCCCGGTTCGGATCACCCACGCCGCCCCGTGTGGCCCTGACCACCGTGACTCAGGGGGGTTGCGGCCAGTGCCTGGGCGCGCCGGGCGGCCGGATCAGCCCTTGCCGCCCAGCGCCGTGTAGTTGCGCAGGTGGTCGCCGGTCAGCGGCAGCAGCGCCTGCGCCGCCGTGTAGGCCTGCAAAGCGCGCTGGCGCCAGGCGGCGCGCTGGGCCGGTTCCAGGTCGGCCAGCAGCACGCAGGCTTCACCCAGGTTCAGTTGCGCGTCGCGGCCTTTGGGCTGCGCGGCCAGCGGGCTCAGCACGGCCGCCGATTCGGCCAGACGCTGGCGGGCCAACGCCGGGTCGCCGGCGCCTTGCAGCGCGCGCGCCAGGTAGATGGTCAGCCAGGCGTGCATGCGGCTGGGGTGCGGCCCGGGTTTTTGCGTGCGCGTCTGGTCCCAGAACACCAGGGCGGTTTGCAGCACCGGCAAGGCTTCGGCGTAGCGGCCGTTGGCCACCAAAACGCGGCCGTGGTGCTGGGCGACGCGCGGCAGCGCGCTGATCCATTTGCTGTGCGGGCCGCTTTCGCGGGCCAGCGCCTGCACCTCGGTCCACGCGGCCTGGCTGGCTTGCAGCGCCGGGCCGGGGCGGTCGGCGCGCAGCAGGATGACGGCGGCGTTGGTGGCGTCGTTGACCAGCCCGTCGCGCCAGGCGGTGTTGAAGGGCTCGGCATGCACGCTGCGCAGGCGCTGGCGGAAGGCCAGGTCGGCGTCGGACTGCGACAGGTCCAGCCGGTTCATGCGCGCGTGGGTGATGGCGCGCGCACCGTGCAGCGTGCCCAGCAGCGCGGCCACTTCGGGGTCGGCCTGCTCGGCGTCCAGCTGGCGCAGCGCCTGGGCGGCTTCTTCGTAGAGCGCCAGCGCCTTTTCGGGCTGGTTCAGGCTGGCCACGGTTTGCTGGTCGTGGAACTGCGCGCGCACCAGTTGCACCGAGGCATGCTGCAGGCGCAGGGCGCGGCGGGCGGTGGCGGCGCCAGCCGTGGCACCGCTGGCTGCGGAGGCGGTTGACGCGGTCGCCGAATTCGGCTGGGCCGCCAGGGCCCGGTCCAGCCGGGCCAGCGCGTCGTCCAGGTCTGTCAGACCTTCCTCGGGCTTGGCCTGGGCCCGCAAGCCCTGCGCGCGCATCTGCAGCGCCAACGCGTGGCTGGCCACCAGCGCGGCGTCGGCCGG
The DNA here is from genome assembly GCA_043716645.1 of Betaproteobacteria bacterium. Taxonomy (GTDB): domain Bacteria; phylum Pseudomonadota; class Gammaproteobacteria; order Burkholderiales; family Burkholderiaceae_C; genus Rubrivivax. The sequence goes on along the minus strand of JAYSYH010000018.1, from coordinate 20,651 downwards.
GCGCGCAGCTTCGGCGCGCAGCGCCAGAGCGATGGCGCGCTGCGCATTGGCCCGTGCATCGGGCATCTTGTCCAGGCTGGCGCCGGTGTCGTCGCCCTGAATCTGCGCCAGCCGGGCGTAGGCGCCGGCCAGCAGGGCCAGCCATTCCGGGTCGTCGCCGGCTTCCTGTTCCAGGCGGTCCAGGTTGGTCAGCAGCGTTTTCAGCAGGTCTTCCTTGACGACCAGGCCGCCGGGCAGGAAGGTCACCGCGTCGCCGTAGCGCAGCACCACGTCGCGCGTCACGTCGCGCAGTTGCGCCAGACGTTGTTCGGCACGGTGAGCCTGCCAGGCGGTGCCGACCAGGCCACCGACCAGCGCCAACACCGCCGCCCGTGGCCGCCGCCACCGGCCAGCGGTTGCGCTGCACGAACTTGCCCAGCAGGTAGGCCGCGCGCGGCGGCTGGGCGCTGACCGGGTAGCCGCCCAGGTAGGCGCGCACGTCGTCGGCCAGGGCGTCGACGCTGACGTAGCGGGTGTCGATGTCTTTGGCCAGCGCCTTCAGCAGGATGTTGTCCAGGTCACCCTTCAAGCGCTGGCGCAGGGCCAGCCAGTTCGGATCGGCAACCTGTTCCGGGCTTAGCGCACTGGGCCGCGACGGCTGCTCTTCCAGCACGCTGCGTGCCGCTTCGCGCGCCGACGTCGCCTGGCGGCCGTAGGGCCGCACGCCGGTCAGCATCCCGTACAGCAGCACGCCCAGGCTGTAGATGTCGGTGGCGGTTCCCACCACCTCGCCGCGGATCTGTTCGGGGCTGGCGTAGAGAGGGGTAAAAGGACGCTCGCCGGCCAGCGTGATGCCGCCGCCGTCCAGCCGCTGGTCCATCGGGTCGGCCAGCGGGTCGGCCAGCGGATGGCCCAGTGGGTCCAGCGCTTTGGCGATGCCGAAATCCAGCAGCTTGACCTGTTGTTCGGCCGTCACCAGCACGTTGCTGGGCTTCAGGTCGCGGTGCACCAACAGCTTGCGGTGGGCGTGGGCCACGGCGTCGGCGAGTTGCAGGAACAGCGCCAGCCGCGCCGCCAGCGGCAGCACGGCGCAAGCACTGTCGATGGGTTGCCCGATCACGCGCTCCATCACGAAATAGGGCAGGCCGTCGGCGGTGAGTCCGGCGTCCAGCATGTGCGCGATGTGCGGGTGCGACATCCGCGCCAGCGCCTGCTGTTCTTGCGCGAAACGTTCCAGCACGGTGGGGGTATCCATGCCGCGCTTCAGCACCTTGATCGCCGCCTGGCCGACGTAGGCGCCGTCGGCGCGCTCGGCCAGCCAGACGTTGCCCATGCCACCCGTGCCCAGCCGCGCGACGATGCTCCACGGGCCCAGCAGCTGGCCTTCGCGGCCGGACTCCGCCGGCCGTTCAGGCACGGCAGGGTGCGAGAGGAAGTCACTGTCCGAACCGGCCGTGGTCGGGTCGCCGTGGGCCAACAGCGAACGCACTTCGGCCAGCACCGCCGGCGATAGCGGCGCGCCAGCCAGCAAAGCCTCGCGTGCGGCAGCATCCAGCGGCTGGGCGCGATCGAACCAATCGCGAACCAAGGCCCAATCTGACGGTGGCGGTGTGTTCATCGGCAGCATGCTAAGAGCCGGGGCCGGCGGAACAGCCTGAACCCCTCGCCCTGGGGGCAGCCTGTCGTTCAGCCGTGGCCATAGCGTGATTTCTGGGGCAGACCGGGCGCCGCCGATGTGGACAATCCGCCATGCCATGTCGCTCATCACCCCCGAAAACTCTGCCGATGTGACGCAGTGGCTGCGCCAGCTGGGCTCACGGGCGCCGACCGCGTCGAGCCAGCTCTTCGAGCTGCTGTACAACGAACTGAAGCGCGTGGCGCGTTCACACCTGCGCAAGGAAAACCCCGGCCACACCCTGAGCGCCACCGGGCTGGCGCACGAGGCCTGGTTCCGCATGGCCGAGCAAAACCGCACGCCGTGGCAGAACCGCAGCCACTTCCTGGCCGTGGCCAGCACCATGATGCGGCGCATCCTGGTCAACCACGAACTGGCGCGCCGTGCCAGCAAGCACGGCGTGGAACTGGTGCCGGTGACGCTGTCGGGGCTGGAACAGCTCAGCGACGCGCCCGATCGCGACGTGGTGGCTGTGCATCAGGCCTTGCTGGCTTTCGAGACCGTGGATGCGCGCGCCGCCAAGGTGGTGGAGCTGCGCTTCTTCGGCGGCTTGGGAAATGAGGAAGTGGCACAGGCTTTGAGCGTCAGCCTGGCCACCGTCAAGCGCGACTGGGCCGTGGCCCGCGCCTGGCTGCACCGCGAATTGGCCAGCCGGCCGTAACAGGGGTCTGTCGGTCCACGCCGTCCACGCCGTCCATGCCGGAACACGGCTTGGCAAGCTCAGTCGGCCGACCGCTTCAGCCGTTCCGACTGCCAATACACATCGTCGCCGCCCAGCCCGTCCAGGTTGGCGCGGTTCAACACACGGGCCAGCACGAACAGCAGGTCGCTCAGGCGGTTCAGGTACTGGCGCGGGGCGTCGTTCACCGGCTCCAACGCTCCCAGCGCCACCACTGCGCGTTCGGCGCGGCGTGCCACGGTGCGGCTGACATGGGCCAGCGCCGCGCTGCGCGTGCCGGCCGGCAGGATGAATTCCTGCAGCCGCGGCAACTGCGCGTTGTAGAGCTCGAGCGCTTCGTCCAGCCGCAACACGGCATCGGCCTTGAGCAGCACGAAGCCGGGAATGCTGAGCTCGCCACCCAGGTTGAACAACTCGTGCTGGATGACCACCAGCAGTTCGCGCACGTCGGCGGGCAGCGGTTCGGCCAGCAGCACGCCCAGGCCGGAATTCAACTCGTCGACATCGCCCATCGCTTGCACGCGCAACGCGTCCTTGCGGGTGCGGCTGCCGTCACCCAGGCCGGTGGTGCCGTCGTCTCCGGTGCGGGTGGCAATTTGCGTCAGGCGGTTGCTCATGGGGCGGGTACGGGTTGGTGTGGGTGCGGGTGTTGGTGACTGAAAGGCAGCCGGTATTGAACCACCGGAAGCCTGTGCGGCCGGCCTCAAGTTGCCCGCCGCGACGCCGAAAGTCATCACACAGCCAAGATGCGCTGTCCCTTGAAGGTCTAGAACATGAATGAATTGCTGACCCTGGCATTCAGCCAGAGCGATCTGTTGAACCGGCTGGAGAAGATGGAGGCTAGCGAACTGGACATGCTGGAATTTGGCGTCATCGGGTTCGACGCCGCCACCCATGTCAGCCGCTACAACAGCCACGAATCGAAGATGGCCGCGTTGTCGCCGCAGCGCGTGCTGGGCAAGCCGCTGTTCACGGCTGTAGCGCCCTGCATGAACAACTTCCTGGTTGCCCAGCGCTTTGAAGACGCTGCCGCAGAAGGCAGTGCGCTGGATGCAACCATCGACTACGTGCTGACGCTGCGGATGCGGCCGGTCAAGGTCAAGCTGCGCTTGCTGGCCGAGCCGGGTGCCACGGCGCGCTATGTCCTCGTGCTGCGGCCCAGCTGATGGACGCAGTGCAAACGGATGTCGGTGAAGAACTGGAAGCGCTGATCCAGTTCATGTACCTGGCGCCTGTGGGGCTGGCGCAGACCTGTCTGGACGGCGAGATCTCGATGGCCAACCCGCTGTCGGCTCAGCTGTTGATGCCGCTGTCGCGCAATGGCGAATTGAGCAACCTGTACACCGCACTGGAAGGCGTCGCGCCTGAACTGCGCCATCTGGTTGCCGCTTTCACTCCCGAAAGTGGCATGGTCTGCGAAGCGATGCAATTGCAGCTCAGTGCCGGTGTGCGTGGCAAGTCCGACCCCAAGATGATGTCGCTGACGCTGATCAAGCTGGACGCCACGCGGTTGATGGCGGTGCTGACCGACGTGACGCAGCAGGTCAAGCGCGAAAGATTGCTGCGCCAGAACGAAGCCTGGTTTCACGCCATCTTCACCGGCATCACCGACTACGCGCTGGTCGGCCTGGACCGTTTGGGGCGTGTCGATGCCTGGAACGAGAGCATCGGCCGGGTCACCGGTTTCGACTCTGCCGCCGTGATCGGCCAGCCCTATTCGGTGTTCTATCCCGACGAAGCCATCACGCCCGACCGCCTGCTGGACCGCCTGCACGAAGCCACCGAAAACGGCTGGAGCCTGGACGAGGGCTGGCGCGCCAAGGCCGACGGCAGCCGCTATTGGGGCAGCGCGCTGATCTCGCCATTGCACGAACGCCCCGGCACGCCCCTGCCGGCACAGCGCCCCGCGGGCGACGACGATGAGCCCAGCTACTGCCTCGTCATCCGCGACATCACCGACAAGCGCGAGGCCAGCGAACGGATACGCCTGACTCATGATTGCGACCACCTGACCGGCATCGCCAACCGCCGCGCCTTCTTCGAGGCCGCCGAAATCGAATTGACGCGCTGGCGGCGCCAGCCGCGCCCGTTGTCGCTGCTGCTGCTGGACGCCGACCATTTCAAGGCCGTCAACGACCAGTACGGCCACCCCGCGGGTGACGCGGTGCTGCGCGACCTGGCCGCCACCTTGACCGCCAGCTTCCGCGATGTCGACGTGGTAGCCCGTGTCGGCGGCGAAGAATTCGCCGTACTGTTGCCCTCGACAGCCGTGGCCGGAGCGCTGGCCGTGGCCAACCGGGCTTTGGTCGCGATCTCGGCACGCCACGTCGAATTCGACGGCGTCCGCATCGCCTACACCGTCAGCGGCGGCGTGGCGGCGATGGACGAGGGCGTGACCGGCCTGGACGCGTTGATGAAGCGCGCCGACGAGGCCTTGTACGTGGCCAAGAAAGCGGGCCGCAACCGCATCGCGACTTGGGACCCGGCATGAGCGCAGGGGCAGTGCCCGCGCCACCTGCCGACGATGAGCAGCAGGGCATGGACGCCGAAGAGGCGTTGATGCAGTTTCTCTACCAGGCGCCGGTCGGGCTGGTGCAGTTTGCAACCGACGGCACAGTGGAAATGATGAACCCGATGGCCGCGCAGTTGCTGCTGCCGCTGTCGCCCGCGAGCGAACTCGACAATCTCTACAAGGTGCTGCACCGCGACGCGCCGCAGCTGCGCCAGCTGGTCAGCGACTTCAAAGCCAGCAGCGGCACGATCTGCGATGCATTGCGCATGTCGCTGCCCCACGACCGATCGGACCGTGGCGTGCACCGGGTGCTCGCCCTCAGCCTGATGAAGCTCGACGCCGGACGGCTGATGGCCATGGTCAGCGACGCCACGCAGGCGGTGCAGCGCGAACAGCACGGCTTGAACCGCAGGCTGAAGGCGGCGTCGCGCGTCGACGGCCTGACCCAGATGCCGAACCGCGAGGTGGCCCGCGAGCTGATCGCGCAAACCCTGGCCTGCGCCGCCAGCGACCCCGACCTGTCCTTCGCGGTGCTGTTCATCAACTGCGACCGCTTCCGGCAGATCAACGACGCGCTGGGCCACGCCGCAGGCGACGAATTGCTGGGCCTGGTCGCCGACCGCCTGCGTTCAGCGCTGAGGCGGCGGCGGCGGGACGACCCCGCCGACCCGGCTGACGACAGCCAGGCAAGAGGTGCGCTGGCTGCGCGGCTGGGGGGCGACGAATTCGTGGTGTTGCTGGGCGACCTGCACAGCACAGCAGACGCCCACGCCGTGGCCCAGCGCCTGGTGGCCACGCTCGCGCACCCGTACACGCTGCGTGGCCAGCAGCTGCATTGCACGGTCAGCATCGGCGTGGTCTTCAGCCGCCAGGCCCAGGGCGACGCCGACGCGGTGCTGCAAGACGCCAGCATTGCGATGGCCGAAGCCAAGCGGGCCGGTGGATCGCGCTACCTGGCCTTCGAGCCGGCCATGCAGCAGCGAGCGGCGCAGCGCAGCGGCCTGGAAAGCGACTTGCGCCTGGGCCTGGCCCGCGGGCAGTTTTTCGTGGTCTACCAGCCGGTAGTCGGTTTGCAGAGCCCCGGTGGTGGCGTTGACCACGCGGCCGGTGTCGAGGCGCTGGTGCGCTGGCGGCACCCACAACGCGGCGTCGTGCCGCCGGTGGACTTCATCGGCGTGGCCGAAGACTGCGGGCTCATCGGCGAGTTGGGCCACTTCGTGCTGGCTACCGCCTGCCAGCAGTTTGTCACCTGGCAGGTCGCGCTGGGCAGCCGGGCGCCACGCCTGCTGGCCGTCAACCTGTCGCGCAACCAGCTGGCGCAGCCCGGCTTCGTGGCCGCTGTCGAACAGGTGCTGGCGGCAACGGGCATGCCGCCGGCGCAGCTGCAGCTGGAAGTGACCGAAAGCCTGGCGGCACAAGACGAAGACGTGCGGGCCAGCCTGATGGCGCTGAAGGCATTGGGGCTGACGCTGGCATTGGACGACTTCGGCACCGGCTACTCGTCGCTGGCCAGCCTGCATCTGCTGCCGGTGGACACCGTGAAGATCGACCGCTCATTCGTCAGCGAAGCCGTCACCAGCGCCCACCACCGGGTGCTGATCGAGGCCACGGTGCGGGTGGCGCGCAGCTTGCGCATGGGCACAGTGGCCGAAGGCATCGAAACCGCCGGCCAGGCCGCCGTGGTGCGCGAACTGGGCTGCGAGAAGGGCCAGGGCTACCTGTTCAGCAAACCGCTCTCGGCGGCTGAACTGGCCGGGTGGCTGCTGGCCAGCGAAGCAGCGGCCTTGCCTTCACCCCCGAACCCGCTGCGTGAACCACCACAGGTGGCCCTCCGGATCTAGGCAGCCGTAGCTGAGGTCGGCCCAGTAGCCAGGGCCGTAGTCGTGCAATTCGGGTTCGGCGACGACGCGCGCGCCGGCCGCCCGGGCGCTGGCGCAATGGGCGCCGGCATCGTCGACGAAGACCATCAGGTTCTGCGTGTTGCAGCCGGCATTCAGCGGGCTGCGGCGGTCGGTCCCGAAGCGCTGGGTGTCGCCGAACAGTTCCTCGCCGACCATGATCAGGCCGTCGCCGTAGACCAGTTCGCTGTGTTCGATGCGGCCGTCGTCACCGACCACCTTCAACTTCACCTCGAAGCCGAAGGCGCTGCACAACCAGTCGATCATGGCTGCGGCGTCGCGGTAGTAGATGCCGGGCGAAAAGCGCGGCCAGCCGGCGGGGTTGGGTTTCATCGTGGTCCTGGGTGGGTGTTGAAAGTGGGCTGAAAGCGGGCAAGATGCCGGGGGTTGATGTTGGCGTCAACCGCCCGCTCTTGCTGACTGCGAAGAGGTACCCCCATGAACGCCCCCACTCCCGAACACCACCTGTTGCGTCCCATTCCCGCTGCCATGCTGGCCGCGCTGCGCGAGCGCTTCGGCGAGCGCTGCAGCACGGCCGCAACCGTGCGCGAGCAGCACGGGCGTGGTGAGTCGGTCTATGACGCCGCGCCGCCCGAGGCGGTGGTGTTCTGCGAGAGCACCGACGACGTGGCCACTGTCGTGGCGCTGTGCAACCAGCACGCGGTGCCGGTCATTCCCTTCGGCGTGGGCAGCTCGCTGGAAGGCCATTTGCTGGCCGTGCAGGGCGGGGTCAGCGTCGACCTGGGCCGCATGAACCGCGTCGTGCACGTCAACGCCGAAGACCTAACGGTGACGGTGCAGGCTGGCGTGACCCGCGAACAGGTCAACCGCGAGATCAAGGACCTGGGCCTGTTCTTCCCCATCGACCCCGGCGCCAACGCCAGCCTGGGCGGCATGGCGGCCACGCGGGCCAGCGGCACCAACGCCGTGCGCTACGGCACGATGCGCGAAAACGTGCTGGGGCTGACGGTGGTGACGGCCAGCGGCGAGGTGGTGCACACCGGCACGCGGGCCAAGAAAAGCGCAGCCGGCTACGACCTGACGCGCCTGATGGTGGGCAGCGAAGGCACGCTGGGCGTGATGACCGAGATCACGCTGCGCCTGTACCCGCTGCCCGAGGCGGTGAGCGCGGCGGTGTGCCATTTCCCGAGCATCGACGCGGCCGTGCAGACCACCATCCAGATCATCCAGATGGGCGTGCCGATTGCGCGTTGTGAACTGCTCGATGCCCACGCCATCCGCGCCGTCAACCGGCACAGCAAGCTGGGCCTGCGTGAGGCACCGATGCTGCTGATGGAGTTTCACGGCAGTGAAGCCGGGGTCAAGGAGCAGGCCGAAACCGTGCAGATGCTGGCCCGCGAACACGGCGGCGAAGACTTTCAGTGGGCGAGAACACCCGAAGAACGCACCCGGCTGTGGACCGCCCGCCACCAGGCCTATTTCGCCGCGCTGCAGATGCGCGCCGGCTGCCGCTGCCAGAGCAGCGACACCTGCGTGCCGATTTCGCGGCTGGCCGAAAGCATCAACGACAGCATCAGCGAAGCGGAAGCCTCGGGCATACCGTACTGGGTGGTCGGCCACGTGGGCGACGGCAACTTCCACCTCAGCTACCTGATGGACCCGGACGACCCGCAAGAAATCGCCGAGGTCGAACGCCTGAACGTGCTGATGGTGCAGCGCGCGCTGCGCCTGGGCGGCACCTGCACCGGCGAACACGGCATCGGGCTGCACAAGATGGGCTATCTGCTGGATGAAGCCGGCCCCGGCGCGGTGGCGATGATGCGCAGCATCAAGCAGGCGCTGGACCCGAAGAACATCATGAACCCGGGGAAGATATTCAGCGCCTGAAGTGCCGGCAGGGTCATGGCGAGGGTATGAAAAAAGCCGCCAGGGCCTGGGCCCCGGCGGCTTTTTCCTGTTCTTGTTTTTGTTCTCGGCGGCGGATCAGCCCTTGGCCAGCCCGCGACGGCGCAGCGAGACGGCGGCGACCAAACCCAGGCCGACCAGCGCCAGCGAGGTCGGCTCAGGCACGTCCACGGTGATGTTGGATTGCGACAGCACGGCACCCGCGCTGTTACGAACCTGGATCGCAAAACCGGTGTGGCTTTCCGCGAAGGCATTGAAGCCCGGTGCGATCGACGGGATGAAGCCCATCAACATATTCCACGATTCGGGGTTGGAAACGCCCGCGGTCGGACCACTGAACGTGCCGACCTGAATAAAGTTCAGCGATTGGCCTTGGCCAAAGTCGGTGTCGATGCCCAACCAGGCCGTGCAGGTCGTGCAGGTGCCGAAGCTCCACCCGAAGTCGAAGCTCCAGTTGGCGCGGTTCGTTTCAGGCGGCGGGCCGCTGTACGTACCCGATGCGGCCTGGTAACGACTGACGCCGTCATTGGCCAGGAACACGCCGTTCTTGTAGGCATGGGCGCCCATGGCCGTGGTGGCGCCGCCGCCGGTCTGCACATTGAACAGCACGCCGCTGAGACCATTGGCGGTGTAGGCGGCCTCCCAAGGCGCGTAGGTGGTAAGGGCTGCCTGCGCGCCGACGGATGCAGCGCAAAAGACTGCGCCTGCGACAAATTGTTTCAAGTTAAGGGTTTGCATGTTTGGAACTCCATCGAGTTAAGTTCTTGTATACCCTGGAATCAGGGCCACAACCAGAGACAGCAATTTCCATGCCCCTAACAAAATCCATGGGCAAAGTTCAATGCTTTCAACCACTTGCCGTTGCCGACTGGCGGTTTGCAGCTCCCCGCCTTTCCGTATGTAAGGAAAGCCGTCAGATACACAGGCGACACAGGCAGCCGGTCCACGCAGCCGACCCCCGAATCAGGCCCCAGGTAATCCCTGGTCTTTCAACAACGCTGCCAACAGCCTCGCCGCGTGCAGCGCCTGGCGCTGCGTGCCATCGGCAATCTGGTGGCGGCAGCTGGTGCCGTCGGCCACGATGACGGCGTCGGGCGCCTGCCGCACAGCCGGCAGCAACGCGGCCTCGGCCATCTGCATCGACACCGCGAAATGCGCCGCCTCGTAGCCAAAGGCGCCCGCCATGCCGCAGCAACTGCTTTCGATCAGCTGCGGCTGCGCGCCCGGGATCAGCTTGAGCACATCCAGGATCGGGCTGACGGCGCCGAAGGCTTGCTGGTGGCAGTGGCCGTGGACCAGCAGCGGCTGGCCCAGCGGGTTGAAGGCGACATCGAAGCGGCCGGCCTTGGCCTCGCGGGCGATGAATTCTTCGAACAGCAGGGCCTGCCCGGCAACGGTGACGGCTTTGTCGCCCAGGCCCAGCACCAGCGCCTCGTCGCGCAGCGTCAACAGGCAGGAAGGCTCCAGCCCGACGACCGCGATGCCGGCTTGCGCCAGCGGCAGCAGCGCGTCGAGCAGCGCACCCAGCGTGGCCTTGGCCTCGGCCATCAGCCCGGCGCCCAGGTAGGTGCGACCGCAGCAGTGGTGGCCGCCGGCCTTGACCACGGTGTGCAGCTGGTAACCGCCAGCGTGCAGCACCTGGGCGGCGGCCAGCGCGTTTTCGGTTTCGAAGCCGCCGTTGAAGGTGTCGACGAAGAGCACCGCCACCTTGCCCCCGCGCCGGGCGGTGGCGATGGCCGCGTCGGCCGTGACGAAAGGCGTGGCGGGCTTGCTGCGCCAGAAGGTGTCGGCGCGCCAGGCCGGCAGGCTGCGCTGCGCGGAGATGCCCAACCAGCGTTCGCCCAGCCGCCGCAACAGCGGGCTGCGGTTGCGCCAGTTGGCGATGCGTGCAACGCGACCCAGCGCGTGGATTTGCTTCGGCACGTTGGCGATCAGCCTGTCCTTCAGCGTGTGGCCGTGGCGCGCCTTGTAGTGCGCGGTGAATTCGATCTTCATCCGCGCCATGTCCACGCCGGTCGGGCAATCGCGCTTGCAGCCTTTGCAGCTGACACACAGGTCCATCGCCTCGGCGACGGCATCCGACGTGAACGCATCAGCGCCCAACTGGCCGGACAGCGCCAGCCGCAGCGTGTTCGCGCGGCCGCGGGTGACATGTTGTTCGTCGCGCGTGACGCGGTAGCTGGGGCACATGGTGCCGGCGTCGAACTTGCGGCAGTGGCCGTTGTTGTTGCACATCTCGACGGCCATCGCCAAGCCGCCGGTGGTGTCGCCGCCGGTGCCGGGTGCGGTGATGACCTGGGTGAGCGGGTCGGCCTTGACATTCCACGCCGACCAGTCCAGCACCGGCTTGATGTCGATCCGCTTGTAGGGCTGCGGTGCGCTGGCCGGCGGGTAGCGGAAGAGCGCGCCGTCGTCCATCTTCGGCGGGTCGATGATCTTGCCGGGGTTCAGCAGGCTCGAGGGGTCCAGCTCGGTCTTGATGGCGCGCAGCGCGTCGTTCAGCTTCGGGCCGAACTGCCACTGTATCCACTCGCCACGGCACAGCCCGTCGCCATGTTCGCCGCTGTAGGCGCCCTTGAATTGGCGGACGAGCACGGCGGCTTCTTCAGCGATGTCGCGCATCCGCGCAGCGCCGTCCCGCCGCATGTCCAAGATGGGCCGCACGTGCAGCGTGCCCACGCTGGCGTGCGCGTACCAGGTGCCGCGCGTGCCGTGGCGGGCGAAGACTTCGGTCAATGCATCGGTGTACTCGGCCAGGTGGACCAGCGGCACCGCGCAGTCCTCGATGAAACTGACCGGTTTGCCGTCGCCCTTCAGGCTCATCATGATGTTCAGGCCAGCCTTGCGCACTTCCCACAAGTTCTTCTGCGGCGCTGCGTCGGCCATTTCGACGACGGTGCCGGGCAGGCCCAGGTCGCCCATCAACGCGACCAAGTCGCGCAGCCGGGCCAGCAGCACGCTGCGGTCGGCACCGGCAAATTCCACCAGCAGGATGGCTGCCGGTTTGCCGAGCAGCGCGGTTTCGATGGTCGGCCTGAAAGCCGGGTTGGCCAGGCTCAACTCAATCATCGTGCGGTCGACCAGTTCCACCGCCGTGGGCCTGAGCTTGACGATGTGCTGGGCGGCGTCCATCGCCCGGTGAAAGCTCTCGAAATTGACCACGCCCAGCACCTTGCCGCGCGGCAGCTCCGCCAGTTGCAGCGTCAGCGTCTTCGTCAACGCCAGCGTGCCTTCGCTGCCCACCAGCAGGTGCGCCAGGTTGACGCTGCCATCCGTGGTGTACGGCTTTTCGCTTTGCGGGTGGAAGATGTCCAGGTTGTAGCCAGCGACGCGGCGCAGCACCTTCGGCCAATGCGCTTCGATCTCGGCGCGGTGGGTCTGCGCAAGCCCGCGGACGAAGGCAGCGACCCGTACCGCGCGGCCGGTCAGCGTGCTGACGGGGCCGAAGTCCAGCAGGTCGCCATCTGCCAGCCAGGCCTGCGCGCCGACGACGTTGTGGACCATGTTGCCGTAGGCGATGGAACGCGAACCGCATGAGTTGTTGCCCGCCATGCCGCCCAGCGTGGCCTGCGCGCCGGTCGAAACATCGACCGGAAACCACAGGCCGTGCGGCTTGAGTTGTGCGTTCAGGTGGTCCAGCACCAAACCCGGCTCGACGGTGGCGCGGCGGCCCGCCACATCCACGTCCAACACGCGCCGCAGGTGCTTGCTGTGGTCGATGACCAGGGCCGCGCCGGTAGTCTGGCCGCACTGGCTGGTGCCGCCGCCGCGCGCCAACACCGGCACTTTCAGTTCCCGCGCGATGGCCAGCGCCGTGACCACGTCTTCGGGCGTGGTCGGCACGAAAACACCGACCGGCATGATCTGGTAGATCGACGCGTCGGTGGCGTAACGCCCGCGGCTGGCGACGTCGAAGTGCACCTCGCCTTGCGTCTCGCGGCGCAGGCGCTGCGCCAGGGCGTGGCAGGTCTCGTTCGGCGGCAAGGCCGCGTGCGGATGGATGGCGTTGGTTGCAGCGGTCGTGCTCATGGGCGCTGCGATTCTGCCCGCCTGAGCCGTCGCGCACACCGGGCCGCAATGGGCCGGGCTGCGCCCAGGGAAACTCACCGCACGCCGGGCACCCGCTGCGTGCCAGACTGCCAGCCCGCAGCGCCCCAAACAGCCAGACCGACCGCCCCATGCTCAAGCTCGACGCCCACCCCACCGGCCGCCACTTCCTGAACATCCCCGGCCCCAGCCCGGTGCCCGACCGCATCCTGCGCGCGATGAGCCTGCCCACGATCGACCACCGCGGCCCGGAATTCGGCGCTTTAGGCTTGAAGGTGCTGGCCGGCATGCGCACGGTGTTCAAGACCCAGCACCCGGTGGTGATCTACGCCGCTTCGGGCACCGGCGGCTGGGAAGCCGCGCTGTGCAACACGCTGAGTCCGGGCGACACTGTGCTGATGTACGAAGGCGGCCAGTTCGCCACGCTGTGGCACAAGATCGCGGTGAAGCTGGGTTTGAAACCCGAGTTCATGACCCTGCCGGGCACCGACGAAGCCACCGGCCTGCCGCTGGCCTGGCGCCACGGCGTGCAGGCGGGCTTGATCGAAGAGCGCCTGCGCGCCGACCGCGGCCACGCTATCCAGGCGGTCTGCGTGGTGCACAACGAAACCTCCACCGGCGTCACCAGCGACATCGCCGCCGTGCGCCGCGCCATCGACGCCGCGCGCCACCCGGCGCTGCTGATGGTCGACACCGTGTCGGGCCTGGGCAGCGCCGACTACCACCACGACGCATGGGGCGTCGACGTGGCCGTCGCCGGCTCGCAGAAGGGGCTGATGCTGCCGCCCGGCATCGGCATGAACGCGCTGTCGCCGCGGGCCATCGCGGCCAGCAAAACGGCGCGTCTGCCCAAGGCTTACTGGGCCTGGGACGAAATGCTGGACATCAACCAGACCGGCTACTTCCCCAGCACGCCGAACACGAATTTGCTCTACGGCCTGCACGAGGCGCTGGCCATGCTGCAGGAAGAAGGGCTGGACGCCGTCTTCGCGCGCCACCAGCGCTGGGGCGCGGGCGTGCGGGCCGCCGTGCGCGCCTGGAGCTTGCCGATTCAATGCGCCGACGAGGCCCTGCATTCGCCGGTGCTGACCGGCGTGGTGCTGCCAGCCGGTGTGGACGCCGACGCGCTGCGCCGGCTGATCCTGCAGCGCTTCGACCTGTCGCTGGGCATGGGGCTGGGCAAGTTGAAGGGCCGCATGTTTCGCATCGGCCACCTCGGCGACAGCAACGACCTGACCCTTTTGGCCGCGCTGGCCGGCTGTGAGATGGGGATGAAGCTGGCTGGCGTGAAGCTGGCCGGCAGCGGCGTGCAGGCGGCGATGGACCATTTCGCTGCGCACGCTGCGCACGCTGCGCACGCTGCGAACTCGTGTTGAACACTGCCTCCATTCGAATTCCGGAGACCCGAACATGCAAAGACGCACCCTGATCCGAGGCGGCGCCGCCGTCCTGGCGCTGCCGCTGGCCTTGTCGCCCGCCCGCGCCCAATCGACCTGGCCGACCGGCCCGGTGCGCATCATCGTGGGCTTTCCGCCCGGTGGCGGCACCGACGCGCTGGCCCGCGTCGTCGGCCAGAAGCTAGGCGTGATGTGGGGCCACCAAGTCATCGTCGAAAACAAGGGCGGCGCGGCCGGCCTGCTGGCCGCCGAATACGTGGCGCAGCAACCCAGCGACGGCAGCACGCTGCTGATGGCCCACATCAACAGCCACGCGCTGGGTCCGGCGCTGCAGCCGGGCAAGCTGCGCTACAGCGTGGAACGCGACTTCACGCCCATCGTGCTGGTCGGCGTCACGCCCAACTTGCTGATCGCCCACCCCGCTTCGCCCAACAAGAGCGTGAAAGACGTGGTCGCGCTGTGCAAGGCCGAACCCGGCAAGATCGCCTTCGGCTCGGCCGGCCCCGGTTCAGCCCAGCACCTGGCGCTGGAGATGTTCAAGACGCGGGCCTCCGTCGATGCCATCCACGTGCCCTACAAGGGCAGCGGGCCACTGCTGACCGACCTGATCGGCGGGCAGATCCAGTACAGCTTCGAAACCATGACCGCCGCCACGCCGCACGTGAAGAGCGGCAAGGTCATCGCGGTGGCGCAAACGCGCCTGAAGCGCGCGAAGGGTCACCCTGGCGTGCCGACGATGCAGGAACAGGGCTTTGAGGGCTTCGATGCCACCACGTGGTACGGGCTGGCCGGGCCGGGCAAGCTGCCGGCAGCCATCGCCGACAAGGTCAATCGCGACGTCAATACCGTGCTGGCGATGGCCGACGTGCAGGAGAAGATGGACAGCTACGGCGCCGAGGACGGCGGCGGCACGCGCGAGAAGTTCGCGGCCTTCATGGCCAGCGAACAGGTCAAGTGGGCGCGGGTGGTGAAGGACGGCAACGTGCGGGTGGAAAGTTGAGGCAACCTCAGTCTGCCAACATCGCCGCCGGGTTGCACTCCGGGGCGGGCCAGTGCAGCGGCACGGCGAGCCAGGCCGTCATCTCGGCGGCGGTCATCGGCGCGCCGAGCAGGTAACCCTGCATTTCGTTGCAGCCCAATGCGAGCAAGGTTTCGAGCTGATGGCGGGTTTCCACGCCTTCGGCCACCAGGTGCAGGCCGAACCCGCGGGCGATGCCGACGATGGCCTGGATGATGGGTGACGGCGGGGCGCCGGGGGCCAGGTCGTGCACGAACGACTGGTCGATCTTCAAGGTGTGGATGGGCAGCCGCTGCAGGTAGTTCAGCGACGAATACCGCGTGCCGAAATCGTCGATCGAAATGCGAACACCGCGCTGGCGCAGGCTGTCGAGTTTGCCGATCACGCTGGGGGTGTCTTCGAGCAGCACGTTCTCGGTGATCTCGATTTCCAGACCACCCGCAGGCACACCGTGGTCCCGCATCGGGCGGCTCACGCGCTCGACGATGTCCGAGCGGGCCAGCTCCATGGGCGACAGGTTGACGGCCACGCGCAAACGACTGTGCCCCTGGGCCTGCCAGGCTGCGAGCTGCAAGCAGGCTTGCGCCAACACCCAGTCACTCAGCGCGCAGATCAGCCCGGTTTCTTCAGCCACGCCCAGAAACTGCCCGGGCAGCAGCAAGCCCAGGCGCGGGTGCGGCCAGCGGATCAACAGCTCCACGCCGACCACAGTGCCATCGGCCACGTTGACTTGCGGTTGGTAGTGGGCCTGAAAGTCGCCAGCCGCAATCGCCTGACGCAGATCGTTTTCCAGCGCCAGCCGCTCGGTGTAGCTTTCGTTCATGTCCGCGGTGAACAGTCGGCCACCGTTGCGGCCATTGGCCTTAACTTGGTACATCGCAATGTCGGCGTTCTGCATCAACTGCTCGGCGGTCAAGCCGTCACGCGGGTACAGCGCGATACCCACGCTGGCCGTGGCGCGTAAGTCGTGATGGCCGACGAGAAAAGGCTTTTCCAGTTCGACGAGCAGCTTGCGCGCCACGCCCAGTGCGTCGTCGACCTTGACCAGATCGGGCAGCAGCACGGTAAATTCATCGCCGCCCTGGCGCGCCACGGTGTCGCCGGCGCGCACGCAATGTCGCAGGCGCTGGGCGAAAGTGCGCAGCAACTCATCGCCTTGCAGGTGACCATAGGTGTCGTTGATCAACTTGAAGCGATCGAGGTCGATGAACATCACGCCCACCATCAAGCCCCGCCGCTCGGCCTGCGCCAGCGCCAGTTCCAGCCGGTCCTTGAATAGCCGCCGGTTCGGCAGGTTGGTAAGCGCGTCGTGCAGGGCCTGAAAGCTGATGGTTTCTTCGGCTCGCTTGCGCTCGGTGATGTCGCGGATCACGCCCAGCGAACCCAGGAAGCGCTGCGGCCCCGGGCCATCACCGTCGGCATAGACGCCCAAGGCGCTGACCGCGGCCACCAGGTGACGCGGGGGCTGGCCGGGCAGCGTGGCCGGGTTCACCAGCAGGCGGACTTCGATGTTGGTCGACGCCCGCTGGTCGCTGCGCCGTTCGGCCAGGGCGTAGCGGGCCTGCGCGCGGTCGTCCTCGTGGACGATTTCAGCATGGTGGCGGCCCAGGATAGCCAGCCGGTCATGACCCAGCAGGCTTTCGATGCGCGGGTTGACGAAGACGAATCGGCCGGCTGCGTCCAGCGTGTAGACGATGTCGGGCGAGCGCTCGACCAGGAAGCGGTGCAAGCGTTCTGACTGCGCCACCTGGCGCGCCATCTCGGCGTTGTCGCGCTGCAGCGCTTGTCGCTGCAGCGTCTGTTCCACCCGCTCGGCCAGGCGATCCAGATCTTCGGGCTTGCGCAGAAAATCAAGCGCCCCGTGTCGCAGCGCCCGCACCGCGGCGTCTTGCTCGCGCTGCCCGCTGACCATCAGCACGCTGGCGCCGGGTTGGTTGGTCTTCAGCCAACGCAGCACCTCCAGGCCAGAACCGTCAGGCAGTCCGATGTCCAGCAGCACCAGGTCAAAGCGCGTGGCCTGCAGCAGAGCCAGCGCACGCGCAACCGAATCGGCCTCGGTGATGTCGCGTTCGGGCTGCGCCAACAACAGGCGAAAGCCCTGGCGCAGGCGCGCATCGTCGTCCACCAGCAGCAGGCGCTGGGGCGGCACCGGCCGCCGTTCAGGCGCCAGGCCCAAGGGAACCAAGGCGTCGTTCATGGCATTCCCCGCGCCGCCGTCTTCGCCGTCTGCCCCTGCGGCAACAAAACCTCGAAACGGGTGCCGCGGCCAGTCGCCGTCTGACAGCTGACATGGCCACCCAGCCCGGCGACCAAGTTCTGCACGATGGACAAGCCCAGCCCGGACCGTCCGTCTCGGCGCTGCGAGCCCAGAGGCTGGAAAGCGCCGCGCGTGACCTCGGGCGGCAGGCCCGGTCCGTCGTCGCTGACGCTGAGCTGCGTGTAGGCGCGGCCTTCGCGGTAGACGTGATCGGTGGTTGCCGTGACCACATGCGAGCCCGGCGGCAGCGCTTCAGCAGCGTTCTTCCACAGGTTCAAAAGCAGCTGTCGCACGGTGTCAGTGCCGGCACGGGTCGGTTCCATCGGACGTTGCAGCTTCAAAGAAGGCTCGATCCCTGTGCCTTCGAACAACGGGGCGCCGTACAAGGCCCACAAACCCTCGATGGCCGCATTCAGATCCATCAGGCCGCTGACCGTAACCGCCGCTGCTGCAGGCGCCTCACCTAGCTGGCGCACGATGCGCGCAACGCGGTCGATCTCTTCACGCAGCACCTGCATCTCATCGTCCATTCGAAGATTTTCGGGCAGCTTGCGCTGCAAGATCTGCAAATAGGTCTTGATGATGCCGAGCGGGTTGCTCACCTCGTGCGCAACCTGGCGTTCGCGCAACAGCAGGCCATCGGCGGCGGCGGCCTGTTCGTCGCGCTGGCGCTCACGCAGGGCCCGCCACGACCGCAGATGGCCTGCCACGATGCCGGCGAAAGCCAGGATCTGGTCCGCCCGCTGAAGCTGGCCTGCGGCGCCGGCTGCATCGACCGGCAAGACCATCACGCCCCAGACGGCCTCACCGATGGCCATCGGTGCGCACACCAGGCCCGGACTGCCCAGCACGCGCGCCAATTGCTGGTCACGCAGCGCCGGACCGCTGGGGTCTGCGGGCTCGAACGTGGAACACAAGGCGCGTGTGCGCGCGGCCCTGGCGCACGCGTCGTGAACGCCGGGCTCGAGCGACACGCGCAGCCGAGCGAGCAAGGCGCTTTGGCCGGGCAACGGCACGCCCTTCAAGCCCGTCACGCCCTTCACGCCCGCCGCCGCCGCCGCCGCCGCCGCCGCCGCCGCGCCGATCATGAACACCACATCGGCAACGCCAAACAGGATGCAGGCCGATTCCCTCGCGGCGGCCAGCAGTTCGGCTTCGGTGCCGGCTGCGGCCAGCTCGTGTTGAAGCGGCTGCAGCGCGGCCATCGAGCTCAACGCATCCTGCAGCGCCTGCTGCTGCGGGTGTTGCGGCTGGCGTTGCTGCAGCGCGGGCTCGGGGCGCCACTGCGGCAGCGCAGAGGCCGCTGCCGGCACGCCCAGCGCGGCGGCCAGTTGCGCCACGTTGGCCTGAGCCCTGCGACACAGGCGCGCCAGCAGCATGGGCTGCAGATGAACCAAGCTGGCCACTTGGCCAAAGCCTGCGGTGTCGGGGGTGTCGTGCGCGGCCAGCGCCTCGGCAGCATGCGCAGCCCAGACCGTGCGCGTCAGGTCGTCAGACTGCGCAATGGCCTGCGCGCTGTGGTGGTGGAACAGGATGGCGTCGGCCATGAAGGAGGGCAGCTTCCAGCGGTCCACCAGCCAGGCGCCGACTGCCGCGTGGTCGGTGCCCAGCGCCCGTTGCTCGAGGGCCGCAAGCGCCGACTCGCTCTGCGCCTCGACCAGGATACGGCCGTATGCAGGGCCCAAGCCACCCAGCAACAGCAACTGACCGATGTCGTGCAACAGGCCACCCAGGTAAGCCTCTTCGGGTTCGACCAGGCCGGTTTCCATGGCGATGCCCTGGGCCAGTTCGGCAACAAAAAGGGCATGCCGCCAAAAGCCCGCCAGACCGTCGGGCTGCAGCCCAGGCAGCCGCCCAAAAGCCTGCTGCACCGCCAGACAGGCCGCCACGCTGCGCAGGATGCGGACGCCCAGGATTTGCAGGCACTGTTCGATGCTGCGCAGCGGGCCTGCGGTGTGAAAGGCAGCTGAGTTGGCGACATGGAGGATGCGTGCAGCCAGCGCCGGCTCGCGGCTAACCAGTTCACCCACCCGGTCCATCGATGCGCCTTCTTCAGAGACGGCGCGCATGAAGCCCAACACGGACTGCGGCAATGCCGGCAGTTGTAGCGACGCGATGGCTTGAAGTGTCGGACCCGGGATGTTGTGCAACAAGAGGCTTTCCGACAGGTCAACGGGTCAGGCTCATTCACCCGCCGCACTCGCCTGTTCCCTGTCGGATGGTAGCGGCTCTGCCGGCGCGGCCGACCCGGGTTGCTGCGGAGATCGGCGTCAGTTCGGCGCCGGCACCGACCAGCGTTTGGTCACGTCACCCTGCGTGTTCGTGCTTTCCAGTTGCACGCCAAAACCCCACAGGCGCGCCACGTGCTTCATCACCTCTTGGCCGCTGTCGTGCAAAGGCCTGTCGTTGTGCTGGAAATGGCGCAGAGTCAGTGAACGGTCGCCCCGCAGGTTAACGTTCCAGACCTGGATATTGGGCTCGCGGCTGCCCAGGTCGTATTGCCGGCTCAGCGCTTCGCGAACGCGCTTGTAGCCCGCGTCGTCATGGATGGCACTGACTTCGTATTCGCTCTGCTTTTCATCGTCGGAAATGGCAAACAGCCTGAGATCGCGCATCAGCTTGGGTGACAAATACTGGCCGATGAAGCTTTCGTCCTTGAAATTGCGCATCGCGTGGTCCAGCACCGGCAGCCAGGGTTTGCCGGCGATGTCGGGAAACCACTGCCGGTCTTCGGCGGTCGGCTTGTCGCAGATGCGCTGGATGTCGGTGTACATCGCAAAACCCAAGGCATACGGGTTGAAGCCGCTGTAACCGCGGTGCCCCACCGGCGGCTGGTAGACGACGTTGGTGTGCGAGGTCAGCCATTCCATCATCACGCCGTCGGTCAGGAACCCGTCGTCGTACATGGTGTTCAGCAGCTTGTGGTGCCAGAAGGTGGCCCAGCCCTCGTTCATCACCTGGGTCTGGCGCTGCGGATAGAAGTACTGCGCCACCTTGCGCACGATGCGCACCACCTCGCGCTGCCATGGCTCCAGCAGGGCGGCATTCTTTTCGATGAAGTAGAGAAGGTTTTCCTGGGGTTCCGCCGGAAAGCGTTGCGCCGGACCTTCGCCAGCAGTGGCCTCGGCGCGGCGCGGCAGCGTGCGCCACATGTCGTTGACCTGCTGCTGCAGGTAAGCCTCGCGATCGCTGCGCCGCGCCTGCTCTTCGGCCAGCGACAGCTTTTGCGGCCTGCGGTAACGGTCCACACCGTAGTTCATCAGTGCGTGGCAGGCGTCCAGAATTTCTTCCACGGCGGTGAGGCCATGGTGCTCTTCACAGTC
>JAYSYH010000170.1:0-1683 GCA_043716645.1 Betaproteobacteria bacterium | reverse complement strand
GTGGTGGGCGGCACCACGCTGCTGATTCACACCGTGGTCGGCTACATCCTGACGCCGTGGCTGACCAGCCGCGCCAGCCGCATGAACCCGGTCGCCATTTTCGTTGGCGTGCTGGCCTGGGGCTGGCTGTGGGGCGTGTGGGGCCTGTTCCTCGGCGTGCCCATCCTGATGGCGATCAAGGCGGTGTGTGACCGGGTCGACGACCTGAAGGCGGTGGGGGAGTTGCTGGGCGATTGAGCCATGTCGCCTGGGTATTTTTGGCGCGTCTCCTACAGCCGATTGCTGGTCTCGCCTACGCCTTCAGACTGCAATGTCGGTGAACCATGGCGCTCAAACCCAAGGAGACACCATGCCGCGCGCAATCTGGAAAGGAGCCATCAGTTTCGGTTTGGTGCATGTGCCGGT
Source organism: Betaproteobacteria bacterium (assembly GCA_043716645.1). GTDB lineage: Bacteria > Pseudomonadota > Gammaproteobacteria > Burkholderiales > Burkholderiaceae_C > Rubrivivax. The sequence continues at coordinate 1,278 of JAYSYH010000170.1, read as the reverse complement.
GGCGCTGTACCCGGCCTCGCAGGAAACTGGGATTGATTTCGACTGGCTCGACAAGCGGTCGATGGACCCGGTGGGCTACCTGCGCGTCAACAAGCGCACCGGCAAGGAAATCCAGAAGGATGACATCGTCAAAGGCATCAAGCAGGACGACGGCGACTACGTGGTGCTGAGCGACGATGAAATCAAAGCGGCCTTCCCCAAGAGCACGCAGACGATAGAGATCGAGTCGTTCGTCAAGGCGACTGAGATTCCCTTCGTGCTGCTGGAACGCCCGTACTACCTGGAACCCATAGGCAAGGGCGAGAAGGTCTACGCACTGCTGCGCGAGGCCATGCTCGAAGCCGGCGTGATCGGCATCGCGAGGGTGGTGATGCACACCAAGGAACGCCTCGCCGCGCTGATTCCGTCGGGCCCCGCGTTGGTGCTCAACACCATTCGATGGGCCAGTGAAGTGCGACCGCCCGACGAGCTGAAGCTGCCGGGAGAAGGAAAGTCGGCCGCCAGCCTGAAGCCGGCCGAATTGAAGATGGCAGCGCAGTTGATCGCCGACATGACGGCGCCTTGGAATGCCGAAGAGCATGTCGATGCTTTCGCGGCCGCCGTGCGCGCGCTGGTCAACCAGAAGGTGGCCGCTGGTGACACCAAAACCGTCACTCCGCTGGAAGAGTCGCATGCCAACGGCGCGGCGTCGAACGTGGTCGACCTGACCAAGCTGCTGGCAAAGAGCCTGGCGGGCCGCAAGGCGGCAACGCTCGCGCAGCCGGCAACCGCGAAGCCGGCAGTTAAGCCTGCGTTGAAACGTCCGGCCCGCAAGCAGGCCTGACTGATCTTTCAGCGATTGCAGCGGTTGCGGTCGGCGCGGTTGTTGCGGGTCAGCGAGCCACGTTGACCTGGCCGCGGATTTCGCCGCCCGGGTTGGCGGCTGTATGCACGTTGAAGTACCACTTGCCGGCCATCAGATCGGCGGCTTGCATGTCGGTCAACGTGGCCGAGCCAGTGATCGGACTGGCCAGGCTGCCGGTCAACGGCACCACCACACCGGCGTTTTCGCTGATCGCCGCCGGGCCGTGGAAATGCGCTCCGGTGGCCGGGCCGGTGAGGCCGGAATAATTGATGGTCCAACCCATCACCTTGGTTTGCTTGTCGAAGCTGACTTCGGCTGTGCCGTTGCCGTTGGTCGGCACGCTGGGCACCTCGTTGGTACCCGACAGGCGCGCCACCATCGGGCTGTTGGCCGGCATCATCGGCGTCATGCTGCAGGCTCCCAGAACCAGGCTG
>JAYSYH010000169.1:0-5374 GCA_043716645.1 Betaproteobacteria bacterium | reverse complement strand
GCGGCACCAGCAGCACATCGCTGTGCAGCGCGGCGCCCAGGCGCTGCACGAGTGCGGCTTCCTGCGGCGCTTCGATGTCGCCGGTCAGCAGCGCGCTGCGGCCGGCTGCGTCCTGCACGCGCAGCACGCAGCTCAGCGCATTGGGCTTCAGGCTGCGACTGTGGTCTTGCGCCACCGGCTGCAGCACGCTGAAGCGCACGCCGTCCCAGTCCCAGCCTTGCCCGGCGCTGCACAGCGTGTGCGGCACACCCCGGCTTTGCGCGGTAGCCAGCAGCGGGTGGTCGGCGGTCAGTGAACTGGACATCGCGCCGACCGGCACTGCAGCCAGCACCGCCGCAGCGCCACCAACATGGTCCAGGTCGCGGTGACTGAGCATCAACACGTCGATGCGCGCCTCGCCGCGTGCCCGCAGCAGCGGCACCAGCACGCGGCTGCCGGCGTCGACATCGGGCGAGGTCTGCGGGCCGGTGTCGAACAGCAGCAGATGGCGGCGCGTGCGCACCAGCACGGCGGTGCCCTGGCCGATGTCGGCGGCGAGCAGTTCGAAGCGGCCATCAGCGGGCCGCTCGACATGCGGCAGCAGCAGCGGCAGCACCAACGGCAAGGCCAGCGCGCGCAGCCGCCAGGGCAGCGGCAACACCGCCAGCAACGCCGCCAGCAGGCCGGCTGCCAACGCCCAAGGCGGCGCGGCGGCAGCCGACCAGACCACGGCGGGCGCGCTGGCCAGCCACTGCAAGTAGGCCGACAGCGCCTGGACCAGCCCGGCCGCCACGGCCCACAGCGGCGGCAGCAGCACGCCCAGCAGCGTCAGCGGCGTGACCAGCAGGGTGACCAGCGGAATGGCCACCAGGTTGGCGGCGAAACCAACCAGCGAGATCTGCTGGAAGAAGGCCAGGCTCAGCGGCGCCAGCCCGATGGTGGCCACCACCTGCGAGCGCAAACCGGCCCGCGCAGCCAGTTTGATGCGGGCGCGCCAGCCGCTGGCGACGGGCTCCATCACCCCCTGCACCGGTTCACTGGCCACCAGCAAGGCCACCGCGCCGAATGACAGCCAAAAGCCCGGCTGCAGCATCGCCCAGGGGTCGACCACCGTGACCACCACCGCTGCCGCCAACAGCACCGCGTGCAGCGGCCAGCGCAGGCCCACCGTGCGCAGCAGGACCACCACGCCGATCATCCACACCGTGCGCTGCGCGGGCACGCCCCAGCCGGCCAGCAGCGCGTAGCCGGCGGCAGCCGCCCAGCCCAGCCAGCGCGCCGCCGTCGGCGCCGGGCAGGCCAGCGTCCAGCGCGGCTGCAGCCGCCACAGGCGCCGCACCAGGCCGCCGACCAGCCACGCGAACAGCGTGATGTGCAGGCCGGAAATGCTCATCAGGTGCGCCACGCCGGTGACGCGGAACAGGTCCCAGCCGGGGCGGTCGATGGCCGCCTGGTCGCCGACGGCCAGCGCCGCCAGCACGCCTGCCGCAGCCGGATCTGGCACGCGCGCCAGGATCGCGTCACGCACCGTCTGGCGCATCCGCTCGATCGGGTGGCCGGCCGATTCAGCCAGCTTCACGGCAGGCGTCTGCGGCCGCGCCCGCACGCTGCCGGTGCCGGCGATGCCTTGTTCGAACAGCCACAGTTCGACGTCGAAACCATGCGGGTTCAGCGTGCCGTGCGGCGCGCGCAGGCGCACCGTGAAGCGCCAGCGCTGGCCGGCGCGCAGGTCTTCGCCGGGGGCGGCCAGCACGGTCTCGTCGTCGGCGCTGCGGTACCAGCCCAGCGACAGGCGTTCGGGGGCGCGCACGGTCTGGCCCGCCGAACCGGCCGAACCGGTCAGACGGGCATCTTCGGTTTCCAGCACGAAGCGCGGTCCCTGGGCGCCGATGCGCGGCATCTCTGCGATGAGGCCGGTGACCTCGATGTCGCGCCCTTCCAGTGCGGGCTGCAGCGCGTCGGCCAGCCGCCAGGTCGCGCGCAGGCTGGTGCTGGCGAAGGCCAGCGTGGAGGCGGCGAGCGCCAAAACCAACACGGCCGCCGCGCGACTGCGGCTGTTGCCGTGGTGACGCCAGCGCCAAGACGCAACGCCCAACAGCAACGCCGCAGCGGTCAACACGAAAAGCCACACCACCGGCCACAGCACCGCCTGTTGCAATTGCAGCGCCACACCCAGCAACCAGGCCACCGCCAGCACGCCCAGCCGCACGGCCCCGGCCGCAGGCCCGCCGCGCCCTGTATCCACCCGCGCTTGCCCAAGGCTTGCCTGCATGAGGGCCAGTGTAGGATCGCGCCGCCCCGCTGCAGCACCCTGCAGCACCCTCTTCGGAAGGCCCCCTGAATGAGCATCGCAGACCGCCTGTCAGCCCTTGGCATCCTGCTACCGCCCCTGTCGACACCGGCAGCGGCTTACGTGCCGTTCACGCGCACCGGGAACCTGGTTTTCCTGTCTGGTCACATCGCCAAACAGGACGGCAAGGCCTGGGTCGGGCAGCTGGGTACCGACATGGCCACCGAGCTGGGCAAGACTGCCGCGCGCGCCGTGGCCATCGACCTGCTGGGCACGCTGCAAGCGGCCGTTGGCGGCGACCTGAACAAGGTCAAGCGCATCGTCAAGGTGCTGAGCCTGGTGAACAGCGCACCGACCTACACCGAGCACCACCTGGTCACCAACGGCTGCAGCGAACTGCTGGTGGCGGTGCTGGGCAGCGCGGTCGGCGCGCACGCACGCAGCGCCTTTGGCGTGGCGCAACTGCCGATGGGCGCCTGCGTCGAGATCGAACTGGTCGCCGAAGTCGAGTGATGAGCCCGTTTCGCCCTCCGCGCGGGCGGCGCGGGTCGCGCCCGGCTGCCTGGCCTTTTGCGGTGGCCGTGCTGCTGCCGCTGGCGGCCCTGGCAGCAGCCCTGGTCACGCAGTACCGCTTCGACATGCAGCCGTGCCCGTGGTGCGTGCTGCAGCGGGCGATCTTCTTGGCCATCGCGCTGGCGGCACTGCCCGGCCTGCTGCTGCGCCGGTCGCCGGTGCGGCAGGCTTCTGCGGGTCTGGCCGTGTTGCTGGCGAGCTGCGGCATCGCAGCCGCCTTGTGGCAGCACTTCGTGGCTGCGGCCAGCGCCTCGTGCAAGCAGACGTTGGCCGACCAGATCGTCCAGGGCGGCGGCCTGGCCGAGCGTTTCCCCGAGGTCTTTGCGGCCTACGCCAGCTGTGCCGACGCGGCGGTCAAGCTATTCGGTGTGCCTTATGAATTCGTCAGCTTGGCGCTCTTCGTGCTGCTGGCTGGGCTGATGGGTGCGCAACTGATGACCCGCACCCGCCGCTTGGGTTGAACCCGGCGGCCGGGCCCCGTCGGGGTTCAACCCCGGCGTCGGGTCGCCAGACCTGCCGCACCCAGCGCCACCAACACCAGCGCCAGGGCGCCGGGTTCGGGCACCTCGCTATCGGCATTGCTGGTACGCCCGGCGGGCACCGGGCTCCAGCGCAACTGGTCTTGCTGGGTCGGCGACGCCAGCACCCAGACGTTCGCCAGGCTGCTGAAGTTCTGCGAAGCATTCAACAAACTCGTGGCGTAGCTGGCGTAGCCGCTGGTGTCGACGAAAGCGCCCGAAGCCAGCGTGGCGTCCTGGTCGTAGACCACATTCCAGATTGCCAGTTGCAACGATGTGGACTGCGCGGCGTCGCTGACGCGAACGACGCTGTCGTAGAAGGCGTAGCTGACCAGCTTGGCCAGCTTCAGCGCCTTGTCGCTGCTGGCACCGAAGTAGCTCAACGCTGTCATATCGGTGAAGCTGGTGTAGTTGACGTTCCAGTTGAAGTGCTGCGTCAGTTCCACGCAGTAGGTCATCAGGCCGGCGCCGTCCAGGCTGCCAGAGAAGCCGCCGGCGGCGCCGTTGTAGCCGGGCTGCGCTGTGCTGACCGTGCCGCCGCTGCCGAAGGTCCAGTTGTTCAAGGTGACCGAGGCGGCTTGTGCGCTGTGGGCAGCCGCGAAGAGGGCCAGGGCGCAAGCCGTGCGGTGAAAGATGGTGGTCAGCATGGTGAAACTTTCCAAACAGGTGATGCCGAATTGGCTGGATCGGTGCGATGCCGCAAGTGTGGTTCGGGGCCTGCGGTGAAAAGTCACAGGCAGCCGATACCCCCCTTGGCCGGGGGCCTGCGGCGCAGTGAAGCAAGTCACGCAAGCCCGTGTTCGCGCTGCGACCGGGCCCGATCGATCAGGCCACCGCTACCCGCGCCACCTGAATCAGCCCTTCGACCTTGCGCCCTTTGCGGGCCCGCTTGCCGACGTACGGGACCAGGCCGGCGCCCTTCAGGATTTCGTCCCTCGGCTTGCCGCCGCGCCCGCTGCCGTGCACCGTCAGGCTGCCGGCCAGCGTGGCCACCGAGATCAACGGCGCGGTGGCGTCCACCTCCATCAACGTCAAGCCTTTGCCGCCGCCCGGCTGCAGCTTCAACTCTTCCAGGCCGTAGACCAGCAAACGGCCGTCGCCGGCCAGGCAGGCCACCTGCGTGTGCGTGGTGCCCACCGCCACCGGCGGCAGCACGCGGTGGGTGGCCTCCAGCGTCAAAAAGGCCTTGCCGCCGCGGTTGCGGCCCACCATGTCGGCCACTTGGGCCAGCAGGCCGTAGCCACCGCTGTTGGCGAGCAGCAAGCGGGTCTTGGCAGCGCCGGCAAAGTAGTGCGCAATCTGGCTGCCGCTTTCCAGGTCGATGAGGCTGGTGATGGGCACGCCGTCACCGCGCCCACCCGGCAGCAGCGAGACTGCCACGCTGTAGACGCGGCCCTTGTCGTTGCAGGCCGTGCCGAAGACCAGTAGCGTGTCGACGCTGCGGCAGGTGTAGGTGCCGTACAGCGCGTCACCGGGCTTGAAAGTCAGCGCGGCCGCGCCCACCTCATGGCCCTTCAGCGCGCGCACCCAACCCTTGGCGCTGACGACGACGGTGACCGGCTCGTCCACCACCTTGGTCTCGGCGAAAGCCTTTTTCTCTTCCTGGATCAGCGTGCGCCGCGCGTCGCCGTGGGTCTTGGCGTCGGCCTCGATTTCGCGCACCAGCACGCGCTTCAGCGCCGCCGGGCTGCCCAGGATCTCTTCGAGCTTGCCCTGCTGTTCACGCAGTTCTTTCAGCTCTTGTTCGATCCGAAAAGCTTCCAGCCGCGCCAGTTGGCGCAGGCGGATTTCCAGGATGTCCTCGGCCTGCCGGTCGCTGAGCTTGAAGCGCTCTATCAACGCGGCCTTGGGCTCGTCGGCCTGGCGGATGATGGCAATCACTTCATCGATATTGAGCAGCACCAGATGCCGCCCTTCCAGGATGTGAATGCGGTCCAGCACCTTGTCGAGCCGGTGCTGCGAGCGCTTCTCAATCGTCGTCTGGCGAAACGCGATCCACTCCGTCAAGATCTGC
>JAYSYH010000168.1:0-1685 GCA_043716645.1 Betaproteobacteria bacterium | reverse complement strand
ATCGAAACCGTGTTCAAAGGGGCCACACGCCCCCCGATGAAATTCGGGGTGCCGCTGGTCCCCTTGGTGGTCCTGCTGCTGCCGGGGTTCATCTCCGGCATGTGGCTGTCCACTTTTGCAAGTTGGATGTTTGCGCCGGTCATCTTCGGTTCGCTCGCGGTCGCCTATGTCTGGATGCGCATCGTCACGAGCCGCGACGATCAGCGCCTCACGCAGATGGTCCTCAAACTCAAGCTGGCGGTGTGCAACTCGAACCGGGTACTGCGCAACGGGGCACGCAGCTATGCGCCCGTTGCGCTACGGAATTTGCGAGGAGGTCGCCATGTTTGGCGCCGTTAGGTCAGCGCTACCCGAGTGGGCCACCCCGCGAGGCCCTCGGTATTGGGAGCGCGCGGGCAAGGAATCCAACGTCGGCGAGTTCGTCTCGATCGGCGCACCGCTGTCGCAGCACGACACCGCAACGCGGTCGGGCGACTGCCTGCGGGTCTGGCGCCTCGATGGCGTGGCCTTCGAGAGTGCCGAGTTCAACCTCGTCAAGGATCGGCACGACGCCTGGTGCAATGTGCTGCGCAACTTGCCTGCGGGCCGCACGGCCATCTACCACCATCGCATCCACCGGCGCATCCATGACCGGCTGACCGATGCGACCGAGCCGGAGTTCAGCGCAGCCTTCTCTAGGGCCTACCAGGATCGCATCAGCGTCGCGCCGATGATGTCCAACGAGCTGTACGTCACCCTGCTGTACCGCCCGTTTCCGTCGGAGCTGGCCAAGCGCAGCGCCCGCAGCGCGAAGACCAAGCAAAGCCTCGCCGACCACCAGGCCCAGACCCTGGCCACGATGGAGCAGCAGGGTGCATTGATCGAGCGCAGTCTTCGCGAGTTCGGCCCCACTCTGCTCGGCTGCTACGAGCAGGACGGGCAGTTGTTTTGGGAATCGGGCGAGCTGTTCTCCTTTCTCATCAACGGCGTGTGGCGCAAGGTGCGTTTCCCTGCCGGGCCCGCTTACCAGGCCTTGCCGGACGCACGCCTGACCTTCGGCGGCGGCATGCTGGAGATCAAGCAAGGCGAGCGCCGCCGCTATGCGTCCATGCTGTCGATCAAAGAGTTTGCCGGCCAGGTCGAACCGGGCACGCTCGGCGCGCTGCTTTACGAAGACTCCGAGTTCATCGAAACGCAGAGCTTCTCCAGCCTGCCGCGCCGACAGGCGATGGCGGCACTGACGACGCAGCGCGACCAGCTGCTTGCGTCGGACGATGCGGTGGTGACGCAGATCGAAGCGATGGATGTCGCGCTCGACCAGCTCGGCGACGGCCAGTTTGTCATGGGCGAATACAGCTACACGCTGGCGGTGTTCGGCGACACGCTCAACGAATGCGGCAAGCGCGCAGCGAGCGCCGTCGGCGCACTGACCGAGACCACCTCGATGGAGCTGGTGCCCGTGGACTTGGTGGCCGACGCTGCCTGGTTCTCCCAGCAGCCCGGCAACTTTCAGTGGCGCCCGCGCAAGGCCACGATCAGCAGCCGGGCCTTCGCGGCACTGACCTGCGGCCACAACTTTCTGCGCGGCAAGCGCGATGGCAACCCGTGGGGCGAGGCACTGGCGTTGATGCGCACGCCCGCCGGCAACCCGTTCTATCTCAACCTGCACGCCAGCCCCGAGGGCGAGGACAGCGAGGGCAAGAAGC
>JAYSYH010000167.1:0-1710 GCA_043716645.1 Betaproteobacteria bacterium | reverse complement strand
GCCGGCATCGACCCCGGCGCGGTCGACGACGTGCTGATGGGCTGCGCCAACCCCGAAGGCGCCACCGGCATGAACATCGCGCGCCAGGCGCTGCTGCGCGCCGGCCTGCCGGTCACGGTGAGCGGCGCCACGGTGAACCGCTTTTGCTCCAGCGGGCTGCAGACCATCGCGATGGCCTCGCAGCGCATCATCGCCGGCGAGGCCGATGTCTACATCGCCGGCGGCGTCGAAAGCATCTCCTGTGTGCAGCAGGAAATGAACACCCACATGCTGGCCGACAGCTGGTTGAAAGCCAACAAGCCGGCGGTCTACCTGAGCATGCTGGAAACCGCCGAGAACGTGGCCAAGCGCTACAACATCTCGAAGGAGCGCATGGACCACTATGGCGCCGAGAGCCAGCAAAAGGCCTGCGCTGCACAAGAGGCCGGCAAGTTTGCCGACGAGATCGCCGCGATCACCGTCACCGCCGGTGTCGCCGACGCGGTGATGGGCTTGCGCAGCAAGGAAGTGACCGTCAGCGCCGACGAAGGCTTGCGGCCCGGCACCACCTACGACGCCATCAAGGGCATCCGCACGGCGCTGCCCGGCGGCGTCGTCACCGGCGGCAATGCCAGCCAGTTCAGCGATGGCGCCGGTGCCTGCGTGATCGTCAGCGACACCTACGCACAGCAGAAGAACTTGAAGCCGCTGGGCCGCTTTCTCGGCTTTGCGGTGGCCGGCTGCGAGCCCGACGAGATGGGCATTGGCCCGGTTTTCGCCGTGCCCAAGGTGCTGGCCCGTCTGGGCCTGAAGATGGACGACATCGACCTTTGGGAGTTGAACGAGGCCTTCGCGGTGCAGGTGCTGTATTGCGCTGATCGTCTGGGCATCCCGATGGACCGGCTCAACGTCAACGGCGGCGCCATCGCGGTGGGCCATCCCTACGGCGTCAGCGGCCAGCGGCTGACCGGCCATGCGCTGATCGAAGGCAAGCGCCGCGGCGCCAAGCGGGTCTGCGTGACGATGTGCATCGGCGGCGGCATGGGCGCGGCAGGCATTTTTGAAGTGCTCTGAGCTTCGCGCGATGACGGCCCTGTTGCATACCCCCGACGAGCGTTTTGACGGCTTGCCCGGCTGGGCCTACGCGGCCAGTTACCTTCATCCGCTGGGCAACGGCGGCCCGCGCATGGCCTATGTCGACGAGGGCCCGCGCGACGCGCCGGCCACCGTGCTGTGCCTGCACGGCAACCCGACCTGGGGCTACCTGTACCGCCACATGCTGCCGGTCTTCAGCGCCGCCGGTCTGCGGGTGGTGGTGCCCGACCTGATCGGCTTCGGCCGCTCGGACAAGCCCGCCGACGAGGCCTGGCACACCTTCGAGCGCCACCGCCAGAGCCTGCTGGCCTTCATCGACGCGCTGGACCTGCAGAACGTGATGCTGGTCTGCCAGGATTGGGGCGGCATCTTCGGCCTGACCCTGCCGATGGTGTATTCAGCCCCCCAAACGCCTGCGGCGTCAGCCCCCCAAGGGGGCGCGTCCGCCTTGGCACGGCCAGGCGACGGACTGCCCGAACGCTTCACCCGCCTGCTGGTGATGAACACCACGCTGGCCACCGGTGAGCTGACCGACGGTTTCAAGGCCTGGCGTACCTACAGCAACAGCCAGCCCGACTTGGGCGTGGGCAAGCTGCTGCGGCGTGGCAAGCGCGAGATGACCGAGGCCGAAGCGGC
>JAYSYH010000166.1:0-16453 GCA_043716645.1 Betaproteobacteria bacterium | reverse complement strand
GCGGTGTGTGACATCACATCCCTCGCTTGGGGGTCGACCCCACGTTCTTGGGGTAATTTGTGCGCTGTTCGCCACACTGTCGCGAGCGGATGTGGACGACGCGCGGCGCGTAAACCGGCGGCAAATGCGACTGCACCGTCGTCCAGTGATCGCTGGCACCGCGACCGCAAAGGGACGTTGTTCCATTGCTCGTCTCCCTCTATCCGCCCGACAGCGCCTGCATCACGTGCACCTGGCTGTCAGGCTGCAACCCGTCGTCGAGCTTGACGCGCTCGCCGCAGCGTCGACGGCCGACCGCCGACCGCCGACCGCCGACCGCCCACACCCCACTGCCCGATGAGCACCGTAGCCGCAGCACACCCCACCGCCATCGCGCAGCTGGCGCAGGCTGTCTGCAGGGTGCGGCCCATGCCGGCGCACAGCGGACAGGCCGAGCGCGCTGCCGCCCATGTGCTGGACTGGCTGGGCTGCGCCGCGCAAGGTGCCAGCAGCCCCATGGGGCAGGTGATGGCCCGTTGGCTGCTGCTGCAGGCCAGTGGGCTGCAGCCCACGCTGGCCGGCCGCCGCGCCGATCCGGCCGCCGCAGTGGCCTACCACGGGGCCCTGGGCAGTGCGCTGGAAATGGACGACGTCCACCGCAGCGCCATCCTGCACCCCGGTCCGGTGGTGGTGCCGGCGGCGCTGGCGGCGGCGACCGCCGACACGCCCGGCGCGCTGTTCCTGAGCGCCGTGGTGGCGGGCTACGAGGCCACCATCCGCGTCGGCCGCGCGCTGGGCCCCAGCCACTACCGGCTGTGGCACACCACGGCCACCGCTGGTGTCTTCGGCGCTGCCGCGGCGGCGGCCACCGCGCTGGGCCTGGATGAAGCCACCACCGCGCAAGCCCTGGCACTGGCCGGCACGCGCAGCGGCGGGCTGTGGCAGGTGCGGCACGAGGCGCAATCCGGCAAGGCCTGGCACACCGGCGGCGCAGCGCGCGAAGGGCTGGCCGCCGCGCAGCTGGCCAGCGTCGGATTGACCGGGCCGCTGGGCGTGCTGTGCGGGCCGTCGGGCTGGTTTGCGGCCACGGCGCCCGATGCCCGTGTCGATGGCATCGGCCAGGTGCGCGCCACCCCTTGGATCGACGATGTCAGCTTCAAGCCCTGGCCCGCCTGCCGCCACGCGCACCCGGCGCTGGATGCGCTGCAGGGCGCTGTGGAGCAAGCGGCGCAGGGTGCCGACCCGGCGCGTCGCGCCGCTGCCGTGGCGCAGATCCATGTTCACACCTACAACGACGCGCTGCGCTTTTGCGACCGCCTGCACCCGGGCGATGCCGCGCAGGCCCGGTTTTCCATCCAGCATGTGCTGGCAGCCTGGCTGGTCTGGGGCACGCCGCAGTTGGCGCACAGCGAGCCGCCGGCGCTGGCCGATGCGCAGGTGCGGGCGCTGCGCGAACGCGTGCACCTGCATGCCGACGCTGCCATCGACGCCCGCTACCCGGCGCACTACGGCGCCCGCGTCGAAGTGCATTGGCGCGACGGGCGGCGCAGCCAGCACGCGCTGACCGACACCCGCGGCGACCCGGCCCGGCCGATGTCGCAGCAGGCGCTGCACGACAAGGCCCGCATGCTGATGGCCGCGGCGGGCTGGACAGCCGCGCGCGCCGACGCCGCGGTGGCCGCCTGCGTGGGGCTGCCGCGTGCGCCCGACCTGCGCGCCCTGCACGCGGTGCTGCAGGCATGAAGCTGGTCGACCGCCTGCTGGCGCACGCCGATGCCCGCACGCAGGCGGTGCGCTTCGACCGCCTGCCCGAGCCCGTGGTCCGTGCTGCCATCACCTTCATCACCGACAGCGTGGCCGTCGGCCTGGCGGGCAGTCGGCACGCGCGCATGGCCCAAGTGCGTGCCGCTGCTGCGGCCTGGGGCAGCGGCGTGGCGGCGACCGAATGGCGTGGCGGCCAGCGCTGGCCCGCCGCCAGCGCGGCGATGCTGAACGCCTACGCCGTGCACAACCAGGAGTTCGACTGCGTGCACGAACGCGCCGTCGTCCACCCGATGGCCACCATCCTGCCGGCTTTGGTGGCGCAGGCGCAGGCGCAGGCGCAGGCGCAGCGCCAGTCGGCCGGCGGCGCGCCGGTCAGCGGCGCGATGCTGATCGAGGCCCTGGTGCTGGCGGTGGACGTGGCCACCACCATCGGCAGCGCGCAAGTCGCCCCGATGCGCTTTTTCCGCCCTGCCATGTGCGGCGCGCTGGGCGCCAGCCTGGGCCTGGCCCGGCTGGCCGGCTGCAACGCGGAACAGACGGCCAACGCGCTGGGCATTTGCTACAGCCAATTGGCCGGCACCATGCAGGCGCACAGCGAAGGCTCGCCGATGCTGGCGCTGCAGGTGGGCCTGGCTGCACGCGCGGCCGTCATGGCGCTGGACCTGGCACAGGCCGGTTTTGCCGGGCCGCGCGACGTCATCGAAGGGCCGTACGGCTACTTCGATCTGTTCGACGCGCCGCTGGCCCCGCGGCTGGCTGAAGTGCACGCGGTGTTCACTGCGCTGGGCCGCATCTGGCGCATCACCGAGCTCAGCCACAAGCCTTTCCCGACCGGCCGCGCGGCCCACGGCGCGCTGGACGGCTTGTCCACGTTGATGCGCCAGCACGGCCTGGTGGCTGACGATGTGCAGCGCATCGAACTGGCTGCGCCGCCATTGATCCGGCGCCTGATCGCCCGCCCGATCCAGGCCGGCATGGACGCCAACTACGCCCGCCTGTGCCTGCCCTACCTGGCGGCCACGGCGCTGCTGCGCGGCCCGCCGACCTTGGACGACTTCACGCCCGCCGCCCTGCAGGACGCGCAGCGCCACGCGCTGGCGCAACGGGTTTTCGTGGTGGCCAACGGCTGCACCGACCCGAATGCGCTGGCGCCACAGACGCTGCGCCTGAGCCTAGCCGACGGGCGTGCACTGGCCATCGAACTGCCGGCCGTGCTGGGCCATCCCGACCGGCCGCTGGGTGCACCGGCGCAGCGGGCCAAGTTCGATGCCTGTTGCGCCCATGCCGGCCTGACGCCGGCTGCGGCCGATGCCTTGCACGCCAACTGCCAGGCGCTGGCGTTGGCCCCCGACATCACACCCTGGATCTCCAGCATGAGCCCTGAAACCGCGTTGCCATGAAACACCTGACCTACTACGAATCGTTCGACGTCCGGCAGATGATGGCCGACTACCCGCTGGGCGATGACTTCACGCAACGGCTGGCGCGCATCAGCCGCGACGAGTTGACCGCGTTGCAGAACCGCCGCTTCATGCGCCTGGTGGCCCGCGCCTGGCAGATTCCTTTTTACCAGCGGCTGTGGGGCGCGCGCGGCATCACGCCGGCCGATGTGCAGAGCCTGCAGGACATCACCCGGCTGCCCACTTTCGGCAAGCAAGAGGTGATGGACAGCGTGGCGCTGGCGCCGCCACTGGGCGACTTCCACGGCGCCGATGTGCCCATCGACGGGCCCGGCGGACTTGCCCTGTGGCCGATGGTCCTGCACACCACCAGCGGTACCACCGGGCGCCCACAACCGCTGCTGTTCTCACCGAAGAGCCGCGAGATCCAGAGCCTGCTGCTGGCCCGCATCTACCGCCTGCAGGGCCTGCAGCCACGCGAAGTGGTGCATTCGGTGTACGGCCACGGCATGATCAACGGCGGCCACTATGTGCGCGAGGCCGTGCTGCACTACACCAGCGCCTTGCTGATCACGCCGGGTACGGGCGTCGAGACGCCATCCGTCAAGCAAGTCGAGCTGATGCGCGACTTCGGCGTCAACGTGGTGGTGGGTTTTGCCGACTACATCAAGCGGCTGGCCGACGTGGCCCGCGAACAGGGCATCGAGCCCGGCCGCGACATCCCCGTGCGCCGCATCTGCGGCCACCTGGGGCGCGAGTCGCGCGCGGCCCTGTCGGCGGCATGGGGCGGCGCCGAGATGTACGACTGGTACGGCGTGGGCGACACCGGCGCGGTGGCCGGTGAGGGCCCCGACCACGACGGCCTGTACCTGATGGAAGACGCGCAGTACGTGGAGGTGGCAGATGTCGACAGCGGCGCGCCGGTGGTCGACGGGCAGCCCGGTGACATGCTGGTGACGTGTCTGTACAAGGACGACATCTACCCGATCATCCGTTTCAACACCCACGACGTGACGCAGGTGCTGACCACCCCCTCGGCCTTGGGCTACAGCTTCAGGCGCATCGCCGGTTTCCTGGGCCGCAGCGACAACATGGTCAAGCTGCGCGGCATCAATGTGTTCCCACAGGCGATGGCGCCGATCCTCGAAGAACGGCCCGACTTCACCGGCGAATTCCTGTGCACGGCCGTGCGCGACGCCGCTGGGCGCGACGCGCTCACCGTAGCGGCCGAAACCCGCGGCGGCCGCAGCCCGGCCGACGCAGAGCCCTACCGTGAGTTGCTCAAGCGCAAGCTGGGTGTCGATGTGCAGGTCGAACTGGTGGCCCCGGGCGCACTGGCGGCGCTGACCGGCATCGAGACCCGGCAAAAGCCGGTGCGTTTGATCGACCAGCGCTTTGCCTGAAGCCATGGCCCAACCCGACACCTGGGCTGCGCTGCTGCAGCAGGACCTGACCGCGCAAGGCCAGGCGCTGGCCGCCGGCGTCTGCACCAGCGTGGCCTTGACGCAGGCCGCGCTGGCCCGCGTGGCGCAACGCCAGCCGCAACTCAACGCCTTCTTGCACCTGGATGCGCAAGGCGCGCTGCAGGCCGCTGCGCAGAGCGACGCCCGACGCGCCGCCGGCGCGGCGCTGGGCCCGCTGGACGGTCTGACACTGGCGTGCAAGGACAACATCGACGTCGCCGGCATGCCCACCACCGCCGGCATGGCCACGCGGCGCGGGCGCCTGGCATCGACCGACGCCTTCGTGGTGCAGCGTTTGCGCGCCGCCGGCATGGTCGTGCTGGGCAAGCTGAACATGCACGAAGCCGCGCTGGGCGCGACCAACGACAACCCGCACCACGGCCGCTGCGTCAACCCGCTGCGCGCCGGCTACACGCCCGGTGGCAGCAGCGGCGGTTCTGCCTGTGCCGTGGCCGCCGGCCTGTGCGCGCTGGCGCTGGGCACCGACACGATGGGTTCGGTGCGGCTGCCGGCCGCCTATTGCGGCGTGGTCGGTTTCAAGGCCGGCTACGGCATCGTCTCCACCGGCGGCACCGTGGCCTGCGGCTACACGCTCGACCACATCGGTCCGCTGGTCCGTTCACGGCGCGACCTGCTGCCGGTGATGGCGGTGATCGCCGCCTTCGACGCCGCCAGTCCAGATTCCCGCGCGGCCCACCCGCAGAGCCCGGTGGCCCGCCCGCGCTTCGTCGCCGCCAGCGATGTGCTGGCGCTGGGCGCCGACGCCGACGTCGCCGCCACCTATGAACAGGCCTTGCAGGCGCTGAGCGAACGCGGCGAGACCGTCACCCGCATCGCGCTGGCCGGCTACGACTTCGGCCGCGCTCGGCGTGCCGGCCTGCTGGTGGTCGAGGTTGATCTGCTGCTCGAACATGCTGAAGACTGGCGCAGCCAGCCGCAGAACTTCTCAGCCGAACTGGCGCGCTTGCTGCGCTTCGGCGAAAAGCAGCCGGCCACCGCCTACGCCGCCGCGCAACGCGTGATGGCTACCGCGCACACCGAGGTGGCGCGCTGGTGGGCGCACGGCGACGTGATGCTGCTGCCCACCGCACCGCAGACCGCTTTCGCTTTCGCGCAACCGGTGCCCGCCAACCAGGCCGACTTCACCAGCCTGGCCAACATGGCCGGCGTGCCGGCAATGACGGGGCCACTGCCTTGCGCCAGCGGCGCCTTGCCCGCCGGCCTGCAATGCCTCGCCGCAGCCGGCTGCGAGGCCACGCTGCTGGGCTTGAACCTGCAAGGGGTGTGCTGCGCATGAAGCTCGAAGGCATCCGTGTGCTGGACCTGTCGCAGTTTCTGCCCGGCCCGCACCTGACGATGATGATGGCCGACCACGGCGCCGACGTGATCAAGATCGAGCCGCCGCAGGGCGAACCGGTGCGTCACGTGGGCTTGCGCCAGAACGGCCACAGCGTGTGGTTTCGCAACACCCACCGCAACAAGCGCTGCATCGAGCTGAACTTGAAGCAGCCTGCCGCGCGCGACGCTTTTCTGCAGCTCGCGCGCAGTGCCGATGTCATCGTCGAGGCCTTCCGCCCCGGCGTCGTGGCGCGGCTCGGCGTCGGCTACGCGGCGGTGCTGGCGGTCAACCCGCGCATTATTTATTGCTCGATCTCGGCCTTCGGCCAGACCGGGCCGCTGGCCCGCCAGCCGGCACACGATCTGGCCGTGCAGGCCGAAGCCGGTCTGCTGTCGGTGAACCTGGGTGCTGACGGCCAACCGGCCATGCCCGGCGTGCCGGCGGCCGACATGGCGGCCTCGTTGATGGCCTTGTCGGGCATCCTGATGGCGCTGTTGCGGCGCCAGACGACGGGGGCCGGCGACTGGCTGGACATTGCGCTGTACGACAGCTTGCTGGCCTGGACACCGAATGTCATGGGCCCGGTCTTCGCCGAAGACCGCGCCGCCGTGGTGAAAGACGAAAGGTCCTGGGGCGGCGCATCCTTCTACGGTATTTACGCCACGGCCTGCGGCCGTCATCTGGCGCTGGGCGGCGGTGAACACGCCTTTGTCGAGAACCTGCTGCGCGCCTTGCAGCGGCCGGACCTGATTGCCGTTGCCCTGCAGCCCCCGGGCCCTGTTCACGAGCCCGTGCGCGCCTTTTTGCGCAGCACTTTCGCGCAGCGTACGCTGGCCGACTGGACTGCATTCCTGGCACCGCTGGATGTGGCGTGGGCGCCCGTGCGAACGCTGCACGAAGCCGTGCACAGCGAACACGCTGCGGCGCGTGGCATGCGCGTCGAGCAGCCGGCGGGCCAGCCGCATCTGGGCCTGCCGATCAAGTTCGCTCGCGAGCCGGGCGTGCTGGACGGGCGGCTCGACGCGCAGGGCGCTTCAACCGAAGCGGTGTTGCGTGAGGCCGGCTTCAGTGACGAACAGGTCGCCGCCCTGCGGCCTCAAAGCGGCACCGGGTCTCCGGCGTAACTGGGCCCTGTCAGCGTGCGCCATTCGTGGCTGACGCGCTGCTCGTCGATCAGCGTGCGCTGGAACAAACGGCCTTCGCGGAACCATTGCCAGACGCGGGCGCGGTAGCGGCCGCAGTCGCTGATCTGGATCATTTCGTACAGATACACGCCGACCTCGCCGATGCGTTCCCAGTGCAGCATCATCGTGCGCTGGTTCTGGTCCAGCGGCACGCTGGCGGCCCAACCGTTGATCAGGTCGCTCTCGAACGCGATGCGGTCGCCAGCGGCCACCGCCGGGAAGCCGCGCTCTTCGGTGCGGCCATCGGCCCAGCTGTAGTAGTTGGTCTGCACGTAGTCGTGCGGTCCGCTGTCGGGGATGCGACAGACCAGGCGCGAGCGGTGCTCGTCGATGGCCTTGCCGTTGGCGTCGCAGTGGCGGTAGTGGCCGTCCCACACCCCTTCGTGGCGGGCGAGCAGTGCGAAGCGGCTTCTGAAGTCGGCGCGGTGGTCGGTCATGGCGGTTTCCTCATGGTGTGGCGTTGCCGCCGAGTTCTTCGATCACCTGCTCCAGGCTGGGGTCGGCCTGGCCGGCCAGGGCCTGCACATCCTGGTCGACGATGCGCAGCACGCGGGCGATGTAGGCGCGGCCCGCCTCGTGGCGTTCGGCCTGCGCCACAGCGTCGGGCTGGAAGGCTTCGATGTCGGCGGCGTACAGCACGCCGCGCTCGGCGAGCAGTCTTTCCAGCGTGTCGATGCGTTCGCGGGCCACCGCCAGTTCGGCCGCGATGGCCATCGCGATCGACAGCACGCGTTCCACCGCCGGGTCTTGCAGGAACTGCGGCCGGCGACCCTTGGCGCGGCGGTTGGCCTGCGCCACCGGGTCGAGATCTTCCGGCTCGGGCAGCGGCGCGGCGCTCGCTGGCTCGATCGGGCTGCCCAGATTCATGCTGCGGCCTCGGGCTTGTTGGCGCCGAAGGCGGTCCACTTCGGCGAACGGCCGTAGTCTTCCTGCCTGTCGACGTCGACGTCGACGTCGCCGGCCGGTGCCGGGAACAGCGTGCGGTCGACCTTGGCCTGCATCACGGTTTCGAAATAGGCACCGGCCGGAAAGCCGCTGGCGGTGACGAGGGCGTCGAGGTCGATCTCGTGCATGCGGGTCCAGAACGGCTCGTTGTTGTTGTAGGTGTCCCAGTCGCGCATGAAGGCTTCGAAGGGGTCCATGCCGGCGTATTGCGGCTGCTCCAGGTGCAAGGTCAGGCCGCCCGGGGCCAGCACGCGGTAGACCTCTTTCATGATCCGTGGCATGGCCTGTGTCGAGGTCTCGTGCCAGAACATGGCAGTGGTGACCAGATCGAAATCGCCATCGGCCGCCGGCACTGCTTCGCCGTTGGCTTGGCGGAATTCGATGTTCTGCACACCCAGTGAACGGGCCCGGGCATGGCCGTAACGCAGCACCGCGGCCGCGGTGTCGATGGCCACCACCTGGGCCTGCGGGTAGGCCTGCGCCAACGGCAGGGCGTTGTGGCCGATGGTGCAGCCGATGTCCAGGATGCGCCGGGGCTGCCAGCCCGGCTTGTGCTGCTGCAACCAGTCAACCACGGCCTGACCACCGCCGTCGGAATAGCGGCCCAGCGCGCCGGCCGTGGTGACGAACAAGCCGGCGTCGTAGTTGGCGCCCGGCGCGATGTCGCGCGCCACGGTTTCGGTGTGGTAACTGCCGGGCATGCAGTGGGTGTCGACGGCGCTGGCGTAGCGCGGGGTCTGCACGCTGGCGTCGAGTTGCAGCGTCGGCGCATCGGCGTTCAGCGCGTCGGCTGCCGCGCGCAGCGCGCCCAGCTGGCGGAAGACCATGCTGCGGCCGGCCTGCTGGCGCTGCTCCATCGTATTGCGCCGCAACGCGCTCCACAGCTGGTAATGCAGGTCTTGCTGCATCGCGGTGCGCACCTCGTGGCGGTTGGCCGGCGGGCGGCCGTGTTCGGCCATGAACGCCGGCTTGACCCGTACGTCGTAGGCGCGCCTGACGCCAGGCAACACGCTTTGCGACAGGTGCATGTTCAACCGCGTGAGATGGTCCAGACGCGCCGCCTCGTCGTGCGTGGCCTGCGGAAAAACCGCATGCCGCCCAACCTGGCGCCAACTGGGCTGCGGGGGGGGTGGAGTTTTCATCGGCGATGTCCTTGGGGTGCTGTTCTGAAGTGATGCTGGGGCGGTGTCGGCTGGCTGCCAAAGAAGAATAGCTGATAGCATCGCGACCGACAATAGTTGTACGGACAACTTAAGTCCACGCCACCTTTTTTTCCGGATCGGAGACCGCCCATGATGCTGCTTGAATTTCAACGCAGGGCCTTGAGCCTGGCGGTCACGTTGGTGCTGACGATGATGCTGGGGGCGAGCGGTTCGGCCTTCGCGCTGGACACCACGTCAGCGGCCGGCCAGCAGGACGCCTACATGCGCATGCGCGCCAGCAGCGACGGGCGCGAGGCTTTCGCCAACTGGTGGGTCACCGTCTTCGCCGTGACGCCCGGCGAGAGGCCGCGCGCCATCCTGCGCATGGACGGCTACAACGTCGGCCGTTTCGCCAAGCAAGAAGACGGCACTGTGAATTTCATCAGCCGCGAGGTGGCGTATTACAAGGACCTGAGCAGCGGCCAGATCATCGAGGTATGGGCCAACCCCTACACCAACGAAAAGAACGCGGTGCTGCAGGTCGCCAACGACCCGGTCAATTCACGCATGCCCGCGCCCAAGGCCGGCGAAGCCGGGCGCATGCCGTTCCGGGTCAGCGGCAATGATGTGATGTTGCTGTTGGACGTGCCGCTGGCCTACCCCAACGCGTTGCTGCCGGCCGAATTCCCGGCCGAATCCAGCGGCCCCACCTATCTGGCGTCAGAGCACTTCAGCTTCTTCGCCCGCGCCAGCGAACTGGACGACACCAAGGCCGCCAGCGTACCGGTCACCTACAACTGGACGCGCACCGGCCCCTGGTTGCCGTGGATGAAGATGGGCACGCGCGCCGGCTACCTGCTGTACAGCGGGCACGGCAAGAAGTTCGCTAGCTTCGCCGAACTGCCAGCCGACGTTCGCGCCTATACGCTGGCCAAATTTCCGCAGTACCAGACGTCGCCGGCCAGCTTCGCAACGCCCAACGAAACGAGCTGGACTTATTACAAGAAAATCGTCGGCGCCAAGCCTTAGATCTTGGACCTCGGACCTTAAGCCGGCCCCGCCACGCCGCGCTCGCGCAGCGCCTGCACGGCACGCAGTTGCATGGCCATGAAGTGGGCCCGTGGCGGCACCTGTAGCGCACCGTTTTCATCGAGCATGGTGTTGGCCGGGTAGACGCTGCCGGCGTACACCGCACTGAACAGTTCCAGGCGCTGCCGGGACAGCACATTGGCCATGCCGGGCTTGGCGCGGGCGCGGCGCACGGCTTCGATGTCGATCTCGGCATGGGCCACCATCGACTCGCCGTAACCGGCTTCGGCGCGCACCTCGCCCTTGTGGTCCAGTACCTTGCTCATGCCGTCGGTGGACGCTGCCGGGAAGTCGGTGCCGGTGATGCCCGCCGAGTTCGCCGAGACCACCCAGGCGCAGTTTTCGTAAGCCCGCGCGCGCTTGGCCACGTCCTTGGGCGTCAGCCGCGGGCTGCCGACTTCGCTGGTCGAATGCAGGAAGACTTCGGCGCCCTTGAGCGCCAGTGCGCGTGCGATTTCGGGGTACAGGATTTCTTCCGACGCGATGCAGGCCAGCCGCCCCAGCGGCGTGTCGGCCACCGGGAAGACGGCGTCCAGGCCGTGGTGCGCCAGGTAGCGGTCCCACACGTCGTGCGGCGTGGGCGCAAACATCGACACCAGGCGCCGGTAGCGCAGCACCAGCGCACCGCTGTCGTCGAGGATGAAGCTGGTCTGGAAGTACAGGCCCGGGAAATGCGCGTCGGTCTCGTAGACATTGCCCGACAGGTAGACGCCATGGGCCAGCGCCAGCGCTGCCGTGGCGGCGTATTCCGGCCCGTCAGGCGCCCAGGCGGCACGCGCGGCCCACACCGGCAATGGGTCGCCCAGTGGAAAGCTGGAAGCGAAGTATTCGGGTAGCACCACCAGCCGCACGTCGGGCCCGATGAACTGCTTGGACGCGCGTATCTGCAGCCCCACGCGTTCGATGTTGGCTAGCATCAACTGCCGCGCCGTCGCGACGTCGGGCGCCCGGTTGATGGCGTGACAGGTGGTCTGCAGCGCCAGGGCGGTGTAGGGCGCGACGGCGGGCACGGCTGCAGGCGCGACGGCGGGCAAGATGGCGGGCAGGTTCGCAGTCATGCGGCTTGCCGGGCGACTTCGCGGGCCGTTTCGATGCCGTCCACCAGCACGATGGTGAAGTCGCCCGCACCGGCGCGCAGCAGGGCGGCACGGCGGTAGTCCTCGGAGTCCCAGAAAGCTTGTGCCGCGGCGTGGCTCGGCCACTCGCTGACCACGGTCTTCACCTCGGGCCAATGGCCTTCCAGCACGGTGGTGGCGCCACCCAGCACGCGGTAGCGCCCGCCAAAGCGCGCCACCAGAGCCGGCACGACCGCGGTGTAGGCGCAGAACTTTTCGGCGTCGGTGATGCGGGCTTGCACGATCATGAAAGTGGTCATGGCAGGGCTCCTCAAAGTGCGCGACACGGCGCGGGTTCAGAAGTTCGGCGGCCGGCGGGCCAGGAAGGCGGCCGCACCTTCCGCGAAGTCGGGACCGGTGAAAGCCGCATCGCAGGCTGCGCGCGCAATGGCCTGGGCGCGCGCAGCGTCGACAGCCGGGGTGCACGGGTGGGCCAGGCAGGCCAGCGTGGCCTTGATGCCGGCCATCGATGTGGGCGACTGCAGAGCCAGCTCGTGCGCCCGCGCCGTGGCGGCGGCTGCCAGTTCAGCCGGCTCGAACACCGCGTCGAGCACGCCCCATTGCAGCGCGGTGGCCGCGTCCAGCTGCAGGCTGCGCAGCAGCATCAGGCGGGTGCGCGCGTCACCCAGCAGGCGTAGCACGCGGCGCGTGTCTTCCAGGCTGTAGACCAGACCCAGCCGGGCCGGCGTGATGGCGTACCGGCTGCGCGTGCTGCCGATGCGGAAGTCGCAAGCCGCTGCCAGGCCGAAACCACCGCCGAAGCAAGGGCCGTCCACCACCGCCAGCGTGGGCAGCGGCAGGTTCTCCAGCGCCAGCTGGGCCTGCGTGACAACTGCGTTGTTGGCGGCCAGGGCCTCGGGGTCCTGCACCAGCAGGGTCATTTCCTGCAGGTCGGCGCCGGCGCAGAAGACGCCAGGCTGGCCCTGCAGCAGCAGCACGCGCGGTGCATCGGCCGTGCCACGGGCCAGCGCGGCCTGGACGGCCTGGCAATGGCCCAGCAGCTCGCGCCACATGGCAGCGGTGAAGGCGTTTTTCTTGTCGGCGCGGTTCACCGTGAGCCGCGCGATGGCGCCGTTTTGCTGGTAGTCGATCATGGCTTCGGGGTGACGGTCGGGGTGACTGGCGGGATGACTGTCTGACTGGTGGCTGGGATGCCCCTGTTCGCGCCCACCCGAGGTTAAACTCAGAATGTTGTCCGGACAACCTGGATCGACGCATTTACTTCCACGCCCCATGCAGCCGCGCCTAGCCACTCCCGTCACCGCCGGGCCTTTGCACCACGCCACCTTGCTGGTGCGCGACGCTGCGCCAGTGGTGGCTGCCTATGCCGCCCTCGGGCTGGTTCCCGGCGCGGTTGCGACCATCAGACCGGCGCAAGCCCAGGCCTGGGGCGTGGCCGGGCTGGCGGGCTGTGCCATGACCGGCCTTTGCGCGCCCGGTGCCGCCCGCGCCACCCCCACAGATGCGTCGTCCAGCCAGGCCGAGTCGCCCGGGCCGGCCGGGACGTTGCTGCGCGTGATCGAGCATGCCGATGCGCGGCCGCGGCCGACGCGTTATTCGCATGGCTGGATGGCGCTGGAAATCCTGGTGCGCGATGTCGATGCACTGGCGCGCCGGCTGCCTGCCCACGGTTTCGAGGTGGTGGGTCCGCCGGCCGATCTGGATGTCAGCCCGAACATCCGCGCCATGCAGGTGGTGGGCCCGGCCGGCGAAATGCTGTACCTGACGCAGGTCAAGGCCGCCGTGCCGCCGTTCCAGATTCCACTGAGCGCCTCATTGCCCGCCGCGCAACCGTTCGGGTCGCTGTTCATCGCCGTGATGTCGACACCTTCACGCCAAGCGGCCCTGGCCGCGTGTGCCGTTCTGGCGCCGCTGCAAACGCTGCAGTTCGACACCCGGATCACCGTGCTGAACCGGGCGCTGTCGCGCGACGCGCAGGCACGCTGGCCGGTGGCGACGGTGCAGTTCGGCGGGCAGTGCCTGTTCGAGATCGACGAGGTGCAAGACCCCCAGGTCAGCGCGCCGCCGTTGTGTGGTGCACGTGGGGCATGGCCGGATGCGCAGCCGCAGGGCTTGCAGATTTCGCCGCCGCACGGGCTGGCCTGGGTGACGATGCAGACCCACGGCCCGGCAGCGTCGGCCGCGCTGCTGGAACTGTCGCCCGGCGCGTGGCTCGAAAGGCTGGCGTGGTGATGGCGGCACCGCAAACCCTGGCCCAGAAACTGGTCGCCCGCGCCTGCGGCCGCAGCCACGTCGAGCCCGGCGAATTCGTGACCTGCCGTGTCGACCTGGCGATGTTCCACGACGCCAGTGGTCCGCGGCGGCTGCAGCCGATGTTGCAGCAGCTGGGCGCCGAGGTCTGGGACAAGAACAAGGTGGTGCTGGTCATCGACCATTACGTGCCGGAAGCCGACGACGAGTCGCGCCGCATCGTGCGTATCGCGCGCGACTGGGCGGCAGAGCAGCGCTTGCCGCATGTCTACGACACCGAGGGCATCTGCCATGTGGTGGTGCCGCAGCACGGCCACATCCGGCCCGGCCTGTTCTGCGTGGGTGGCGATTCGCATTCGCCCACCGGCGGCGCTTTCGGGGCCTACATGTTCGGCATCGGCGCGACCGAGATGCTGGGCGTGGTGGTCACCGGCGAGATCTGGCTGCAGGTGCCGCAGACTGTCTTCATGCACTGGCAGGGCCGGCTTGCCGATGGCGTTGTCGCCAAGGACATGGCGCTGGCCATGCTGGGTCGGCTGGGCATGAATGGTGGCGGCTACCAGGCGGTGGAATTCTGTGGCGACACGGTGCGTGCGCTGGGCATGGCCGAGCGCATGACGCTGGCCAACCTGAGCGCCGAACTGGGCGCGCAGGCCGGGCTGGTCGCACCCGATGCCACCACGCGGGCCTGGCTGGCCGAACACGGCGCGCCCGGTGTCGAAACCGACGCCTGGCACAGCGACGAAGGGGCCGCTGGCGTGCGCCATGCTTTCGACGCCGCGACGCTGGCGCCGCAGGTTGCGCTGCCGCACAGCCCGGCCAACGCGCGTCCGGTCACCGACGTGCCCGCGCTGCGGGTGGACGTGGCCTACATCGGGGCCTGCACCGGCGCCAAGCTGGAAGACCTGCGCGCTGCTGCCCGCGTGCTGGCCGGTCGTCGTGTTGCCAGCCACGTGCAGCTGATGCTGGCGCCGGCCAGCGTGGCCGACCTGGCGGCGGCGCAGCGCGAAGGCGTGCTGCAGCAACTGCTGGACGCTGGCGCGCAACTGCTGCCCAGCACCTGCGGCGCCTGCGCCGGCTACGGTGGGCGCATCGCCGACCACGCCACCGTGATCTCTTCCACGGCGCGCAACTTCCAGGGTCGCATGGGCGGCGCCAGCACCCAGGTCTACCTGGCTTCGCCGGGCACCGTGGCGGCCTCGGCGCTGCGCGGTGTGATCAGCGACGTGCGCGAGGTGCTGGCGCCATGAGGGTCTGGAAGCTGCCGGCCCAGGTCGATACCGATCAGCTGGCGCCGGGTGCCACGATCAAGCATGGCATGGACGTGATCGCGGCACATTGCCTGCAGGCCGTGCGTGCCGACTTCGCGGCCGGTGTGCGGCGCGGCGACGTCATCGTCGCGGGCGACATGTTCGGCCTGGGTTCGTCGCGCGAACAGGCCGTCAGCGTGCTGCTGCACCTGGGTGTGGCCGCCGTCATCGCGCCTTCGTTTTCCGGTCTTTACCTGCGCAACGCCTACAACGTCGGCCTGCTGGCCCTGACCTGCCCGCGCGCCGACAGCATCGACGACGGCGAGCCGCTCGCCATCGACGCCAGGGCCGCCCGCATCACGCGGGCCGATGGCAGCGTGCTGGCCTGCGCTGCCATCCCGGGCTTTCTGCTCGAGATGGTCGAGGCCGGCGGTCTGCTGGCGCAACTCAGGCAACGCCTGCATCGCGGGGGCGGCCCTGTCGAACACCCTGTCGAACACCCGGTCGAACACCCTGTCGAACACCCCGACCGCACCAGGAATCCGTCACGATGAACCTGAAACTGCGCTTGAACCAACCGCGGCCCTTGCTGGCTCCGGGCGTCTACGACGCGCTGTCGGCCCTGCTGGCCGAGCAGGCCGGCTTCGAAGCGCTGTACCTGTCGGGTGCTGCTGTGGCCTACACCGCACTGGGCCGTTCCGATGTCGGCTTGACCACCTGCACCGAGGTGCAGGAGACCCTGGCCCGCATCACCGACCGGGTGCGGGTACCGGTCATCGCCGATGCCGACACCGGCTTCGGCAATGCGTTGAATGTGCAGCGCACCGTGCGCGGCTTCGAGCGTGCCGGTGCGGCCATGGTGCAGTTGGAGGACCAGGGATTTCCGAAGCGCTGCGGCCACTTGCAGGGCAAGACCGTGGTGCCGGTGGCCGAGATGTGCGGCAAGCTGCGCGCGGCGCTCGACGCCCGCCACAGCGCCGACACGCTGATCATGGCGCGCACCGACGCGTTGGCCATTGAAGGCCTGCCCGCCGCGCTGGACCGTGCCGAGGCCTACCTGGCCTGCGGGGTCGACGCCCTGTTCATCGAAGCCTTGCGCAGCGAAGCCGAGCTGGCCGCCGCCTGCAGCCGTTTCGCGCAGCGCGTGCCGCTGCTGGCCAACATGGTCGAAGGCGGTTTGACGCCGGTGACCGCTGCGGGTGAACTGGGGCGGCGCGGTTTTCGCATCGTCATCTTCCCCGGCGGCACCGCGCGCGCCGTGGCGCACAGCCTGGCCGGCTATTACGCCAGCCTGCAGCAAACCGGCAGCACGGCCGCCTGGAGCGACCGCATGCTGGACTTCGACGGTCTGAATGCCCGCATCGGCACGCCCGACTTGCTGGCCCGTGGCCAGCGCTACGCGGGTTGATTCTGCAGACGCTGGCCGTTCAAAAACCGAAGTTCGGCCGCGCTGACTTGGCTGTCACCCCGGCCTGGAACCACTGCAGATTCATGCCCAGTGTGGGCGCATCGGGGCTGCCCCAGATGTAGGTCAGCGTCTTCTGGGTCTGGCGGTCGAGCAACGCGAACTTC
>JAYSYH010000165.1:0-5450 GCA_043716645.1 Betaproteobacteria bacterium | reverse complement strand
TGGCGATCTGGACCTGCTTGACGAACGGCAGCATGTCGGGCGCCAGGCGCAAGCCCAGGTAATTCGCAGTGTCGAACTTGCGTGCTTCGGCGTGGGCTTGCGCCTTGTCCAGCCAGAGCAGCATGTTGCTGAACATGCGGACAAAGACGGGCACGCTGGTGTCGTGCATCGTGAGGCTCATGGGGTCTCCTTGGGGGGTTCAGGTCGCCCCGCAGGCTGCAAGGCGACGCGCGATGCTAGCGCCGCACCGCTTTCGCTGTCGCAGACCCCGCGGCCGGCACCGCGCAGAGGGCAAAATGCGGCTAGCACCCAGCGAAACAATGTGAACATCATCATCCTCGACGACTACCAGGACGCCGTGCGCAAGCTGCGATGCGCCACGCTGCTGGAACCCCTGAATGCCAAGGTCTTCACCAATACCGTGAAGGGCATCGGCCAGCTCAGCGTGCGGCTGCGTGATGCCGACGTGCTGGTGCTGATCCGTGAGCGGACGCAGTTCCCCAAGGCGCTGCTGGAAAAACTGCCCAAGCTGAAGCTGATCTCTCAAACCGGCAAGGTCGGTTCGCACATCGACGTCGAGGCCTGCACGCGGCTGGGCATTGCGGTGGCCGAAGGCGCGGGCTCGCCCGTCGCGCCGGCCGAGCTGACGTGGGCGCTGATCATGGCCAGCATGCGCCGCCTGCCGCAGTACGTCGGCAACCTGAAGCACGGCGCGTGGCAGCAAAGCGGTTTGAAGTCGGCGTCGATGCCCAGCAACTTCGGCCTGGGCATGGTGCTCGGCGGCAAGACGCTGGGCATCTGGGGCTACGGCAAGATCGGGCAGATGGTGGCCGGCTACGGCCGCGCTTTCGGCATGCAGGTGCTGGTGTGGGGCAGCGAAGCGTCGCGCCAGCGCGCTGTGGCCGACGGCCATGCCGCAGCGGCCGACTGCGCAGGCTTCTTCGAAACCTGCGATGTGTTGTCGCTGCACCTGCGCCTGAACGACGCCACGCGTGGCATCGTGCGGCTGGAAGACCTGTCGCGCATGAAGCCCACCGCACTGATCGTCAACACCTCGCGCGCCGAGTTGGTCGAGGAAAACGCGCTGGTGGCGGCGCTGAACCGGGGCCGGCCGGGCCTGGCCGCCATCGATGTGTTCGAAAGTGAACCCATCCTGCAAGGCCACCCGCTGTTGCGCCTGGAGAACGCCGTTTGCACGCCGCACATCGGCTATGTCGAACAAGACAGTTACGAGCTGTATTTCGGCGCGGCCTTCAACAACGTCATCAACTTCATCAACAAGACACCGACGAACCTGGTCAACCCCGACGCGCTGAAGGTGCTGCGCGGATGAGGTCGGCTTGAACGCAGGTTCGGACGCTGGTTCGAAAGACCCTGCGCCGCTGCGCGCGCCCGAGTCCCCGGGGCAGCTGTTCCGCGTGTTCACCCGGCTGGCCCTACAGGGCTTCGGTGGCGTGTTGCCGGTGGCCCAGCGCACGCTGGTCGATCAAGAACATTGGCTGAACCGCGAGCAATTCCTGGAACTGCTGTCGATGGCGCAAATCCTCCCCGGGCCCAACATTGTCAACATGGCGCTGGTGCTGGGCGACCGCCACTTCGGCTGGCGCGGCGGCTTTGCGGCCATGGCCGGCGTGCTGCTGGCGCCCTTGGTGCTGGTACTGCTGCTGGCGGTGCTGGCCCAGCACTGGCGCGACCAGCCCGTGGTGACAGACGCGCTGCGCGGTATGGGCGTGGCAGCGGCCGGTCTGGTGCTGTCTACCGTCATCAAGCTCAGCGGCGGGATGAAGAAGAACGCCCTGGGCCGGGGTGGCTGTGCAGTTCTGGTGACGTTGACGGCAGTGCTGATCGGCTGGCTGCGCTGGCCGCTGGTAGGGGTGGTCCTCGGGCTGGGCGCCACCGCCGTTGCGGCGGCCTGGTGGCGCTTGAAGCCATGAACTGGCTGATCGGTCCGCACGCGTTGGGCGCAACCGACTGGCTGTCGCTGTTCACCCACTTCATGATGCTGTCGCTGCTGGCCGTGGGCGGCGCCATCACCACCGTGCCAGACATGCAGCGCTACGTGGTGCGTGAACAGGGCTGGCTGAACGACGCGCAGTTCACCGGCTGCATTGCATTGGCGCAGGCCGCGCCTGGGCCCAATGTGCTGTTCGTGGCGGTCATCGGCTTCAACGTCGGCGGCCTGGCCGGCGTACTGGCCACGATGGCCGGCACGCTGCTGCCGTCCACCCTGTTGGCGCTGAGCGTCACCCGGTGGGGCGACAGGAACCGCGAATCGCGCGGGCTGCGTGCTTTCACCACCGGCATGGCGCCGCTGACCATAGGCCTGCTGATCTCCACCGGCTGGGTCCTGCTGCAACCCGCGCGCAGCCACTGGCTGAACGCCGCCGTACTGGTGGCCTTGACGCTGCTGCTGATGTTGCGCACCCAGCGCAGTGCGGTCTGGCCCATCACTGCCGGCGCGCTGGCCGGCGCCATGGGTTGGGTCTGACACCGCGCATCCGGCGCGGCCCCAGCACCGTAGAAGTTGCCATGCCCATCCTCCCGAAGGCGGCCGCGCACAAGCCCGGCTGGAACACCATCCGAAACCTGCTCATCGGTTTGCCACTGCTGGCCCTGGCCGCTTACGTCTTGGTGATCATGGCTCTGGTTTGGGGGCAGGAACGTTTGCTGTTCCAGCCCCAGACACTGCCGGCCGATCACCGCTTCGAACAGGCCGCCCCGGCCGCCGACATGCACGAGGTCAGTGTCGACGTGCCCGGGGCGCGGCTGAACGCCTTGCACTTGCGGCTGCCCCGGCCCGACGGCGTGGTCTTCTTCCTGCATGGCAATGGTGGCAACCTGGCCAGTTGGTTCGTCAACGTCGACTACTACCGGCGGCTGAATCTGGACCTGTTCATGCTGGACTACCGCGGCTACGGCAAGAGCACCGGCCGCATCGAAAGCCAGCTGCAGCTGCAGGCCGATGTGCGCGCCGCGTGGGACGCCGTTGCGCCGCGCTACGCTGGCCAGCGCCGAGTGATTTATGGCCGTTCGCTCGGCACCGGCCTGGCGGCGCTGCTGGCGGCTGATGTGCAGCCCGAACTGACGGTGCTGGCGTCCCCCTACTTCAGCATGCTGGACCTGGCGCAGAGTCACTACCCGTGGGTGCCGGCGGCCGTGCTGCGCTACCCGCTGCGCACCGACCTGGCGCTGCCACGCATCCATGGCGCGGTGCTGCTGGTGCATGGCGAACGCGACACCCTGATCCCGCCCGAAAACAGCAAGCGTCTGCTGGCCCTGCAGCCGCGCGCGCGTCTGCTGCAGGTGCCGCAGGCAGCGCACAACGACTTGCAGGACTTTGCGTTCTACCTGGACGGGCTGGCCGCCGCGTTGAAGACGCCCTGACCCGACACGGGTGGACGGCGTGCAGGCGCAGGGCCGTCAGATGCGCCGCTGCTGCCCCGCCCAGTACGGTTCACGCAGCCGGCGCTTGAAGACCTTGCCGGTGTCTTCACGCGGCAATTGTTCGTGCAGCGTCACACGGCGCGGCAGCTTGTAGTCGGCCAGGCGGGGCTTCAGGTAGGCGCGCACCGTGTCGGCGTTGACCACGGCGCCAGGCTCGGGCTGGATGGCGGCCAGCAGCGACTCGCCGAACTCGGCATCGGGGATGCCGAAGACCGCGCAGTCGACCACCCCGGGCATGCCCAGCAGCACGGCTTCGATCTCGGCCGGGTAGATGTTCACGCCGCCCGAGATCACCATGTCCGCAGCCCTGTCGACGATGAACAAGAAACCGTCTTCGTCCAGGTAACCCACATCGCCCAGCGTTTTCAAACCGTGGCGTTCCATGCGCTGCCGCGCGGCGTCGTTACCGATGTAGCTGAAGTCGGCATAGGCCGGCTGATGGACGTAGATGCTGCCGGCCTGGCCTTGCGGCAAGACCTTGCCGTCATCGTCCAGGATGGCCAGTTGCACACCCGGCAGCGGCATGCCGGCCGAACCGGGTTTGCGCAGTGCCTCGACACTGGACAGCCGCGTCATGTAGCCCAATTCGCTGCTGCCGTAGGCTTCGTGTATCACCGGCCCCCACCAGTCGATCATCGCGCGCTTCACATCGGGCGGGCACGGCGAGCCGGTGGACGAAACGAAGCGCATCGAGCCGAGGTCGTAGCGACTGCGCACCGCGGCTGGCAGGCGCAGCAAACGCACGTACATCGTCGGCACCAAATAAGCGTGCGTCAGGCGGTGCTGCGCAATCAGCTGCAGCGTGCGCTCGGCGTCGAAGCGCTCTTCGATGAACAATTCGGCGCCTTCCTGCGCCGCGCCGATGGCGAAGGAATTCGGCGCCGAGTGGTACATCGGCGCGCTGACGAGTGCTTTCATACCCGCTTGGAAACCCAGCACGTGGCGCAGCACCGCCAGGCCGCGTGCCGCTTGTTCCGGCGTGGCCGGCGCACGACGTATGCCCTTGGGTCGGCCGGTGGTGCCCGAGGTGTAGAACATCGCGCCACGCGGGGCCTGCAGCGGGTCTTGCAGGGGCGACGCCGCAGCGCATGCTGCCGGCCACGACGGAGGCACTGCGGTGCCGTCGGTGCAAGTTGGCGTTGCCGATGACGGCACCACCCAGGCTTGCAAACCGTCCAGCGACAAGCCCGGCAGCGTGGCCAGCAAATCGCCATCGACCACGAACACCCGCGCGCCGCTGTCGCCCAGGATGTAGGCCACCTCATCGGTCTTGAAGTGCCAGTTGACGGGGCACCACTGGGCACCCAGCCGGCGCACGGCCAGCATCAGCGCCAGCGTGTCGGGGCGGTTGCGCATCATCAGCGCCACCACGTCGCCGGGCGCGATGCCGGCGGCCCACAGCACCGCCGCCGCGCGCGCGATATGGTGTTCGAAGACCCCGGCGGCGACCGTCTCGCCACGAAAGATGATGGCACTGCCCAAACGGTTCTCCTCGTGTGTGCAGGCGGTCAACCGCGCCGTTGTCGAACGGCCTCGAACAGGCAGATGCCGGCGGCCACCGAGACGTTCAGACTTTCCACCGCCCCGGCCATCGGGATGCAGACCAACTCGTCGCAGTGCTTGCGCGTCAGCTGCCGCATGCCCGAGCCTTCGGCGCCCAACACCAGCGCCACATGGCCGGTCAGGTCGACGTCGTAGATTGTTTTTTCGGCGGTGTCGCAAAGTCCGATGACGCGGATGTCGCGGTCTTTCAGGTCGGCCAGCGCGCGCGCCAGGTTGGTCACCATCAGGTACGGCACGGTTTCGGCCGCACCGCTGGCCACCTTGGCCACGGTGGCGTTCAGGCCCACCGCGTGGTCTTTGGGGGCGACGACGACACTGACCCCGGCGCCGTCGGCCACCCGCAAGCAGGCGCCCAGGTTGTGCGGGTCGGTCACGCCGTCCAGCACCAACACCAGTGGCGGGCCCTTGACGGCGTCCAGCACTTCATCCACCGAATGCCGCAT
>JAYSYH010000164.1:0-16474 GCA_043716645.1 Betaproteobacteria bacterium | reverse complement strand
AAGACAGCAGTATCGCCGCCGGGCTGACTACTTCTTGACGGCTAGCGCGCCCTTCGCATTGACATCTTTCACACGCACCTGCGACGCCGCTTTCTGGTCTTCGGCGTAGGCATAGACCACGCG
Organism: Betaproteobacteria bacterium; assembly: GCA_043716645.1. Lineage (GTDB taxonomy): Bacteria > Pseudomonadota > Gammaproteobacteria > Burkholderiales > Burkholderiaceae_C > Rubrivivax. The sequence continues at coordinate 16,351 of JAYSYH010000164.1, read as the reverse complement.
CTGGCCCTTGACTTCACCGAACACCGGGATGTTGGCGGTGATGGCCTCGTGGTCCTTCGCGCTGAAGGGTTTGTTGTAGGTGGTGACCACGCCTTCGACCGGCGCCTTCAGGTCTTCCAGGGCTGCCTTGATCTTCGGCCCGTCGGTGGAGCCGGCCTGCTTTATGGCTGCAGCCAGCAGGTAGATGGAGTCATAGCCCTGGGCTGCCGAGACCGGTGAATCGATGCGTGCATTCTTCGGGTTGAAGGTCTTCAGGTAGTTAATGATGAAAGCCTGGCGCTTGGGCGTAGTGGGCTCTTGCACGAAAGTCTGCGGCATGCGGGCGCCTTCGCCGCCGGGGCCGGCGTTGTCGATGAAGTTGGCCATGCTCAAAGTCCAGCTGCCGATCATCGGCACCTTCCAGCCCAGCTTGGTCATGCCGTTGGCGATTTGCGCCAGCTCAGGGCCGATGCCATAGGTCAGCACCACTTCGGCGCCGGCTTCCTTGGCCTTCAACAGCTGGGCCGTCATATCGACGTCCTTGATGTTGAATTTCTCCACCGTCACGGCCTTCACGCCCTTCAGCTCCAGCGCCTTTTCCAGGTCGGCGCGGCCCAGTTGGCCGTAGTTCGTGCTGTCGGCCAGGATGGCGACCTTCTTGTAGCCACGGCGCACGATGGCTTCTTCCACGATCATCGGCGCCTGGATGCTGTCGTGCGCGGCGTTGCGGAAGATGTAGTTTTCGGGCTGGTCGTCGAACTGGCGCGTCACCAACGAGCCGGTGGCCACGTTATTCATCACCGGGATCTTGGCTTCTTGATAGAAACGCTGCGCGGCCAGCGCCACGCCGGTGTTGATGAAGCCCACCGCAGCGGCAATCTTCTCTTTGTTGATCAGTTCCTGGGCGATCTGCACGCCGCGTTCGTTCTTCGACTCGTCGTCGCGTTCAACCAGCAACAACTGGCGGCCGAGCACGCCGCCGGCTTTGTTGATCTCGTCGGTGGCCATCCGCACGCCGTCGCGCATGCTGACGCCCATCGAAGAGGAACCGCCTGTGAAAGGCCCGTTGACGCCGATCTTGATCGGGTCAGCGGCCAGCGCCGGGAAGGCAGCCGCGATCGATGTGGCCAGGGCCAGTGAGGTCAGCGCTCGGCGTTGGAAGTTCATGGATGTCTCCGTGAGAGTGGGGAAAATAGGGGAATCGGGGGGTGTCTGGATCGACAGACTGCAGGGTACGCCGTGACAGCGCACGCGGTTTCGAACGATGCCTCAGCGCAAAGACCTTTCTGCTTCGCGAGACTACGTAAGGAATTACCCGCGTGCCGCAGCCAACCCACTGCCCATCGGCAACAGTTTCAGACGGCCAGCAACTGGCGCAGCACGAAGGGCAGGATGCCGCCGTGACGGTAGTAGTCCACCTCGATGGGCGTGTCGATGCGCAACGTGACGGGCACGCTGCGCGTCAGGCCATCAGCGCCGGTGATGCGCAGTTCGGCGTCGGCCAGCGGTTGCAGGTCAGCGGCAAGCACGACATCGACGGTTTCGCTGCCGCCGAGGCCCAGGTTGGCCCAGGACACGCCGGGCTTGAACTGCAGCGGCAGCACGCCCATGCCGATCAGGTTGCTGCGGTGGATGCGCTCGAAGCTGCCCGCCACGACCGCCTGGATACCCAACAGCGCGGTGCCCTTGGCGGCCCAGTCGCGGCTGCTGCCGGTGCCGTATTCCTCACCGGCAAACACCACGGTGGGCGTGCCGGCGGCGCGGTAGGCCATGGCTGCGTCGTAGATGGTGGTTACCGCGCCGTCAGGCTGCATCAAAGTCCAGCTGCCTTCCACCCGGCTGCCATCGGGCAGCGCCGGGATCATCAGGTTCTTGATGCGCACGTTGGCAAAGGTGCCGCGCACCATCACCGCGTGATTGCCGCGGCGCGCGCCGTAGCTGTTGAAGTCGATGGGGTCCACGCCCAGCGCCTGCAAGTAGCGGCCGGCCGGTGTGTCGGCGGCGAAACTGCCGGCCGGGCTGATGTGGTCGGTGGTGATGCTGTCGCCGAACAGGCCGATGATGCGTGCGCTTGTAACCCCCAGGTTCACGCCAGGCACCTGAGGTGGCGGCACCATCGTGAAGTCGCCAAAGAAGGGCGGCTGCGCGATGTAGCTGCTGGCCGGCCAGGTGTATTCGGCACCGCTCACGGCGGTGATCTTTTCCCAAAGCTTGCCGGGCTGCCGAGTGACCTTGTCGTAGTTCTTGCGGAAGGCCCGGCCGTTCATGGCCAACGGCATCAGCGCGGCAATTTCATCGCTGGTGGGCCAGATGTCGCCGAGGTAGATGTCGCGGCCACCCTTGCCCTGGCCGACCGGCTGCGTCATCAGGTCCACCATCACGTTGCCGGCGATGGCGTAGGCCACCACCAGCGGCGGGCTGGCCAGGAAGTTGGCCTTCAGGTTGGGGTGGATGCGGGCCTCGAAATTGCGGTTGCCCGACAGCACGGCGGCGCACACCAGGTTGCCTGCGGTGATGGCCTGATTGATCTCGGCCGTCAGGTCGCCCGCATTGCCGATGCAGGTGGTGCAGCCATAAGCCGCCAGACCGAAACCCAACGCTTCCAGATACGGCAGCAGGCCGGCCTTGTCCAGGTATTCGGTCACCACGCGCGAACCCGGCGCCAGCGAAGTCTTGATGTGCTTGGGTACCTTCAAACCGGCCTTCACGGCCTTTTTGGCCAGCAGCCCGGCGGCCAACATCACGCTTGGGTTGCTGGTGTTGGTGCAACTGGTGATGGCCGCGATCAGCACGTCGCCGTTGCCGATGTCCAGGCCGCTCGGTGTGCGGGTTCGGTGGGCCAGTTGCCCAGCCGGCAGGTTGTAGCCGTTGGCCATGGTCGGCGCGCTGTACAGCGCCGCAAAGTGCTCGGCCACCGAGCCCAGCTCGATGCGGTCTTGCGGCCGTTTCGGGCCGCTCAGGCTGGGCGTGACCGAACCCAGGTCCAGCTTCAGCAAACGCGTGTAGTCGATGTCGGTGGCCAGCGGCACACCGAACATCTGCTGCGCCTTGAAGTAAGCCTCGAAGGCTTCGATTTCGGAACGCCGGCGACCGGTGCCCTTGAAGTAGCGGATCGTTTTTTCATCGACCGGGAAATAGCCCATCGTGGCGCCGTATTCGGGCGCCATGTTGGCGATGGTGGCGCGGTCTGGCAGGCTCAGCGTGCGCGTGCCGGCGCCGCAGAATTCGACGAACTGACCCACCACCTTCTCAGCCCGCAACATCTCGGTCACGGTCAACACCAGGTCGGTGGCGGTGACGCCTTCGCGCAGCCGGCCACTGAGTTCCACGCCCACCACGTCGGGCGTCAGCAGATAGACCGGCTGGCCCAGCATCGCCGCCTCGGCTTCGATGCCACCCACGCCCCAGCCGACCGCACCGATGCCGTTGATCATCGTGGTGTGGCTGTCGGTACCGACCAGCGTGTCGGGGTAATACAGCTTCGGCGCCTTGCCAGGGCTCGCGGTCACACCCGCATGCAGGCCCGCCGTCTTGTGCACCCCGCGGGCCAGGTATTCCAGGTTCACCTGGTGCACGATGCCGAAGCCAGGCGGTACCACGCCGAAGGTGCTGAAGGCGCCCATGCCCCACTTCATGAACTGGTAGCGCTCGCGGTTGCGCTGGAATTCCAACTTCATGTTCAGGTCCAGCGCGCCGGGCGTGCCGTAGTGGTCGATGACCACGCTGTGGTCCACCACCAGGTCTACCGGCACCAGCGGCTCGATGCGTTTGGGGTCCAGCCCGAGCTTCACGGCTACGTTGCGCATCGCGGCCAGGTCAGCCAGCAGCGGCACGCCGGTGAAGTCCTGCAGCACCACGCGCGCCACGACGAAAGGAATCTCGGCGCTGCGCAAGCCCTGCGCCTGCCATTGCGCCAGGCGCGCCACCGCGGCTGCACCCACCTTGGCCTCTTCGCTGTGCCGCAGCAGGCTTTCGAGCACTACGCGCAGGCACAAAGGCAGTCGGCTGACGCCCGGGTACTGCTGCGCCAGCGCCGGCAGTGAATAGAACTGCCCCACCTTGCCGGCCGTTGTGGTGAAGGTCTGTAGCGTGTGGGCGTAGGGGTGGCTGTGCGGTGCGGCTGCGACTGGCGTGAAGGGCGTGGAGCGTGGCATGGCAAGGTCCTGGCGGCGGGCGGCGGGCGGCCTGCGAGTGGTCTGCGCTGGCGGTGGCTGGGTATTGCTCGGGCAGTGTCTCGACAGTGTGCGGCAGCGAACACCCCACATCCGTGCGCTAGGCCACTGTCACGCCCGGGAAAAGTGGCTGCCGTGGTCGTGGAGAACTCGCCCACAAAAAAGGCGGCCCGCAGGCCGCCCGGATTCGACGCGCAGGATCGTCGCTGCCGGTCAGGCTGCAACCGCCTTCGCCGTCTCCGCATATTCTTCGATCTGGTCGAAGTTCATGTAGCGGTAGACCTGCGCGCCATCGGCGTTGATCACGCCCATGTCGGCGTGGTATTCGGCCACCGTCGGCAGGCGGCCCAGCTTCGATGCGATCGCCGCCAGTTCGGCCGATGCCAGGTAGACGAAGGTGTTCTTGCCCAACCGGTTCGGGAAGTTGCGGGTGGATGTCGACACCACCGTCGCGCCTTCCTTCACCTGCGCCTGGTTGCCCATGCACAGGCTGCAACCCGGCTGTTCGGTGCGCGCGCCGGCGCTGCCGAAATTGGCGTACAGGCCTTCCTTGATCAGCTCGCTCTGGTCCATCTTGGTCGGCGGGGCTACCCACAGCTTGACCGGGATGTCGCGCTTGCCTTCCAGCAGCTTGCTGGCGGCGCGGAAGTGGCCGATGTTGGTCATGCAGCTGCCGATGAAGGCTTCGTCGATCGGGGTGCCGGCCACCTCGGACAGGAACTTCGCGTCGTCAGGGTCGTTCGGGCAGCACAGGATCGGCTCCTTGATCTCGTTCATGTCGATGGTCAGTACGTGCGCGTATTCGGCGTTCGCGTCGGCTTCCAGCAGCGTGGGTGCGGCCAGCCATTGCTGCATCTTCGTGATGCGGCGTTCGATGCTGCGCTTGTCCAGGTAGCCTTGGGCGACCATGTTCTTCAGCAGCACGATGTTGCTGTTCAGGTACTCGATCACCGGTTCCTTGTTCAGCCGCACCGTGCAGCCGGCGGCACTACGTTCGGCGCTGGCGTCGCTGAGCTCGAAAGCTTGTTCGACCTTCAGGTTCGGCAGGCCCTCGATTTCCAGGATGCGGCCGCTGAATTCGTTGACCTTGCCCGACTTGGCGACCGTCAACAGACCCTTCTTGATGCCGTACAGCGGAATCGCGTGCACCAGGTCGCGCAGCGTGATGCCGGGCTGCATGGTGCCGGTGAAGCGCACCAGCACGCTTTCGGGCATGTCCAGCGGCATCACGCCAGTGGCGGCTCCGAACGCGACCAACCCTGACCCGGCCGGGAAGCTGATGCCGATCGGAAAACGCGTGTGGCTGTCGCCGCCGGTGCCCACGGTGTCGGGCAGCAGCATGCGGTTCAGCCAGCTGTGGATCACGCCGTCGCCCGGACGCAGGCTGATGCCGCCGCGGTTGCTCATGAAGGCCGGCAGTTCGCGGTGGGTCTTGACGTCGACGGGCTTCGGGTAGGCGCTGGTGTGGCAGAAGCTCTGCATCACCAAGTCGGCCGAAAAACCCAGGCAGGCCAGGTCTTTCAGCTCGTCGCGGGTCATCGGGCCGGTGGTGTCTTGGCTGCCGACGCTGGTCATCTTCGGTTCGCAATAGGTGCCGGGGCGCACGCCGGGCTGATGTCCATTCACCTCGGGCAGGCCCACCGCGCGGCCGACCATCTTCTGCGCCAGCGTGTAGCCAGCGGTGCTGGCGGCGGGCGGCGTGGGCAGGCGGAACAGCGTGCTGGCTGGCAGGCCGAGGAATTCACGCGCCTTGGCCGTCAGGCTGCGGCCGATGATCAGGTTGATGCGGCCGCCGGCGCGCACCTCGTCGAAGATCACGTCGCTGCGGATCTGGAAGCGCGCCAACTCGGTGCCGTCGCGCAGGATCTGCCCGTCGTAGGGCAGGATGTCGATGACGTCGCCCATCTCCAGCTTGGTCACGTCCACTTCGATGGGCAGCGAGCCCGAGTCTTCCTGTGTGTTGAAGTAGATCGGCGCGATCTTGCCGCCTAAGGTGACGCCACCGAAGCGCTTGTTCGGCACGAAAGGAATGTCCTGGCCGGTGGCCCACACGGCGCTGTTGGTCGCGCTCTTGCGACTGGAGCCGGTGCCGACCACGTCGCCCACATAGGCGATCAGGTGGCCCTTTTTCTTCAGGTCTTCGATGAACTGCATCGGGCCGCGCTTGCCGTCTTCCTCAGGCTTGAAAGCGCTGCCTGCGCGGGTGTTCTTCAGCATCGCCAAGTAATGCAGCGGGATGTCAGGGCGGCTCCAGGCGTCGGGCGCAGGGCTCAGGTCGTCGGTGTTGGTTTCGCCCGGAACTTTGAACACGGTGACGGTGATCTTCCTGGCCACTTCCGGTCGGCTGGTGAACCACTCGGCATGGGCCCAGCTGTTCATCACCGCTTGGGCTTGCGCATTCCCGGCCTTGGCTTTCACGGCCACGTCGTTGAAGAAATCGAACATCAGCAGCGTTTTCTTCAGCGCAGCGGCAGCAACCCCCGCCACGTCGGCGTCGTCCAGCAACTCGATCAGCGGGTGCACGTTGTAGCCGCCCACCATCGTGCCCAGTAACTCCGTCGCCTTGGCCTTGCTGATCAGCGCCACGCTCAGGTCACCGTGCGCCACGGCCGCCAGGAAGCTGGCCTTGACCTTGGCCGCGTCGTCCACGCCGGGCGGTACGCGGTGGGTCAGCAGGTCCATCAGGAAGCCGGCGTCCTCAGAGCCCGGGCTCTTGATCAGTTCGATCAGCGCGGCCACTTGCGGGGCGTCCAGCGGCAGTGGCGGAATGCCGAGCGCGGCGCGTTCGGCGGTGTGTTGACGGTAGGCTTGCAACATGGGGTGCTCCTTGAACAAATTGCTTGGCGGATGAGGCCTGAGGCTGATGCGAGCCGCGTCAGGCGGCCGGCACGATGACCTTCAGGCCCTTGAAATAGTCGCGGTAGAACCCGGCGTCCCGGGTGATCAGCGCGTCGCACTGCATCATCGCGTGCGCACCGATCAGGAAGTCGGCCACTGTGCGGGTGCGGTTGCCACCCCGCTGGCGGTAGCGGCGCTGCATTTCGCCGGCGCGCAGGGCGGCTTTCGGTTCCATAGCGCTGTAGGTGATGCCCACTTCTTCCAGGTATTGAAAGACCTCGCTACCGCCTTTGAGCGACGTGCACAGCTCGGCCAAGGTCACTTCGCACAGCACCACCGGCCCATCGTGCAGGGCCTGTCGCAATGCGCCGGAAGCGCTCTGCGCACCGGGGCCATCACCAATCAGATCGATCAGCACAGACGAGTCGGCTGCGATCACTCAACAGCCTCCTCCGGGGGTAAATAGGGGTCGCCCGGCGCGTGCCCGCGAATCGCACGCATGGCTTCGTCGGTGCTGGCAAAGCCGTCGAGCTTGAAGCGCCCGCGCAGGCGGCTCAGAGCGTCATCCACGTCCTTGCGCAGGATGATGCGGCCGTCGATGAGTTCGACCGTGAGCTTGCTGCCCTTGGTCAGCCCCAGCGCATCGCGCACGGCCTTGGGCAGCGTGATCTGCCCGCGTTCAGCAACGGTTGCATCCATGGTGGGTTCGCTGCGCTTTTCAGCGTCTCTGCTCAAATAAGTATGCATTTAGTATACATACTCCAGAGCGGGCCCTGGCTTCAGACGGGCCGCGCCAGCGGCAGATTCAGCAGCAAATTCTGTGGCTTCATGCGCAGCATTTGCGCTGCGTTGGACATCAGGCCCAGATAGATCGGCCGACCCGCCACATCGGCCCGCATCTCGGCGGGTTGGTCGAACGTCAGGCGGAACAGGCTGATCAGGCGGGCCTGGCGCTCGGGCTCGACCTCACGGCCTTCGTACAGGTCGTCCAGCAGCGCGCTGGCCTCGGCGTCCAGGCCCAGGTGCCAGCGCCACTGCGGGTCCTCAACCTTTTGCAGCGCTTCCACGTGCACCGCCACGCCCAGCAGGTGCTGCACCCAACGCTCGATCAGCGCAGCCAGCGGCTTCAGGCCCGAGCGCGTCGCCGTCATCGTGAAATGGATGCCCTCACCGATGTCGCGCTGTACGGTGTGCGTCAGGTCCAGCAACTGGCTGCTGCGAAAGTCGGGCCGGGTCGCGTCGGCCCAGTAGCCCGGTGCAGTCTGGGCGTCACCGTCCAGCACGCGCAGTTGCAGCGGCTTCACCGGCGCCTGGGCCTGGGTCAGCAGGCGGCCCAGTTCGCCCAGGCCCTGTGTTTCCTGCGCCAACGCCAGCGTGGCGCTGTCGGCAGCCAGCACGCGGCCTTGCTCGACGGTGATGCGCTGCGGGCGGAAAAACAGCTCCGCCGCGCGCCAGGCCAGGGCGTCGCTGTGGCCGCCGAGCAGCTGTTGCACGATGACCTGCACCACCGCGTCGATGAACAGCGGCGGCACCGTGATGCGGCCGTTGCGGAACAGCGCCAGCAGCCAGCCTTCCAGGCTGCCCGCGTGCAGCAGGCCATCGCGCAGAGCCAGAGCATGGCTGTAACTCTCGCGCGCATCGGGGTCGCGCAGCGCTTGCAGTTCGGCCGGGCTGACGGGGCGCAACGGGTCGACCCGTAGCGCGCGGTGCAGGCTGCGTTCAGCCTTGCACGATTCGGCCACCAGCGCCAGTTCAGGTCGAGCCAGCCAGTGGGCGATGTAGGCTGGGGTGGGCAACAGCCAGCCCCTGTCGTCGAGCGCCAGATGGGCGTGGCCGGCGCCGGGCCAGATGTCGTGCATAAAGCAGATTGTGCGGCGCGCCGATCAGCCGATCAGCCGATCAGCCGATCAACCGGCTGGCGCTGCCCACAGTGCGCGCATGGCCGCCGCAAACCCTGCGGCGGCTGGCGCTGCCTGCAGATGCACACCGCCGGCCACCACGCGCCGCCCGGCCACCCAGACCTCGCTGAAGGCAGGTGCGCCGGTGGCGAAAACCAGTGCGTCCAGTGTGTGCGTGGCGGGCACACCCAGCACGCCCGACGCCGTTTCGTCCAGCACCAGCAAGTCCGCTCGCGCGCCCACCTGCAGGCCCCAGCGCGCGAACCCCGCCGCCGCACCGCCACCGCTGCGCACGCGCTCGAACAGGCGCGCGGCAGTGGCGGGCTGGGTGTCGTGGTCGGGGTCGGCCGCCACGTTGCGCCGGCGCAGCGTCAGGCGCTGGCCGTATTCCAGCAGGCGCAATTCTTCTGGCCAGTTGCGCGTGGCCTGGCTGTCCGAGCCGACGGCCAGCGGCACGTTCAGCAGCAGCCACAACGGCAGGTCGCACAGGCCATCTCCCAGGTTGGCCTCGGTGCTGGGGCACAGCACCACGCCGGCACCCTGGCGTGCCACCGCGGCGACCTCGTGGCCCAAAGCGTGGGTGGCGTGCACCAGTTGCCAGCGCGCATCCAGGCCGGCATGGCGGTTCAACCATTCGATGGGCCGCAAGCCGGTGGCCACCTTGCATTCGGCGACTTCGCGGGTCTGCTCGGCCACGTGGATGTGGAACGGGCCGCTGCTGGCCCCGGCCAGCGCGCGGATGCTCTCAGGCCGCGCCGCGCGCAGCGAATGCACGGCCACGCCGGCATTCACCAGCGACCCGTTCCGTCTGTCCCCACACCCTGCGCTGCCCAGGGCGCGTTGCAGCGCCAGCACCTGGGTCACGGTGGTGGCGAAGCGGCGCTGTTCGGCGCCCAATTCGGGCTGGCTGAACCCGCCGCGTTCGTACAGCACCGGCAGCAGCGTCAGGCCGATGCCCACGGCCTGCGCCGCAGCCACCAGCGCGTGGGCCATTTCGGCAGGGTCGGCCGGGCTGGTGTAGGGCCGGCCGTCGGGCGCGTGCTGCAGGTAGTGGAATTCGCAGACCTGGGTGTAGCCACCCAGCAGCAGTTCGGTGTACAGCTGGGTGGCCACGGCCTGCAGTTGTGGCGGCGTGATGCGCAACGCCACGCCGTACATGCGGTCGCGCCAGCTCCAGAAATCGTCGATCGCCTGCTCGCGCCGTTCGGCTAAGCCGGCGAAGGCGCGCTGGAAGGCGTGGCTGTGGGCATTGACCAGGCCGGGCAGCACGGCGCCAGGCAGCACGGTGGCCTGCGGCGGCGCGGGCTGTTCAGCCTGAACATCACACCAGTGACCTTGTGCGTCGATGGCCATCAGCACAGCGTCGGCCCAGCGTCCATCGACCCAGGCGCGCGGCGCCCAGAGCAGTTGCGCGGCGTCAGCGTTGCTCATGTTGGCTCACGGCTGACGCCAGGCCAGCATCGTCTGCACCAGCGAGCGCAACAGCGGCGTCACGGCCGCCGCGCGCAGGGCATGCCAACGGCAGGGCCGCGCTTCATCCATGTAAGCGCGCCAGCACATTTCCAGCTGCACGGTGTGCACACCCTGCGCCGGGTTGCCGTAGTGCCGCGTGATGTAGCCGCCCTTGAAGCGGCCATCGACCACGTGGCTGTAGTCGGCCTGCGCTTCGAACACCGCCGAAAGCGCGGCGCGCAACGCGGGCGCGCAACTGCTGCCCTGCACCGTGCCCAGGTTCATGTGCGGCAGTTGGCCCTCGAAGAGCCACGGCAGTTCGCTCTGGATGCTGTGTGCGTCGAACAGCACCGCATGGCCGTGACTGGCCCGGATGCGGGCCGTCTCTGCGCGCAAGGCGTCGTGGTACGGCTGCCAGTAGTCAGTCACGCGGCGCTGAATCTCGGCATCGTCCGGCGCCAGGCCTTCGCGGTAGATGGCCTCACCGGTGAAGTGCTGCGTCGGGCACAGCCCGGTGTTGTTCTGGCCGGCATACATCGGCGTGTCGGTCGGCGGGCGGTTCAGGTCGATCAGGTAGCGGCTGTGGCGCGGCACGATGAAGCTGGCACCCAGGTCCTTGGCGTAGCCGTACAGGCGGTCGAGAAACCAGTCGGTGTCTTCGACCTGCAAAGCGCGCTCGGTGTAGCGGTGCTGCTGGTCGGGCGGGATCAGCGTGCCGACATGCGGCATGCTGATCAGCAGCGTCGTGCTGCCCCGGCGCAGCGTGTGGGTGAGGCATTCGTTGATGTCCATCGCACCGCCTTCGTGATCCTTGCCATCGTTGGCAGCCTGGTCATCCTGGACATTCACGTCCGCAGCCTTTCGACACCGCCGAAAACGACGCGGCGGCACGGGTTGTGGCCAAAACGGTAAGCCATCTCACGCGGGTGTTCGGCGTCCCACACGGCGAAGTCGGCGCGCTGCCCGGCGGCCAGCATGCCGCGGTCGCGCAGGCCCAGTGCGCGGGCCGCGTTCACGGTGACACCGCGCCAGGCTTCTTCAGGCGTCAGGCGGAACAACGTGCAGGCCATGTTCAGCATCAGCAGCAGGCTCAGGCACGGTGAACTGCCAGGGTTGTGGTCGGTGGCAATCGCGATGGGCACGCCGGCGTTGCGCAGCGCGGCCACCGGCGGCAGCTGCGTTTCACGCAAAAAGTAGTAGGCACCGGGCAACAGCACGGCCACTGTGCCGGCAGCGCGCAGGGCGGCCACGCCCGCGGCCGACAGGTGTTCGAGGTGGTCGCAACTGAGCGCGCCGTAGCTCGCTGCCAGCGCCGCACCGCCCTGGTCGCTGAGTTGCTCGGCGTGCAGCTTCACCGGCAGGCCCAGCGCCTGTGCCGCCTGAAAGATGCGTTCGGTCTGCGCCAGCGTGAAACCGATGGTGTCGCAAAACGCATCCACCGCATCGACCAGGCCGGCGGCCTGCTGCGCAGCCAGCCAGCCGCAAGCCGCCGCGATGTAGTCGTCGGCTCGCCCGGCGTATTCCAGCGGTAGCGCGTGCGCGGCCAGTGAGGTGGTGCGCACGCTCAAGCGCAGTTCGTGGCCCAGTCGGCGTGCCACGGCCAGGCAGCGCGCTTCATCGGCCTGCGTCAAGCCGTAGCCCGATTTGATTTCGATGGTGGTCACGCCGTCGGCCATCAGCGAGCGGGCGCGTTGCGCAGCGCTGCTGAACAACTGCGCGTCGCTGGCCGCGCGCGTGGCGGCTACCGTGCTGCGGATGCCCCCGCCGGCCTGCGCGATCTGCGTGTAGCTGGCGCCTTGCAAAAGCCGTTCGAATTCGGCGGCGCGGTCACCACCGTAGATGAGGTGCGTGTGGGCGTCGATCAGGCCGGGTGTGACGAGGGCGCCTTGCAGGTCGAATTCGACGGCGTCGGCTGCCGATGCCGGCACTTGATCCTGCGGGCCGGCCCAGGCGATGCGGTCGCCCTCGACCCACAAGGCGCCGCGCTCGATCCAGCCCCAGCCGCGTGCTTCAGCCAGGGTGGCCAGCCGCGCGTTGCGCCACAGCATGCCCGTGCCCGTGCCCGTGCCCGTGCCCGTGCCCGTGGCCGCGGCCGTGGTTGTCGTTGCCGCGGTGCTCATCGCGCGCGCCAGCTCAGCCACCAGGCCCGGACGTCGCCCTCGTGCACCTGCCAGCCCACGGGCTGGTCGGAGGCCAGCCAAAGCAGCGTGCCGGCGGCCACCGGCATCACAGCGCCGTCCAGTTCCAGCGTCAGCGCGTCGGCGGCGTACAGCGCGCGCCATTCGGCGATACCGCTGGCCCGGCTGCCGGCAAAGGCGCGGCGCATGCCGCCTATGCCGCCGATCTCGCCGATCTCGCCGATCTCGCCCGAACGGCTGCCGCGCCGTCGCACCATCAGATTCAGGTCCTGCGTCGGGCCGTCGATCAGCGTGCAGCGAGCCGCCACATCGCCCGCAAAGCGGTGCGGCAGGTCGCCGCTGCGCAGGGTCACCCTGCCGTCGGGCAGCGCCAGTGTCACGCCTGCGCCTTCCACCACGGCGAACCAGCGCTCGGTGCCGGGCCAGTCCGAGAAGTCACCATCGGCGCTGATGTGGGCCACGCTGACGCGCACCTGCCAGTCGCCCGCGTTGGGCCAGGTCAGCAGCGCCCGCGTGGTGCCGCCGCCGTTGCGCCAGGGTTGCAACGGCACGTCAGTCAGGCGGACGACGTTCATGGCTGGAACTCGCCGTGCAGCGCGTACAGCCCGCCCGGGTGCACCAAACGCGCCAGCGTGATGGGGGCCGTGCGGCTGAACGTGCGGCGCACGACGATCAGGCAAGCCGCGTCGGCTGCGATGCCCAGCAGCCGGGCCTCCCGCGCGGTGGCGCAGCCGGCTTCGATGCTGTACTGCGCGCGCCACAGCGCGGTGTGCTGAAACAGCCACTGGGTGGGCGTGGTCAGTGTGAAGTCGGCCTGCAGATAGCCCGCAGCGCAGGCCGGGTTGACATAGCGGTCCTCGGACTGCAATGCGATGCCGTCCTCGAAGTGGGCGATCAGTGTGTGAAAGACCTCGGTGCCGGGGGGCACACCCAACTGCGCGGCCAGCGCTGCCGCTGCCGCTTCGGCACGCTGCACATGAACGACCGCCTGGTGGCAGTGGCCGCGGGCTTCGATCTCTTCGTGCAGGTCGCGCAGCGTCAGCTGGCTGGACACGCGGTGCAGCGGCGCGGCGTAGGTGCCCAGGCCCTGACTGCGCTGCACCAGGCCTTCGGCCTGCAATTCACGCAGCGCCCGGTTCACCGTCATCCGGCTGACGCCGAATTCGGCGACCAGCGCAGCTTCAGACGGCATGCGCGCGCCTGGCGGCCACTGCCCACTGTGCAGGCCCGACAGCAGGTGCTGCTTGATCCGGGCGTAAGGCGCTTTGGCCACTTGGCGTTCTTCGCGGGTGGCGACCGGGCGGGTTGCGGCTGTGACCATAGCGCCATCTTAGCCCTCGAAAACCCACTTGCCTGGGCTTGTCTAGACAAGTAGAGTGACCATGCCGTGAAGCTCTGGAGTGCCGCCATGACCGACCTGTCCACCGTTCACCCCAGTGCCCAGCCGCGGACGGTGCGCGCGCCGCGCGGCGCTGAAATCAGTTGCGCCAACTGGCTGATCGAGGCCGCTTACCGCATGCTGCAGAACAACCTCGACCCCGAGGTGGCCGAGAACCCCGCCGCGTTGGTGGTCTACGGCGGCATCGGCAAGGCGGCCCGGAACTGGGACTGCTTCGAGGCCATCTGCAGCAGCCTGCTGGCGCTGAAGCCCGACGAAACCTTGTTGGTGCAAAGCGGCAAGCCGGTGGGTGTGTTTCGCACCCACCCTGACGCACCGCGCGTGCTGATCGCCAACAGCAACCTGGTGCCGAAATGGGCGACCTGGGAACACTTCGACGAGCTGGACCGCAAGGGTTTGATGATGTACGGCCAGATGACGGCCGGCAGCTGGATCTACATCGGCAGCCAGGGCATCGTGCAGGGCACTTTCGAGACCTTCGTAGAAGCCGGCCGGCAACATTACGGCGGTGACCTGACGGGGCGTTGGTTCCTGACGGCCGGGCTGGGTGGCATGGGCGGCGCGCAGCCGCTGGCCGCCACGTTCGCGGGCGCCTGCAGCCTGAGCATCGAATGCCAGCAAAGCCGCATAGCCTTCCGCCTGCGCAGCCGCTATGTCGACGAACAGGCCACCGACCTGGACGACGCGCTGAGCCGCATCGCGCGTTACACGGCCTCAGGCCGGGCGGTCTCGATCGCGCTGCTGGGCAACGCCGCCGAGGTGCTGCCCGAACTGGTCCGGCGCGGCCGAAATGGGCAAATTCGGCCCGACCTGGTGACCGACCAGACCAGCGCCCACGACCTGGTCAACGGCTACCTGCCGGTGGGTTGGTCGGTCGAGCGCTGGCGCGCCGCGCAAGCCGACCCCGCCCAGCACGCCGCCCTGCGCGCCGCCGCCGCGCAAAGCTGCGCGGTGCATGTGCAGGCCATGCTCGATTTCCAGGCCTGCGGCGTGCCCACGGTGGACTACGGCAACAACATTCGCCAGGTGGCTTTTGACGCCGGCGTGGCCCGGGCCTTCGACTTCCCCGGATTCGTGCCGGCCTATGTGCGCCCGCTGTTTTGCCGCGGCCGCGGGCCCTTCCGCTGGGTGGCGTTGAGCGGCGACCCGGACGACATCCGCAAGACCGACGCGAAGATGAAGGAACTTTTTCCGGCCGATGCCGCGCTGCACCGCTGGCTGGACATGGCCGGCGAAAGGATCGCCTTCCAGGGCCTGCCGGCGCGCATTTGCTGGATTGGCCTGGGCGAACGCCACCGCGCCGGCCTGGCCTTCAACGCGATGGTGGCCAGCGGCGAGTTGAAAGCGCCCATCGTCATCGGCCGCGACCACCTCGACAGCGGCAGTGTTGCTTCGCCCAACCGCGAAACCGAAAGCATGAAAGACGGCAGCGACGCCGTCAGCGACTGGCCGCTGCTGAACGCTTTGTTGAACACGGCCAGCGGTGCCACCTGGGTCAGCCTGCACCACGGCGGCGGCGTCGGCATGGGCTACAGCCAGCACTCGGGCATGGTGATCGTCGCCGACGGCACCGATGCGGCCGCGAAACGATTAAAGCGCGTGCTGTGGAATGATCCCGGCACAGGCGTCATGCGCCATGCCGATGCAGGCTACGAATCGGCGGTGGCGTGTGCGGAGGAACAAGGTTTGAATAGGCCGCTGAAGTGATTTTGACGCGCGCAGTGATCTAGCGATTTCAGTAATTTGCGCGTTCTGCCGCCAAATCCTCGAACGTGATCGGCCCATTCGGCTTTAACGCGCCAAATTTAAAGCCGATCTCAATCATTTCCTCGAAAAACTCAACCTTCGCGCGGGTGCTGGCGTTGATGTTCGCGATTAGATTGCGTTCTTCGGCTTTTTCGAAGGTGCAGCTGAGTGATAAGTTGCACGCCATTGGGTCATGACGGCGCGCCGCACGAATCAAAGCTACTTTTGTACTAAATGCAGAATCAATTCCGTAGTTGATTGACGACCACCGCGTGAAATAGCGGTACCACCCAATGTACTAAAAGTGGAAGTTATTTTTCGTTTCCTAACACGAAAATATTTATCAGAAATTTCCTCTACTCTTAAGCCCGAAAGTCCATTTGATGCGCAGCCCGCAGGAAATGTTACTAGCGCGTCCGCGCCAGATGCCGAGACTTTCTTCATCAATTCGTCAAATGCCTCCGTAGATTGAGATGTTCTACAAAATTTTGATTGTGGGCGTTGGAGAATTGAAACGTAACGTCCAGATCCACTGACCTCACCGGCGCTTCCAAGAGCAATCGCTTCCAACACATGATAGAAGCGACTGTACTGAACCTCAGAATATGGAGGGTCAATAAAAGCTATATCGCCTTCTCTCATTTTTTTGGTAAGCGTTACTGCGTCTTTTTGCAATGCAGTACCCCTTTTTTTAGCTACTTTTGTCGAATTCTTTTCAAATTCCTTTTG
>JAYSYH010000163.1:0-1719 GCA_043716645.1 Betaproteobacteria bacterium | reverse complement strand
AAAGGCATACGGCATCGGGCGACGCGTAAAGCCAATGCACGTGTTCGAACGACCGCCCGCCGTGACGAATCGCACTTCCCTCCTGAGAGCCCGAGTTCAGTGCGCACGGCGCTAACGCGCAATGCATCGAATCCCCTCAGACACACGTAGATCGGTCGACGGGTTTTGAACTTGAGGTCGACCACTACCGACATTTGCATCACTTCGCGGATTCGGGCCGTAAGTCATCGTTGCGCTCTGCATGGGTCTACGTCGATCTTTGCTCGCCAGATCGATCTCGAGAGCGGGGATCCGAGATCGTCGCCATCGAATCCGACTGCAGTCTCACCAGCGCGCCGGTGAGTACCGTGGTCCCGGCTGGTTGGCCAAGTCGATATCGGCTCTACGGCTTCGAAGCCTGCTGTGCTCAACGGCAACCCTTGCATTGGGACCTTCACCTTGGGCGGTGCCTTCGCCCACACGCGGTAGAGGTCATCCAGCGTTTGGCGTGTCGGCGACAGGAGCATGACCCGTGGCTGTCCCCGCTTGCGAGGCACTCGACGAACGCCTGGGGGCCGGTCGCCCCATTTCGTCCACCGAAAGCAAGCTTCCAGGGCGGGCCCCGCGCGGCAGACGCGAGAACCGCCGCCAAGCCAAGCCCTTCCCTGACGCCACGGATCACCGGCGGGCTCGGCGCGTTGAACCAGGTTTCCCCCGAATTCCAGATTCAGCGACGTGTCGGCGAAGAGCCTGGCTGCGCCGCCGATGTGGTCATGGTCGATGTGGATGATGACGGCGAGGCCAATCCGTCACTGGCCTTGAGCGTTCACAGGAATCGCCTTCAGACGATTCAACAGGGTAGGGAGGCACTCGTCCGGTTCGACATCGATGAGAAGCCGCCAGGTGCGGCGGCCGACCGGACAGGAGTTCAGCAGCGTGGCCAGCGGCATCGGGCCTCTTTCGGGCCAATGTGTTCGCTTCAAGCACTTCGCGCCCGAACCCAAGGCCTATGCGTTGAACCGTTACGACTTCGAAGCCTGGCGTCACTGGGCCTTGCTGGACGCCCACTTCGCGCAGCGCCGCTGCATGCTGAGGGAGACTTACAGCCTGGTCGATATGGCGGTATCGGGCTGGGTGCGGGTGCTGCCCTTCGTGCTGGGCGCCGAGGCTTCGGTCCAGCTGCCCAACGTCAAACGCCTACTCGACGAGATCAACGCCCAGCCGGCGGCGCAGCGCGCCGAAGTGCTAAAGACCCGCCGTGCCGTCAAGGCCGAGATGGACGACGCGGTGGACGCGGCGATGTTTCCGCAGAATGCGCGGCTGGCCAACTAACCAACTGGCTGGCTGGCTGACTGACCGACTTACTCAGCGAGCCTGGCAACCGTCGCGCTGAGCAAACCCGCATCAAGGTCGCACTCTCTGGCGCAGGCGCACGATCAAGGTCGCAACGGCAAGGACAGGCAGCAAAATGATCAGGTTCGAGACCAGTTCAGCGAGGATGGCATCGATGAGACTTGCTGAACCTCTGGTCATGGTGCTGGGCAGCATCACGGCCACGAACACCACACCCAAGGCCAATGGCAGCACGCGCCCTGTCACGGCAGAAGTCCTGAGCATCGTGACCACCAAGGCGAGCATCAATCCGATGCGAAACAGGTCGGTCAGTTGCGAAAGCACAAGATCGATCAAGATGGCGTTTCCTTGGCTTCATGCATTGGCGATCGAAGCGCGGTGATGTTG
>JAYSYH010000162.1:0-1719 GCA_043716645.1 Betaproteobacteria bacterium | reverse complement strand
TGTCTTTGGCGGTGCCACAGGGCCAGCTCATCTCGCTGCTCGGGCCTTCGGGCTGCGGCAAGACGACCACGATGCGCGCCATCGCCGGCCTGCTGGATGCGGCCGCCGGGCGCATCGAATTGGCCGGGCAGGACATCACCCGCTTGTCCGCCCACCAGCGCGACATCGGCCTGGTGTTCCAGTCTTACGCCCTCTTCCCGCACCTGAGCCTGTTCGAGAACGTGGCCTTCGGTCTGCGCCTGCGCAAGGTGGCGGCCGAAGCGCTGAAACAGCGCACATTCGAAGCGTTGGCCTCCGTCGGCCTGGCCGATTTCGCCGACCGCCTGCCGGCTCAACTGTCGGGCGGCCAGCAGCAGCGCGTGGCCCTGGCGCGCGCGCTGGTGATACGCCCGCGCTTGCTGCTGCTGGATGAGCCGCTGTCCAACCTGGACGCCCGGCTGCGCGTCGAAATGCGCGCCGAATTGCGCCGCCTGCAGCGCGAGTCGGGCATCACGATGCTCTACGTTACGCACGACCAGGACGAGGCGCTGAGCCTGTCGGACCGCATCGTGGTGATGCGCGAAGGGCGCATCGAACAGGACGACACGCCGGCTGCCGTCTACCACCGGCCGGCCACGCCTTTCGTCGCCACCTTCATGGGCTACGAAAACCTGTTCGAGCGAGCGCGCTTGCCGGTGAACATGGCGCTTGCCGACGCGATAACCCACGTCGCCTGGCGCGCGCAGTCGGTGGCCGTTTTGCCCGCCGGACAGCCCGGCCTGGCCGGCACCGTGCAAAGCCGCAGCTACGCGGGCGACAGGCTGGAGTTCTGGGTGCAGACGGCCGCCGGCCCGGTGCGCGGCGCGGCGCCGGCCGACGCCGCGCCCTGGCAGGAAGGCGCGGCCGTGACGTTGAGTTTCGACACCGCGCGCGCGGCGCTGATCGGCCGCGCCGGTAGCAAGCCGGCCGCATGACAACGCCAACACCGCTGCACCTCTGGCTGGACACCGACCCCGGTTTCGACGACTACATGGCCTGGGCGCTGCTGGAGGCCGATCCGCAATTCGTGGTCGATGGCGTCAGCGTGGTGGCCGGCAACGCGCCGCTGGAGCGCACGCTGTCCAACGCGCTGCGCATCAAGGCCCTGCACGGCATCAGCGCGCCGGTGTATGCCGGCTGCGACCGGCCGCTGGCGCAGGCGCTGGTCACCGCGCAAGACGTGCTGGGTGAAAACGCAATGCGCAGCGTCGGCCGCAAGCTGCCGCGCGAGCAGGCGCCGGTGTCGCCCGGCCATGCGGTGGATGCGCTCATCGCCCATGTGCGTGCGCACCCCGGCGAAGTCGTGCTGTTGGCCATCGGCCCGCTGACCAACGTGGCGACGGCCTTCGCGCATGCGCCGGACGTGCCCCGGCTGCTGAAGCGCCTGGTCATCATGGGCGGCTCCACCGACCGCGGGAACACCAACGCCGTGGCCGAATTCAACATCGCCGCCGACCCCGAAGCGGCGCAGCAGGTTTTCGATGCCGGCATCGAGGTGCTGATGTTCGGCCTGAACGCCTGCCGCCAGGTCGAAGTGGGCCCTGAGCACGTGGCCGCCGTGCGTGGCGACGGCAGCGAGCAAGCCCTGCTGTTCGCCGACTTGCTGCAGGCTTACACGCAGATCGTGGCGGGCAAAAACCGCATGGCCGTCTACGACCCCGCGCCCGTGGCCTGGCTGGCCCAGCCCGGTCTGTTCAAGCT